>JAFGEY010000287.1 GCA_016931365.1 Anaerolineae bacterium
ATGAACGACCTGGCGTCTGAAGTGATGACCGTTGACGAGATGGCCGCCTACCTGCGGCTGCACCCCCTGACGGTGCGCGCGATGGCCTGCAAGGGCGACCTGCCGGTTTTCAAGGTGGGCCGGCAGTGGCGGGCCAAACGCGATCATCTGGATGCGTGGATCAAGAACCGGAGTATGGAGAATATTCGCCAATCGGACGGATAGAACCAAACAACCCAGGCGACCAGATCATTATGCCTATTGATCGCCATTGCCAAAAATCGAACGGTCACTCGCTGGGAAACACGATAATCGAATGCTACCGCTCACGTGAACGCGATGCGGCAACGCATACAGTAACAACAAACGATCACGGCACTGGCCTATGGTCCCACCGGTCAACGGACCAGCACCGCCGCCCCCGACGACCTCACCGGGCACGGCTCAGCCTGCTAGTGGTTGAAGAAAATAAAAGGGCTGCCAGTTGGCGGCCTTCCAACGCCTTTTTCAAATACTAAAAACGGATCAGCGATTGCACAAATTGCTGTTTTGAACAATATATTAGTGCCTACGTCCCAACCAAAAATCATTGTCATCATCAATGTCTTGATCTATCCATAACAACGTAAGCACAGCATTATACTTGTGCATCAACCAGGATTGCTCCAACACGGTGGCATCATCTCGATATGCCCCTTGTTCAAACCAACTTGAAGCACGAACACGCTTCGGACTAACTTGCCCAAACTTGTTCTGGAAATGTGCAGCAGCAAGAGTCGTGGAATCCAACTTGGCTTTTACATCAATAAATATTTCCTGTCGCCTAAACTCTTTGCTGCCATAAAACCACTTGATATAACCGTCCTGTGAAAAAACCAGCGCACAAGCTTCTTCGCAGAATGTAAGATAACGAATTCCTGTCGCTGTCAAAGACACATCAAAGGTGTTTGCCAAGTGCGCGACAAAATCAAGTGAGGGATCTTTGTCTTGACATCGAGGAGCAAAGAAACGTTCCGGCAAAAGAAGAGCTGCCGCAAACTCGTTCGCTTCGTGCTCCAGTGCTGCATCAGGTTTTTGCCTCCCCCAGCTATCAATATCTTGACTTGTACATATCATCACGCGACTGCGATGACGATGCATCTCAAAATGACCCAATTCGTGAGCAACACTGAATCTTTGACGGTGTGAGTCAACTATCAAGCTCGATACTGTTATGACAGCTTCTTGCCCCCAAACAGCAAGCCTAGCTTCAGCGCCACTCAAAGGTTTATACACAACAGTAGCACCTCTTGCCTGTGCAATCAGATCGAGAAGTTGCAGATCCTGAGGACCTGCAACTTTCAATTCATCTAGCACGCGTTCAGCAGCTCGTTGCGGTAACGCCATATCTACTCGTCATTCTCCTGTTGCTGTTTTGACTCCAAATACTTGAGTTCAGTTAGCAACTCAACCAGATCCTCGTCTGTCTGTTCTTCAGGATTACGGTAAGCAAATGCCATTTGCCCCCCAGGTTGTGGCATCAACCGTTTGATAGCAGCTATGATATCCGCTCGATTGGGAAAGATTGCCCTTGTTGCCTTGGCGATTCGCTCGCGCTCTTGTTCCAACTTGTTTGCCTGATTCCGCCAATTCAGTGGTGAGTCTGCAATTGCACGGTCGACAACCGCTCGTGTCCTTATCCTCACCTGATTGGGATCAAGCCCAGCCTCTCGAAGTACAACATCTACCTCTTCTTGAGTCTCCAATTCAGTTTCATCAAACAGATCGGCAAAGGCTCGAACTAGATCTTCACTTGTCTCAACTCTCCTCCGCCTTTTCACTCTTGTGCCCCCTTCATTAGTTTATCAACTCGTCGCCGTAGCCTCTTCAATTGATTGTATACATCTTGAACAGGAATGCCGAGTTCCTCGGCCAAGTGCCTTGCTTTGGGTTCGCAACCATCGCAAATCACGTCTAGTATTCGCTCAAGTTCTGTATCTCCATCTATGGCTTGAACTAAAACACTCTCTCTATACCGTATTGCCTCCTCTGTCAATACAAGCTTTTCTGGATCAGCGGTATTCTTGACGGCGGCGGCATCAAAGCGATATGCTTGATATTCAATCTGATCCGTTAATTGTTCGCCATCATCATTTTCCAAGATCGCAACCTCATGTTTGTTAGGCGCAGAATGACACAAATGGTTGATGAGACTTGGTAACTGCTGCTTTAGCCAACGTACCAAATCTATTTTGTTTGGATCCCATTGTCGCTCGCCACTGAGAGTTCTAGCGATCAATTCTTGAACCACATCTTCAATCATATTCCCCGATGGCAAATTTCCATTTCCGTGACGCCACCAGTAACGCTCCGCATACCTTATTCCAAATGCCACCAGTTTCGGGCCAATAGTTTCCCAATCCTGTTTCAGTAACAATTTATAAGTCTCTAGATCCAAAGCAATCCCCTCCATAGTGGTAATCCCTCATATACTATATTACCGGTTTCAACCACTTTTTCGCCATAAATATGGCAAAAAATCCTTCCAACTCGGTAATATATACTAGGGACACCAAAATTGCACTGAAAATCTCGAAATTTTGATCAGGCATTTATTAGTGTCTATTCAATATGTGTAGCCCATCAAGACATCGAAGAAAACCGGAGCCCCTTGATGGGCAAACGCGCCATCAGCACATCGAAGAATGATGAACAGAGCGAATACCCCAAGATGTGGCGTTTCCTGACAAAATCGAGCCTTGATAGCCAGATATAGTGGCTGTTTTCTCGATGTTCTAATGGTTGCTGAGTCACATGCTTCTTCGATGTCTTGATGGTTCAGCCCATTAGCTTTCTACGATGTGCTGATGGGCGACAAATATGATCCACCTTGGGGCGTTCGATAGTGTGCTATCCAAGATACATATCTACACTGAAACGGAGGTGAGGAAAAATGGCAAAAACTGGTAAAGACAAGAAAATTGTGCCTGTTAAGCCGTACAAACGTAAACCGCCTGGCGGCGAGCGAAAAACAGTACCTGTAAAGCGACATCGTCGCTCAACGCCGAATTGATCAACGCAACGTTGATCGCCAAATAAACAGCCTACTTGGATCAAGTAGGCCGTTTATTCATTCTAGACCTACTTCTATCTGAATAAGCCATATTCCGATATCGAAGAACATGTGGTCTATACTACATATAGTGTTTTTTTGTTTGACTTTTTCTATATCTAGTAGTATAATGTTGTGCCAGGGCGAAAAGTGAACTGCCGTATTAATGAAAAAAGCCCTGTGATGGCACACAGGGCAAACAATGTTTGAAAATTGATAAATTACTGCACATCAGAATGTGTGTAATATATCACACCTCCACAAACCTGTCAAACCAGTTGATGGGTTTGAGGCAAACAGTACATTTCATGACACACTGCGCAGATTCATTTTTCAATCCGGGAAGATGGATCGGTATTTTGTGCAAATGTATTACTGTCTGCAACATCAATGTAGGAGGTATAGCACAATGCGAAAAATTCGTATTCGTCCCCCAAAAGTGACATTTACAGTTACTTGCACTTGCGGACGACGCTTTACAGTTCGCGCCGGACAAACACGACGTTGTGTCTGCGGCAACGTATTTCGTTTTTAACCACTAGTCAGTAATTTGTGACCTAAAGCCGATCCATCTTCTTTATCCACTTGTGTTTGCAATTTAACAATCAAGAACTAACCACTCGGCGTTCGCTCAAATTTTTGTGAAAAGGCCAGATTAGGACTGACACATCGGCAAGCACGAAAATGAGACGTACAGGCAGTAATCAGTCTGATGTATAGCGTTAATATTAATATATTTTAGTTCATTAACAATCGCATACAGGCAATAGACACACTTTCCCCTGGGTCAACCAACCTGCAAGTCAGTGTACAAAGAACGAGGCAAGCCCAACAGGGTCAAAATGCGCTCCTGCACGGATGATAACTGGGTCAGATAGCAGCGGATCCTTGCTTCTGAGGGAATGATCAGCAGGTTGATATTCTCAAACGCTTTGAGCATGCGTTCTGTCGTCGGGCGAGTTGTGCCGCGCTTGGGATTGCCCCGGTAGATGCCGGTCAATTCGGTGTTTTCTTGCGCCAGAGCTTGCTGCGCCTGGTAGTCTCCGAGCGCGAGCAAACGGGCCCCAATCGTGAGCAGATGAAAAAGGCCCAGAGCGTGATCATCCCGTTGCACATAGACGGGGGTGATGGAAAGAATATGCCCCTGCAAACGGCGGAACACATTTTCGACCAGATATTGGTCGCGGTAGGTCAGTACCGACTGAGACAAATCGAGTTCCTGCGGCGGTGCATTGGTGACGTAAATGCGCCAGCCTGCTTTGAATTCGGCTTCGGCGATGGCTTCTTGGTTGCGGGTCACCGTCAGTTGATAGCGCACCTTGCGCTCCACACGGCTGGGGTTGCCCTTGTAGCCGCGGATGTGCCGTTCTTGCACCTGGCATTTGCAGGTGGTGTGGAAAAGACCTTCAACCCGGTACTTGGTCTCAATCTGCTTGATCGCGGATTTCAGGCTGGCTTGGTCTATGAACTGACGTTTTCCCCGCTGCCGTGCCGGGGTCAAAGCACGCAAAGCCGCCTCTGCTTTGTCCAGTCGACGATGTAATCCATCCTGTATCGTTTCTTGATAACTGAGAGAGCGAATGACCAGCAAGCGCTCAGTCCAGTTCACGGTCTTTCCAGCCACAATGGCCGTGCGCGGTCGGCTGACCTCGAATCCGTAGGCAATCGCCAGGTCGGGGTCGGGCGCACAGCCATCGCTAGGGATGTCTTCAGGCAAAAAGATGCGCGTAGCTTCTTCTTCTCGACCTTGCCAGGGCTGGAGCAGGTCGTCGAGCAGGCTGGGTTCAGCTTTCAAAAAAGCCAATGGCGACAGGTAATAGTCGCCGCCTTGGACAATCACGGCTCTTGTTTCCGACGCGCTCATCTTACAGTCGCCCACGATCAATAACCCCTGTTGTTTGATGGTTTGTTTCATCCGTCGATAGCAGGGCACGTACAACGGGTCGTCTGCCCGGTCCCCAGCGACAACATCAGCAACCAGGACCAAACCCAGCGGATCTAGACTGGCCAGCATCATTTTGAACTGTGTCTCGTACTGACCCTGTTTCGCTTTGCCCACTTGAAACAGGGTGTGTTGTGTCGGATCATGCGCTACGCTGCCCACCGTCGCATCCAGACGAACCACTTTGTGTTGGTTCAGATCATAGACGCGCATCAGCGTCGCGCTCAATTGGGCTTCAATGGCCGTCCACGTTTCTCGCTCGTGCAGATAGAACAGGCACCGGGCCAATCGGTCGTCGGTAAAGTCTAGCTCGCACACCGCTTGTCCCGTCAATTGACGCAGCACATGCTGGTGTCTTCCAACCCAGGCTTGCACGGGCTCCATAATGTGCTGACACTCGCTCAGGATGTGCATCAGCCAGATGGTGATCACCCAACCCGGACTCAGTCCCTGCCAGTTTCCATGGGGAATGACCACCTTGTCTATGATCGCTTGTATGCGCATTTGTTGTAAAAGACCAAAGATGACCGGCAGGTCATCCACTCGTTCGATTTGCGCTTGGATTCCTTGTATGTTTAGCATAATCGAAGAGTATAGAAAATTCCGTTTTTAAATCAAATTTTGAGCGAACGCCGAGTAACCACCAAGCCTTGCCACAATGACAGGTAAAATAGTAGTGATGAACGGCCATATACGTATTATGAGACCCACACTGCCTTCTATGTCTCCTAAAAAACCAAGTGTTGCAAGGGCTCGTTTAATCATCGAGGGATTTGGCTTGTCCTGCACTATTTGGTCTTTGAGTTCTTGTGCTGTCTGAATATATGTCACTAAATCGGCAGCGGCCAAATCCGGCTTAACTTTATCAACCAACTCCTCGATCCAGTTATCAATTTGGGAACACAGAAGCTCAGGATCATTGACAAGTTGCGAAAACTCGGTCTCTTGAGCAAAACCCACAGCTTGGACATTTCCACCGCTCATATTATGGATAATCGATCCAATATTGACCTGGGTTTCAGGTGAAACATCGGGCATTACAAAATTGTTGTCGACCGCATCAAAAGCACGACGTGTGATTATACAGCTTCGATTTGTTTCCGACTGGCTAGTATGTAATCTGGGGTTGGCTTTCCCCACTGTTCGGCTTATTGTTTTATAGTGGGGGACACACTGTACAAGTTCAGCCTCTGCAAGTGCATCTAGCATACCTCGTGTAATTTTTGGATGCTCCCCTTGCCATTCACCAATTTCTCCCCCATCAAACATCCATACAACCCAAAATTCTTCTGACAATTTACCCGTTCGGACTTGGGAAACCAGCCAACGGAGCAGTTCGCGTTGTGTATCAGTCAAGTTGTATTCCATAATTTCCTTCTATGCACTCTCAAAAGAGGTGGTACATTTACGGGCGATAATTGACAGCACTCTCCCCGCTTACAGGATCGGGCGCGAGTGGCGGGTGGACCGCGCCGCGTTGAACCACTGGATCGCCGAGCAGACGGAGCAGCACTTTACTCCGGCGCAATGGTTACCCAGGTGAAAAAACAGGCCGTGACCAAAGAGTCGCGGCCTGTTGTCAGAAGCAAGAGGCAATGGTATAATGTTTGTAGTTAAAAAAAGCGCCTCGCGACCATAGCAGGGTCCGAGGCGACGACCGGGGCGACGGACCGCCACGATGATGTCAGTATATCACCAGGCCCGTCCGCCGTCAAGAACCGGTGAGACGGGCTTGTTTGTTCCGCTCTAAAATCCAACGATCACACCGAGGTCTCTCATGGCAATCAAAAAAAGCGAACTGTACAGCTCCCTCTGGGCCAGCTGCGATGAGCTGCGCGGCGGCATGGACGCCAGCCAGTACAAGGACTATGTCCTCGTCTTGCTGTTCATCAAGTACATCAGCGACAAGTACGCCGGGATGCCCTATTCTGCCGTCGTCGTCCCCGCCGGGGCCAGCTTTGCCGACATGGTCGCGCTCAAGGGCAAATCCGACATTGGCGACCAGATCAACAAAAAGATCATCGCCCCGCTGGCCAAGGCCAACCAGCAGCTTTCCCAGTCCGACTTTCCCGATTTCAACGATCCGGTCAAGCTCGGCGATGGCAAGGAAAAGGTCGACCGGCTGACCAACCTGATCGCCATTTTTGAGAATCCCGCGCTCGATTTCTCCAAGAACCGCGCCGAAGACGACGACATTCTGGGCGACGCCTACGAATACCTGATGCGCCACTTTGCCACCGAAAGCGGCAAGAGCAAAGGGCAGTTTTACACCCCGGCCGAGGTCAGCCGGGTAATCGCGCAGCTGCTGGGCATCCGCGCGGCGCAGACCAGCGCCGACACTTCCGTCTATGACCCGACCGCCGGTTCCGGCTCGCTGCTGCTCAAGCTCGCCGCCGAGGCCCGCACGCCGGTCACGCTCAACGGCCAGGAAAAGGACGCCGCCACCGCCGGCCTGGCGCGGATGAACATGATCCTGCACAACAACCCCACTGCGCTGATCAGGCAGGGCAACACGCTGACCGACCCCAAGTTCAAGGACGGCGAGGTGCTCAAGACCTTTGATTACGTGGTGGCCAATATCCCGTTCAGCGACAAGCGCTGGAGCACCGGCCTCGATCCCGCCAACGACCCCTACGAGCGGTTCAAGGGGTTCGGGATACCGCCGGCCCGCCAGGGCGACTATGCCTACCTGCTGCACATTGTCCGCTCGCTGAAAAGCACCGGCCAGGGGGCGTGCATCTTGCCGCACGGGGTGCT
This sequence comes from Anaerolineae bacterium, assembly GCA_016931365.1. Next base: position 7,770 of record JAFGEY010000287.1, read on the forward strand.
TTTTCGCGGCAACGCCGAGGCCGACATCCGCCGCGCCCTGGTGCGCCGGGGCTATATCAAGGGCATCATCGGCCTGCCGGCCAACCTGTTCTACGGCACGGGCATCCCGGCTTGCATCGTCGTCCTCGACAAGGCGGAGGCCCGCGAGCGGGCGGCCGGCGGCGGCATTTTCATGATCGACGCCAGCGCGGGTTACATGAAGGACGGCCCCAAGAACCGCCTGCGCGACCGCGACATCCACCAGATCGTTGACGTGTTCGCCCACCAGCTCGAAATTCCCGGCTATTCGCGCCTGGTAAGCATGGACGAGATCGCGCAGAACGAGTTCAACCTCAACCTGCCGCGCTACATCGACGGCCAGGAAGCGGAGGACGTGCAGGACATCGAGGGCCATCTGCGCGGCGGCATCCCCATCGCCGACGTGGATGCCCTCGACCGCTATTGGCGCGTCTGCCCGCAGCTCAGATCGGCCCTGTTCGCGGCCAACCGCCCTGGCTACCTCGACCTGGCCGTGGACAAGGCGGCGATCAAGACGGCCATTTTCGAGCACCCCGAGTTTGCGGCCTTTGCCGCGCAAATGAGCGCCCATTTTGACCGTTGGCGCCGCCGGAGCGCGGCGACCCTCAAGGCGCTGCGGCCCGGCTTTGCCCCCAAGCAGCTCATCGCCGACCTGGCCGAAGACCTGCTGGCGCACTATGACGGGCAGCCGTTGATCGACCGGTACAACGTCTACCAGCACCTGCTGGATTATTGGGCGGAGACGATGCAGGACGACGCCTACCTGATCGCCGGCGACGGCTGGAAGGCCGAGACGAGCCGCATCATCGAGACGGACAAAAAGGGCCGCCAGCGAGACAAGGGCTGGACCTGCGACCTCCTCCCCAAGGCGCTCCTCGTCGCCCGCTATTTTGCGGCCGAGCAGGCGGCGATCGACCAACTGGCCGCCGACCTGGACGGCGTGTCTGCCGAACTGGCCGAACTGGAAGAGGAACAGGGCGGCGAAGAGGGCGCGTTTGCCGAGTTGGAACGGATCAACAAGGGCAGCGTGTCCGCGTACCTGAAAGAGATTGAGGGCGATGCGGATGCAGAGACGCAATATATTGCGTCTCTACGGCGGTGGCTGGCCCTGAACGCCCGCGAGGCCGAACTGAAAAAAGCGATCCGTGAGGCCGAGGCCGATCTGGACGCCAGGGCGTATGCCCAATACCCCAGATTGAGCGAAGCCGAGATCAAGACGCTGGTGGTGGACGACAAGTGGCTGGCCGCGCTGGAAAGGGCCGTGCGCGGCGAGATGGACGGCATCAGCCAGGCCATTGCCGGGCGGGTGAAAGAACTGGCCGAGCGCTACGCGACCCCGCTGCCCCAAATGAACAATCGTGTGATCAAATTGGACAAGAAAGTAAATCAACACCTTGAAAGAATGGGATTCCATCTATGACAAAAAAACAATTAGGAATTTTCCATGTTCCCTTGAAACCTCAAGATACCGCAAACCAGACTGAAGGTTGTCGGCATACTAATCCTTCCATCTGTGGCAACAATTCTCTTCCGGGAATTTGTGCATTTGTGCGCGAGGATGGAATGTGTTTGAAACCACCCAGGTCTTGGCCAAAGCAGTTTGAACGTCTTAAAGGAGCAGGCTAAGGATCGTATGAAACTAAATCCTGGATACAAGCAAACTGAGATTGGGACAATTCCCGATACGTGGGATGTTGTTCCTATCGGTGATTTGCTCACCGAGTTCAGAGGTGGAGCACCGCTGAAGCCGTCAGACTTCACAGACATTGGTGTAAAAGTCCTGCCCAAGGGTGGCGTTGGGAGAACAGGTTGGCTTCAGATTGCCGATAGCGATCTGAAATTTTGTTCACCTGAGTATGCCGCTGCTAATCATCGAAGTCAAGTCGATAAAACGTATACTATTGTCGTTCTACGCGACTTAGTACCAAGTGGCCCAAGCATCGGATTGATGGTTCAAATCAGAGGGCAGGATACTTTCATTCTCGCACAAGGGGTGTATGGCTTCAAGGTCAATGAAAGCGTGGTGCCGGGTTATCTTGTGCAACTTTCGAATACTCATTGGTATCGAACTCTTGCAAACTCGATTATGGTCGGAAGCACACAGGTACACATTACAAACACTGCATTTAAGCTTACTAAAATTCCGCTACCTCCACTCGCCGAACAAGAAGCCATCGCCGGGGCATTGAGCGACGCGGACGCGCTGATCGAGGCGCTGGAACAGCTCATCGCCAAGAAACGGCAGGTCAAGCAAGGGGCGATGCAAGAGCTGCTCACCGGCAAGCGGCGGCTGCCGGGGTTTCGTAGAAAGTGGGAAAACAAGAGACTTGGAGATATCGCCAATTTCTTCAAGGGCAAAGGTCTTTCTAAAAGTGTAATCTCCAAGGATGGAGCTAGGAAATGTATACTTTATGGCGAGCTTTTCACGAAATACAAAGAAAGGATTCAGGAGATCGCCAGCTATACAGACGTTGGAGATGATGCTTTTTTGTCACAATCAAATGATGTACTGATGCCAACATCGGATGTAACCCCCAATGGCTTAGCCACGGCTAGTTGCATTCAAGAGGATGGTGTGATTATCGGTGGCGACATTCTGGTCATCAGAAGCAAAGATATTAATGGCATTTTTCTGAGTTATATGATCGGATACCAAAGGACACAAATACTTCAGCTTGTAACAGGAACCACTGTTTATCATTTATATGCTTCGGATATGCGTAAATTCTCTTTTTCTGTCCCAACTCTTGAGGAACAAACCGCCATCGCCGCCGTCCTCAGCGACATGGACGCCGAGATCGCCGCGCTGGAGGCCAAACTGGCCAAAACCCGCCTGATCAAACAGGGCATGATGCAAGAACTGCTCACCGGGAGGATTCGGCTATTGTAGAGACGCAATATTTTGCGTCTCTACCCGGCAGACGCAAGGTTTTGCGTCTCTACAAAAGGGGAACAGGATGAATATCGGCCAACCCGAACGGGCCACCCAAGACCGCGTCGTCGCCCTCTTTTGCCACGAGTTGGGCTATCGCTACCTCGGCGACCGGCGCGACGAGGACAACAGCAACGTCGAGGAAAAATACCTCCTCGCCTGGCTGGAGCGGCGCGGCTATACGCCGGCGCAGATCGGCGCGGCGCTGTTTCGCCTGCGCGGCGAGGCCGACAACCACAGCCGCGGCCTGTACGGCAACAACCAGGCCGTCTACAGCCTGCTGCGCTACGGCGCGCCGGTCAAGGTCGAAGCGGGCCAGGTCACAGAGACCGTCCACCTGATCGACTGGGACGAGCCGGCGCAGAACGATTTTTTCATCGCCCAAGAAGTGACCCTGCGCGGCCATCACGAGCGGCGGCCCGACGTCGTGCTCTATGTCAACGGCATCGCCATCGCCGTGCTGGAACTGAAAAACAGTCGCGTCTCGATCGGCGACGGCATCCGCCAGAACATCTCCAACCAGCGGGTGGAATTCAACGAATGGTTTTTCAGCACCGTGCAGTTTGTGCTCGCCGGCAACGATTCCGAGGGCCTGCGCTACGGCGCCATCGGCACCGAAGAAAAGTACTTTTTGACCTGGAAAGAAGACGAACAGGACAACACCCGCTTCAAGCTCGACAAGTACCTGCTCAAGATGTTCTGCCCCGAGCGGCTGATCGAGTTGATGCGCGATTTTGTGCTGTTTGACGGCGGCTATAAAAAACTGCCGCGCGCACATCAGTATTTTGGCGTCAAGGCCGCGCAGGAGCACATGCGCCGGCGTCAAAGTGGTATGATTTGGCACGCCCAGGGCAGCGGCAAAAGCATCGTTATGGTGCTGCTGGCGCGCTGGATTCTGGCGCACAACCCCCACGCCCGGGTGGCGGTCATCACCGACCGCGACGAATTGGACAAGCAGATCGAGCGGGTCTTTGGCGACGCCGGCGAGACGATCCATCGCACCAGCAGCGGGGGCGACCTGATGCGCCAGCTCGGGCAGGCCAGACCGCGCCTGCTTTGCTCGTTGGTGCACAAGTTCGGCCGGCGCGACGTGGATGATTTCGACCAGTTCATCAAGGACCTGGAAGCGCAGCCCAGCCAAACGGTGGGCGAGGTCTTTGTCTTTGTCGACGAATGCCATCGCACCCAGAGCGGCAAGCTGCACCGGGCCATGAAGGCGCTGCTGCCCGAGGCGGTGTTCATCGGCTTTACCGGCACGCCGCTGCTCAAAAAGGACGCCCAGACCAGCCTGGAGGTCTTTGGCGGCTACATCCACACTTACAAGTTCAACGAGGCGGTCGAGGATGGGGTGATCCTCGACCTGGTCTACGAGGCGCGGGACATCGACCAGCGCCTCAGCTCGCAGGCCAAGATCGATGCCTGGTTCGAGGCCAAGACACGGGGGCTGAACGACTGGCAAAAGGACGAACTCAAAAAGCAGTGGGGCACCATGCAAAAAGTGCTCAGCTCGCGCTCGCGCATGGAGCGGGTGGTGA
>JAFGEY010000288.1 GCA_016931365.1 Anaerolineae bacterium
CCTGGCGCGGCACCAGCGTCGAGTTGACCACCAGCAGCCCGCCCGGCTTGAGCAGGGGTTCGTACTTGTCCATCGACAGGGGATTGAGCACCACGGCGATGGTCGGGTTGCGGATGATCGGCGAGCCGACCGGCGCATCCGAGATGATCACCGTGCAGTGGGCCGTGCCGCCGCGCATTTCGGGGCCGTAGGAAGGAATCCAGGTCACGTTCCAGCCGGCGTCCATCCCGGCGTAGGTGAGCAACTGCCCGGCAAAGAGCGCGCCCTGCCCGCCAAACCCGGAAAAGATGATTTCCTCGTGCATTACGACCTCCTGCGCCCGCTGGTCAGCATGTCCTGCACTTCGGGGCGCACCTTGTAATCGCCCAGCGGATAATAGGCCAGCATTTTCTCTTCGACAAATTTGAGCGAGTCAATCGGCGGCATTCCCCAGTTGGTGGGGCAGTTGGAGATGACCTCGACCAGCGAGTAGCCCATCCCGGCTATTTGCACGCGAAAGGCGTTGCGCACGGCGTCTTTGAGCCGCCGCACCTCGCGCGGGTTGATCGCCGTGCGCCGCACGATATACGATGCGCCGTCGATCTGGGCCAGCAGCTCGCACACGCGCAGCGGATAGCCCATCGTTTCCACGTCGCGCCCGTAGGGTGACGAGGTGGTAACCATCCCCGGCAGCGTTGTCGGGGCCATCTGCCCGCCGGTCATGCCATAGACGGCATTGTTGATGAAAATGGTGGTGATGTTTTCGCCGCGCGCCGCTGCGTGGACTACCTCTGCCGCGCCGATCGAGGCCAAATCGCCGTCGCCCTGGTAGGTGAACACGATATTGTCGGGCAGCACGCGCTTGAGGCCGGTGGCCATCGCCGGAGCGCGGCCGTGGGCGGCCTCGGCAAAGTCGCAGTTGAAATAGTTGTAGGCCAACACCGAACAGCCCACTGGCGCAATGCCGATCGTCCTGCCGCGAATGCCCAGCTCGTCCATTGCTTCGGCGACCACCCGATGCACCACGCCGTGGATGCAGCCGGGACAATAGTGCGTCTGCTCGTCGGTCAGCGATTGGGGCCGCTGGAACGCGATCTGTTCTTCAGCCATAGTTGCTCCTTGGGCATAAATCACAAGCTTCCAGGCAAGAGATCATCAAGCCGCGATGCGGTCCGATCCGATCAAACAACGTCTGTAAGCTTGCATGTGCCCTGAATCTCCTTTGATTCGTCTACTTGGTTTATTAAATCACATCCTGGCCCGTTTGGCAAGTCATCCAATGCCGACCAGCACCAGACCGGCGAACATAATCCCCACGCCGGCCCATTTGAGCGCATAGCTCGGCTCTTTGAGCACCAGCACGCCCACCAGCGCGCCCAATGGGATGCTCAACTGCCGGAAAGCGACGACATAGCTCACGTCGCGCACAAAGCCCATTGCCACCAGCACGAGGGTATAGCCGAGATAGATGCCCAATCCGGCGAGCGCCGCCGGCCTGATCTGCTCTCGCCAAACCCGGGCCAGGTCGGTGCGGCGCTGTTTTGCCGCCAGCACAAACAGCGCCAGCCAGAAAGAAGAAGTGACACCTTCCAGAAAGGCAAAGAGTACGGTTGCCGCCGCGCCATCGACGGGCAGGCCGGGTGCGGCGCGCCGACCCAGCGCGATGCGTAAAAGGCGCAATGCATGATCGTCGATCAGCGAGTAGCCGGTCGTGCCCAGCGCCGCGAGCAGCGCCAGCAGCGTCGATGCCTGGAGATAGGTCTTGCAGCCAGCTTGACCGGGGCGTAGATCGGAGAAGCGGCGCAACGGCAGTAGCAGCCCGCCCAGCACGATCAGGGGGATGCCGGCCAGAGCCAGCACGCTGATTCGGCTGGTGCGGCCGAGAATCAGGTTGAAAGCAGCCACCAACACCACCGGCGTCGAGCGGGCCAGCGGATAAGCAACCGACATGTCGCCAGCGCGGTAAGCGCCAGCCAGCGCTGCATAATAGAGCGCTTGGCACAGGCCGGTGACGATCAACCAACCCCACACCGCGGCCGGAAAGGCGGGCAGCGCGCGTCCAAACAACAGCAACGCGGGCGCGAGCCAGACAAAGCCCAATGTATTGGCCAGCAGCAAAAAGGCCGCCGACGGATGCTCGCGTTTGCCGATCAGATTCCAGCCGGCGTGCGTGCCCGCCGAGATCAGAATCAGGATGACCGCAGTGAGGGTCACTGCATGTCCCACAGGTGATCGTATAGCATACCGATGCGGCCACGAAGCAGATGTAGCATCGGCGCAGCATGCGGGCTGCCCGCCGCGTGAGCGAGCATCAAACGACCCTCTTCGACGCACAGCTCGTCGTGCTGGGGAAAGACCTCGCGCAGTAAAAACTGGGCATACCTGACCAGCCTGAACGGCCCGAACGCACGCGGCGGATCGCCGGGCAGCACCTCGACGGCGACGGAATACAACGATTTGATATTTGAAATCAAATCAGGCAAATCGTCGGTTGGAGAAAACACTACTGTGTAATACCAACCGAGCAGGCCATCGCGCTCGCAGCCGTGCGCATCGCTCACACCGACCACGGGAATTTGCTTGCCTTTGGCGCGTTCCTCGTGGTAGCGCGCTGCCTGCACCGTGTTCGATTCGACCTCGTGCAGCCAATAGCCGCCGATCAACTCCAGCGCGTCGTAGGGCTGGCGTTCAAAAATCAGGTCGATCAAGTCGATCGGCACGTCGTTGCGGTAGCGGGAGACCCAATAGGGGTGGCAAAAGACGGCCAGCCCGCCGCCGGCGCGAATCTGGTCGAAACACCACACGCACGAGGCATACGGATACGGATCCAGACCGGGCGGCAGGTCGGTCAGCGCATTTTCGATCTGCCTGACCCCGGCGCGGTAGGCATCTGCCGCAAACAGGTCGTTGACGCTGAAACTGCTGCCGAAATTGATGATATGCACCGGGTTGTCGGGCGGGTGAACTTCTTCGCCGGGATAGATGCGCAGATCAATGTCCACGCCTTCAAATGCCCGGATCGCTTCCAGCGAAGGGGCGTAGCGGCGGTGATCGGTGACGGCGATAAAGTCGAGGCCGGTGCGGCGGCAAGCCCCGGCCACATAAGCGGGCGACTCGCGCCCGTCCGAGTAGGCGCTGTGCATATGCACGTCGCCCTTGAACGGGTGGCGGGCGAACAGGTCTTGGTCCAGCGCGTAGAGGTGAAACTCCCAAAGCAACTTTTGCCGGCCTTTGTCATCGACCGAGATCAGCAGCACATATTCCTGCTCGCGCTCAAAGACATAGCTGAAGGTCAGCGCGCCGTTGTCCAGATCGAAAGGCAAGGCGGACGGGACGGCCCAAGTCGTTTGCCCGACGCTGCCCTCGACCGGCTGGACGGCGACGGTGTAGGTTTGACCGTCTTGAAAGCGAGCGTGGTCAAACAGCGGCTTGACGGTGATTTGAGTGGTTTGCCCCGCCCGTACGATGCGCGGGTACACATCAAAGTAGCGGTATTCTTTGCGAATTGACATTCAAAAGGTTCCTTTCTGGAAATGAAATGCCTAAAGCTCGTCGTTGGAAGGCCGGCGCCGGGCGCGTTTGATCTCGCTGCGCTGCCGTTTAGATTCCAGCCGTTTGCGCCGGGCCTCGGCCGAGGGCTGAGTCTTGCGACGGCGCTTGGGTTGTTTGGTCGCCTCCTGGATCAACGCTGCCAGCCGATCAAGCGCCTCTTGCCTGTTTCGCTCCTGCGTGCGATGCGCCCGCGCGTCGATGATCAGAATGCCCTCCTGGGTGATGCGTTTTCCGGCGATCCGGATCAGCCGCTCGCGCACCGGGTCGGGCAGGGAGGGTGAGTGGGCCACGTCAAAGCGAAGTTGCACCGCCGTGGCGACCTTGTTGACGTTCTGCCCGCCCGGCCCGGAGGCGCGCACAAAGTCCAGTTGAATTTCCGATTCGTCGATCAAAAGTGTCGGTGAGATTTCGATCATGGGTGTCTTTCGTTGAGCGATATCGAGCAAACGAATCCTATCCCGACTAAAGCGGAACTGAATGCGGACAAGCTTCATCTGCCGGTTTTGCCACCCGGCAAGTCCCTGCTTCTCGTGCAAGGATCTTACGGGATAGGCCCTATTGTATCATCGAGTGATGCTTTTGTCATTTTTGACCTTGTTCAGTTTTTGTGTTATAATGGATTCGTTAACGTTCACGAAGCCGACATTTTTTTCAGGGGACGGTCTTGCAAGGATGTGAGGGCAGGTCGTGCGCAGAGTCACAATCAAGGACATCGCCCGCGAGGCGGGCGTGTCCGCGCAAACCGTATCCAGGGCGATCAACGACAAGGGCGAAGTCAGTCCTCAGACTCAGGCCCGCGTTTTGGACATTGCCCAGCGCATGGGCTATCGACCCAACAGCATTGCCCGCAGCCTGGTCAGCAGCCGCACCCACAACATTGGCCTCGTCGTTCCCGATGTCGCCAACCCCTTTTTTTCCGAGATCGCGCGCGGTATCGAAGATGCGGCACATGAAGCAGACTATAACGTCTTTTTGTGCAACGCCGCCGAGAACTTGCAACGCGAAATCAAGGCCATTCATTCCCTGGAAGCGCAGCGCGTCGACGGGTTGATCCTGTGCAGCTCGCGGCTTTCCGAGCAAGAACTGGAACAACTGGCCCGTCGATACCAGCCGCTGGTTTTGGTCAATCGCCGCTTGTCGAACGTCCCGGCCGGGTTGGTGCTGATCGACGATGCCGGCGGGGCAGCGAGGGCAGTCGAACATCTGATCGCACTTGGACACCGCAACATCGGCTTGCTGGCTGGGCCGCCCAACTCGCACAGCGGGCGGGAACGCACGCAAGGGTATTGGCAGACGATGGATGCGCATGGCCTGATACCCAAAGCGCATTGGCAAACTCACTGCGCACCTCGGGCTGAAGAAGGCCATGCGGCGAGCCTCAAGCTGCTCCAACGCGCGCCAGAACTCACCGCCCTGCTGGCTTTTAATGATCTGGTCGCCGTCGGCGCGATGCGCGCCTGCCGGGATTTGGGCGTCGACGTGCCGGGCGCATTTTCGATCGTTGGCTTTGACGACATTTCCCTGGCTGCGCTCGTTTCCCCGGCATTGACGACCATTCACATCCCCAAGTACCAGTTGGGACGGCAGGCGATGGCCTTGATTGTAGAGTTGATGGCCGAACGCGAAGGTTCGCCGGCCGAAGCTATTGTGCTTAATACCGAATTGATGATCCGCGGCACGACCGCTGCGTGCCCGACGGGCGCGCTCGACTGAATCAAGGAGTCAGGTATGAACGATCTGTTTGCGCTGTTGAGCCGGCAAGATGTGCAACCTCCGTTGGATCAAGCTGCCGCGCGCGCGCTGGCTGCGCAGTTGGGCAAAATCGCTGCCGCCGACGTTTACTGGCGGTCGGTCGCGGCCGCCCACAAGGCGCTGTTTTTTTTGGGGCGACAGGATGCGGCGAGCGCCGAAGGCGTTCGAAAATACCTGTTTTTGCTGTATGACGGCGAAAATGCCGCACTGGACGGCTTTGCCGGCGCCGACACCGACACCATTGTCGATGGCCGGGCGTTCAATTTGCGCATCTGCGCCACGACGTACCCCAACGCGCTGGCGCTGCACGCGGCGCTGCCCTTCACCAAACCGGCCACACTGGGGCTGAAAACCTCGGCCGGCTGCGGCGACCGCCTGGGCCTGGCCACGCCGGGACACGTGCGGGCGGTGCGCAAAACATGGTCGGCCCTGCCTGTTGAGCCTGTCGAAACAGGCGGGGGCGTGGCGCCGATTTTCACCCAGCAGTCGATCCGCGAGATGGAACGCACCGGACGCACGCCGGAAGACGTGGTCAACGACGGCACCTGGGGCGTGTTTCAAGAGGGTTGGCGCGGCGGCTATGGCGCGGATGCCGACCACCTCAAGACCAGGGCCGACGTGGACGCCTGCGTCGCTGCCGGGTTTACCTTTTACACCTTTGACCCCCGCGAGCACGTCGACAATGATGCGCATAGCGAGCCGTTGTCCGTGCTAAAGACCAAGGTCGCCGCCCTGCCGTGGGATCGGCTGGATGATGATGAAACCGCACTGCGCGCGCGGTATTTAAAAGTCTTTGACATTGAAGGAGATTTCACGCTCATTTTTGACGAGGAAACGCTGCTCCGCGCTGCGGCCAAGTACGGCCGGGCCATCGCGCACGTGGCCGAAATGTATCATTATCTAGCCCACGCGCTGATTGAGCCTGTCGAAATCAGCGGGGTTTCGGCAGGCTCAACCCACGCGGCAGGCTCAACCGGCCGGCCTTTCGAGGTTGAGGTCTCGGTAGACGAAACGGATACGACCACCTCGCCGGAAGAGCATTTCTTTATCGCCTCCGAGTTGCGTCGATTGGGCGTGCAGTGGGTCAGCCTGGCCCCGCGCTATGTGGGGCGCTTTGAAAAAGGCGTGGACTATATCGGCGACCTGGCCGAGTTCGAACGGCAAATTGTTCGGCACGCGGCCATTGCCCGGCAGTGCGGCCCCTACAAACTGAGCATCCACTCCGGCTCGGACAAATTCGCCATTTACCCGATTATGGCCCGGCATACGCACAACCTGGTCCACCTCAAAACGGCGGGCACCAGCTACCTGGAGGCGCTGCGCGCGATCGCCGCTATCGATCCGCCCTTGTTCCGAAATATCCTTGACTTTTCTTTCGAGCGCTACGAGCAAGACAAGGTCTCCTATCACGTCTCGGCCGACCCGGCACAAGCGCTGGCGAGTTCCTCGTTAGCTAACGAGGAACTCGCACACACGCTGGACAATTTCCACAACCGCCAGATGCTGCATGTCACCTTTGGCTCGGTACTGAACGATGAACGCTTTCGGGCGCGCTTTTTCGCCGCGCTACGCGAGAACGAAGAGGCCTACTACCGCGTGCTGGAAGCGCACTTTGACCGGCATTTGGAGGCGTTTAAATAGGGAGGTCATTGGATAATGGTTGCTCGGATCGATGTGCCCTGTGAGGAAATTGCAGCATTCTGTCGGAAAAACCGTATTCGCAAACTTGCGTTTTTCGGCTCGGTTTTGCGCCAGGACTTTCGTCCCGATAGTGATGTCGATGTGCTCGTTGAATTCCATCCGGACGCGCGAGTTGGTTTGATTGCTTTGGCCGGTATGGAACTGGAATTGGCGCAGATCATTGGGCGTCGTGTTGATCTGAATACACCCCGTAGCCTCAGCCCATATTTCCGCGCTGGGGTCATTGCCGAAGCCGAGGTACAGTATGAGCGGGTATAAGGTAGATGAGGCAAAATGACGTCGCATCATGTTCATTTGCCAGTGAGCGACGTCCTTGTAGGCCAGGTGGCAGTGGCGATCTTGGAGAAAGGGCAGGCACTTGCCAGTATGCATTTGGTGGTTGGCAGCGACCAGTGGCAAGAACTTGAGCAAGCAATGTTTACGGCCGGTCTGGTAAGAAGAATTCCAGGTGAGAATGGAGAACGATCGGAACTGACACCGGCCGGGCGAGCGCTATTGAAATACTATCTCCCTGCAACTGGACACAAGGATGAGAGCATCATTGACAAAACCAGGGCCAGCAAAAGCAAGTTTGGGTATGCATTTGGCGAGTTTAAAGTAAAAAATGTTCCCATAGAAGAGGTGCGACAGCGGTTGATGATGGCCCTGGATGGTCTGTCTGCCCAGGTAGAACTACTGGATGAAGGGGCATTGTCATTCAACTC
>JAFGEY010000289.1 GCA_016931365.1 Anaerolineae bacterium
GGCGACCATCAGCCCTTTTTTCAGGCCGTTGACGTAACGCGGCATGCGGGCGATGCCGTGTGAGGGAATGCCGCGCAGGTCGGCGGCGAGCAAAACGTCGGCCGACGTTTCGGCGTCCTGGGGATTAAGGCCGTAACGTTCGAATACGGCGCGGCAAAAGGTTTTGAGCGTTTCGTAGGCAACGCGGACAAATTCAGCCATAGGGTCTCCTTGTGACGTTGGATATGGAGAAACCAGGTTTTTTGATAAAAGCCTGGTTTCTCATCGGTGCTCAGTAGCCAGCGGTCCGGGCAAAGGCCTGAAGGACTTCCAGTGCCTTGGGCGCATCCTTTGCCATATCGTCCCAGCGGCCCTCAATCGACAGCCGCCCGTCAAAGCCGCCCTTTTTGAGCGCGTCAAAAAACTGCGCAAAATCGCACGCTTCCAGGCCGGGCGCTTTGCGCGAGGCATAGGTGGCGATGTGCGCGTGCGCGATCAGCGGCATGCTGTCTACCAGGTCGTCATAGCTGTCGTTGTCGAGCGCCCAGTGATACCCATCGACCAGCAGGCGGATATAGGGGTGATCGACCTGACGCACGTACTCGGCGCTCTCGCCGACGGTAGTAAACACGTTGCACTCGCGCAGGTTGAGCGGCTCGACAACGATCAGCACACCGTGACGTTGCGCCACCGGGCCGAGCATCTTGCCAAAGTCGAGCAATTGCCGCCACGCCTGGTCGCGGCTGAACCCGTCGGGGATGCGGCGCGCGCCGCCGGAGCCGAAAACGATGGTCTGGATGCCCGCCCGCGCCGCCCGCGCGCAGGCCAGATCGACATAGACGGCCAGCGCGTCCATATCGACCTCCGTCCCGGTGATTTTGAGGTTCCCGGGCAAAAAGCAGTTGGCTGCTTCACAGGGCAGCGCCGAGGCCTGGATGCGCGCCAGTTCAGGGGCAAAGGCTGCTTCCTCGCCGGCGTCTTCGCCGACGGTTTTGAGGTGATTTTGCACGTGCAATTCGATGAATTCGAATCCCGCCTGGGCCAGCGCCGGGGCGTTGATGGGGTCTGTACAGACGCCGTATCGCATTTCTGATCTCCTTTGACTTTTATTCTTCATGTTCGATTTCAAACACGTGAGCGGACAGGTTAAAAACCCACAGTTTGCCTTCCTGGCTGCGCCGCAGGTAGTCGAGGGCGTCGCGGATATAGTCATCGACGACGTCCCAGTAAAAGCGGGCATAGCGCTTGCGCATATCGCCGGGGTTCTTGTAGCCGTATTTTTCGTTGGCGCCCAGTTCTTCAAATTCGTAAAACAGGGCCGGAATTTTGCGCAGGTAGTTTGGATCGCCTAACTGCCCGATGAAATCGGCGGCGCGCAGCAGGCCGGAGTAGCCCTTGGTGTCCTGGTAGGTTTCGTCGGTAGGCGGAGGAAAGCGACTCATTTCAATATAATTGGCGATCCGTTCGGCATCGACATCGACGATCGCGCCGCCACCAAAGCGTTCGCGGACAAACAACTTGCTGCGGTCGACGTGATAGGGGGTCATCGCCACGTCGGTACCGCCGTCCGGGACGGCTACGGTCTCGTTGCCGATGCCGGTGGCGTAAAGTCCTTTTCCGTCGACGCGGCAGATGCCCCGCACATAGCCAATGTCGTGGCAGAGCAGGGCAATGTTAAAGTGCAGCCAGTCCTTGGGAAAAACACCGCCCTCGACGAGATGTTTGCCCTTCAAGATCGACTGTCCGACCTGAGTGACCATGATCGTATGCTCGACGTTGTGATACAATGCGTCCGAGTTGGCGATGTTTTCGAGCACCACACGTCCCGTCCACGCAGCAATGTTGGCGAACTGCGGCTCCAGGTCGCCGTACATCTGACGATAGGCTTCTTTGAGTTCGCTCACAAACTGATCGATAACCAGTCGCTGTGGATTAAACATCGGCCTGCTCCTGTCCGTGTCTGTCTATTGTACCCAGATTGTACACGAAATAGGCGGGTTTTTCAAGCAGATTTCACACCGATCGGTTCACAAAGCGCACCTGGCTCCACCGTTCGGGGATATGCATATTGATGTAGCCGTGCCGGTTCCACGACCAGTCTTCCCAGATGTTGTTGCCCTGCGCGTCGTGAAAGTGCTGGCAGCGCGATGCGCCGATCCGCCACACGTCGCCGTCTTGCGGGGGGATGGGCTTGCCCAGCGCTTTCAGCCCGGCCCAGGGCAGCGCAAACTCGACCGTCCAGCCGTTGTCGCGGATTGCCGGGCAGTTCAAACTGCCATCGACGCGGACGGCGTGCTTGAGGCCGGGCAGTTCCCAATCCATCTCGCCAAAACGACCCAGCTTGTCGTCGAGCCGCGGTTCAAAGTACAGGGAATTCTCGGTCTTGAGAAAGCGGTCGAGCAGCGCTACATCCTGCCGGGCAACAACCGGCTCCAACCAGGTCCAAAACACCTCATAGATGGTGTTGATCGGGTTGACGCCCAATTCGTAATACACGCCTTCACCCTGGACGAAAATCTCGGCATCGCTGTCATAGTTGTAAACGTGGTCGTGGTGCTCGACGTGCGTGCCCCAGATTTCGTGATCCTCAAAGCGGTAGGCCGCATAGAGGCACTCGTCATCCCACAGCAGGGCCAGGCGCGAATCGAGTTTGACCGCCACGCCGGTGTCCATCTTGACAAAAGGCGGCGACCATTGAGCACGCTGCCAGACTGCCTCATCCAGCGCGCCGTCCACGCGGATCGGCTCCGGCGTGCGCAGGCACTCGTATTCGTGAACAGGCAGCAGATCAAGCCCGTCGAATGAGCCTTGTGGCAGGTTGATGCTGCGCGGCATTTTGAACATTGTTTGATCCTTTCGTTTCGCTCATATATCTTTGATTTGAATAATATAGTGCTGCAATGTTTCAAGAACCTGGTCGACCAGGTGGGCATAGTTTTGCGAAAAAGTGAGCGTGCGCGCCTGGATGTTGGCCTCAATCGGGCAGCGTTGTTCGAGCAACCGGTCGCGGACCTGTTCCAGCGGTTCGACCTCTGGAAAATAGAGGATTGTCGTCGTCTGTCGGTTGACGCTCAGTGGTTGTTTTGCGCGGGGCTGGGGCGGCTCCGGGCGGGCGCGTTTGGCAAAGACCGTTTGCGTGTCCTATGGAAGGCGAGGCTGCTTCCTGACTGGAAAAGCCGCGCACTTTGCATAAAGCCTTAACGTCGGCATTGCTCAGTTCTTTTTCGCACATTTGATGGAGCATGGCTAGTTCATCCATATGTTTATCCTTATTCGCCGTCCAGGAGTGCGGCATCGAAAAAGGCATTCAGCGTTTCGGCATAGGCCCGGGGGCGCATCTGTGGCCCATCACCGTGTCCGGCCTCCGGGATGTGATAAAATGTCTTTGGCTCGCCGGCCAACTCGAAATAGTGGTGCGTCATCCAATATCCGGCATCATCTTCCGGCCCATTGGCGATGAACAGCAGCGGGCGTGGGCTGAGGCGCGGCAGGCCCTCGACGACGCCTTGGGGCATCTCGACGCCGGTGCGCAGCATCATCCCGGCAAAACCGAGCCGGTAACTCAAGCCGATCCATCTGTATTGCAGCGTGCGACGCGGAGGCAGGTCAGACAGAATTGCAAAACCGGGATCGTCGACGGCAACGACCTGAATCTGTTCGAGTTGGGCTGCCGCGCGCAGTGCGATCTGTCCGCCGGTGGAAAATCCAAACAGTCCGATCCTCTGCGGATCGACGCCGGGGCGGGACAAAAGGAACTCAACGGCCGCGGCAACGTCCTGGGGATCGCTCCAGCCAAAAGTGCGGTATTGAGCCTGGCTTTCCCCGTGGCCGCGCAGGTCGTACAGCAGCGTGCCATAGCCCTGATCGGCCAGCGCGTATGCCCGATCGAGCATTTCGACGCGGTGCGCGCCATAGCCGTGCAGCAGGATAATCGCTGCCCCGTTTTGCGAGGGAATGTACCAACCCGATAGTTGCGTGCCATCCCGGCTGATCAGGACGATCGATTCGTAATCCAGCCCCAGGTCGTTGGGCGTGTTGCAACAGATTGGCCTGTTCACCGGAGTGGTGGTGATGATCACCCACAGAATCACATAGCCGGCGTAAAACATCACCAGCCCGCCGATCAGCCCCACGCCCAACAAGCGGAGCCAGTAGCGGACATTGCGTTTAGTTTGTTTTTGCAGAGCCATCGCGCGCTGCTCCTATCGGATTTGGGCTCTGTTTTACCACATTTATACCACTTTGTCCACTCGTTGCGGCAAGATGGTGTTTTGAGGTATAATGCGTGTATCTATCCAACGGCTTGCGCACAAAATGAGGAGCACCGTGGGAGAACGTATTCTAGTGGTTGAGGACGATCCGGTCTGTCTTCGTCTCATCGCGCATACGTTGGAGGCGGCAGGATACCAGGTATTTACGGCCCCAGACGGCAGGCAGGGCATTCAGCAGTTTCATATGCGCCATCCTCACCTGGTTTTATTGGACGTGATGATGCCTGAACTGGATGGCTGGGACGTTTGTCGGCGTATCCGCGAGATCTCGACCGTGCCGGTGATTATGCTCACCTGGCGGCAGGACGAAGATGACGTGGTGCGTGGTCTAAAGACCGGCGCCGATGGGTATCTGACCAAACCTGTCCAACCTAAAGCCCTGCAGGCGCGGGTGGAGGCGTTTTTGCGGCGTGCGCGCATTCCGCCCGATGAACACGCCGATCAATCTCTGCGTTTTGGCGATGGCGAGTTGCTTATCGAGCCATCTGAACGCCGTGTTCTGGTTGGCGGACAGGAAATTCATTTGTCTCCTACCGAATACGATCTGTTGATCTTTTTTGCCCGCCATCCCAACCGCGTTTTTTCGAACGAGATCATCCTCGATCGCGTCTGGCCGTTGGATGCTGAAGTCAGCGTCAACAACATCAAGTGGTATATTCGCCAATTGCGCATCAAGATCGAACCTGACCCCAATCATCCCCGCTTTTTGCTCACCGAGCGCGGCAGTGGGTATCGATTTTCGCCGCTCTGACCTCTCGCACATTTGTGCGCCGCACAAAATGTGCGCCACAAATGTGCGCCACGTAAATTTACGGTAACTGCTCAGCCTGACGGCACAGCAAGTGGCTGAAGAAAAGACGGATAGAAAGGATTGCCGTTCAGCGCTCGCTCCAGTGCTTCA
>JAFGEY010000290.1 GCA_016931365.1 Anaerolineae bacterium
GGCCGGGCCATGACCATCGACTCGATTGCCCCGGAAGTGATCGACGTGCTGCGCGACCAACTCCACGTCGACCGGCTGCCGCACCCTGAGCGCTGCGCCATTTTCGTCGACCACGTCGCTCCGGCCTCCAACCTGGCCACCGCCGAGGGCCAAGTTCGCGCCCGCCGCTTTGCCGCCGAGCAGGGCATCGACGCTTTTTACGACGTGGGCTGCGGCATCTGCCACCAGTTGATGGTCGAAGAAAAGCTGGTTCAGCCGGGGATGGTCGCCGTCGGCTCGGATTCGCACAGCACCACCTACGGCGCAATTGCCGCCTTTGGCACCGGTATGGGCACCACCGATATCGCCCTGGCCTTTGCCACCGGGCGCACCTGGCTGCGCGTGCCGGAAACGGTACGCGTCGATTTGATCGGTCAATTGGCCGCTCAAGTTGACGCCAAAGACGTGGTATTGCATCTGCTCGGCCGCCTTCAGGCCGATGGCTTTACTTACCAGGCGGTCGAGTTTCACGGCGCGCAAGACTTGTCGCTGGCCTCGCGCATGACGCTGTGCAGCATGACCACCGAGCTGGGCGCAAAGGCCGGCCTCGTCCCGCCCGACGCGCTGACCCGCAGCCACGCTTCCGTGCCCGAGTGGCTGATGGTGCAAGAAGGCGCGACCTATTATGACCGGCTGACAGTCAACCTGTCCGAGATCGAGCCATTGGTAGCCTGCCCGCCCCGCGTCGACGACGTGCGGCCGGCGCGCGAATTGGGCGCGGTCAAGGTCGATCAGGTCTTGCTGGGCACATGCACCAATGGTCGATTGCAGGATTTGCGCGCCGCCGCCGGGATCTTGCGCGGGCAGCGCGTGGCTCCCGGCGTGCGCATGATCGTCATCCCCGCCTCGCACCGCGTGCTGCAAGACGCCGTCGAGGATGGTACATTGAGCACGCTGCTCGCTGCCGGCGCGACGGTCGGCACACCGGGCTGCGGGCCATGCATCGGCCGCCACCTGGGCGTGATCGGCGCGGGCGAGGTCTGCTTTTCGACCAGCAACCGCAATTTTAGCGGGCGCATGGGATCGCCGCAGGCGCACATCTACCTCGGATCGCCGCAGGTGGCCGCGGCAACGGCGCTGACCGGACACATTACCGATCCAAGAGATGTGGGGACGTGAAGCGTGAGACGTGATGCGTCACTCGCAACCCGCAGCTCACAACATAAATTTAGAAAGGAAGAACAATCTATGATGCATCCTGATACCGAACTCCGCATGGTCAATCCACAGGTTGGTCGCGGCGTCTTTGCCACTCGCTTTATCCCGATGGGCACGATCACCTACGTCGACGACGCGCTGGAAATCCACATCCCGGCCGACAGCCCGTTACACCACGACCCCCGCTACCGGGACATTATCGAGACCTACGCGCACATTGATAAGAACGGCGAGTGGACACTCTGTTGGGACATTGCCCGCTATGTCAATCACTGCTGTCACTGCAATACCATCACCACCGTCTATGGGTTTGAGATCGCCATCCGCGACATCCAGCCCGGCGAACAGATCACCGATGAGTACGCTCTGTTTGAGCCGAACTGCGACATGGAGCTGATCTGCGAGTATGCCGACTGCCGAAAGCGCATCCGGCCGGACGATGTGGAGCGCTACGGCGATCAGTGGGACGCGCAAATCCATGCCGCACTTGAGCGGCTGAACCAGGTGTCACAGCCACTGCTCCCCTTCGTAGAAGAGCCGGAACTGACCGACCTGAATCGCTACCTGGAAACCGGCCAGGGCTACCGGTCGGTGCGCACGCTAGCCTGCCTGAACCCGGCATCAGGATAGCAAATCCATCGGTAAGAGGCATTGTCTGACCGCCGACCAACGACCGCCGACTGCGGCCTGCCGTCGGTGGTCGGCAGTCAACCATTCTGTTGGGAGGAACCTGTGAACCGAATCTGGCTTTTTGGCCCCGACATCGACACCGATCAGATCATTCCCGGCCGCTACTCGCCGTATATGACCTCGGAGGACGCGTTGGCCGAGTATGCCTTTATCGAGCGGCGGCCCGACTTTGCGCCCAATGTGCGCCCCGGCGACGTGATCGTGGCCGGCAAGAACTTTGGCTGCGGCTCTTCGCGCGAGTACGCGCCGCGCGCCTTGCAAAAATGCGGCATTGCGGGTATCATTGCCCCCAGTTTCGCGCGCATTTTCTTCCGCAACGCGATCAACCTGGGCATCCCGCTCTTTGAGGCCGATCTCACCGAGCAGGTCGCTGACGGCGACGCCGCGGCGCTCGACCTGGCCCATTCACAATTACTCACCGCACAAGGGGCCATCGACCTGCCGCGCCTGCCGCAGTTTGTGCAGCAAATCCAGGCTGAGGGCGGCATCGTGGCCTTTGTGCAGAAATATGGGCGCTTTCCGGGAGAAGGTGATGAATAATTCCTCAAGCCCCCCCTTTTCTTCCCCCCCGCAAGCGGAGGAGAACGAGGGGGGGAACCGACTTGAACTATGTTTCATCCCCGGCGACGGCATCGGCCTGGAAGTGATCCCGGCGGCGATCGAGGTACTGCGCGCGACGGGCCTGGTTTTCGACGCCGTCCATGCCGAGGCGGGCTGGGCCTGCTTTCAACAGCGCGGCACGGCCCTACCCCGGAAGACTGTCGAGCTGGCCAAGCACAGCGACGCGATCCTGTTCGGCGCGGTGTCCTCGCCTTCGTTCAAGGTAGAGGGCTACAGCAGCCCGATCGTCGCCCTGCGCCGCGAACTGGCCCTGTTCGCCAACCTGCGCCCGTCGCACTCGTGGCCGATCTCGTCGTCGCGCCCCGGCATCGACCTGTTGATCGTGCGCGAAAACAGCGAGGGGCTGTACGTCCGGCGCGAGCGGCGGGAGGGGGATACCGCCATCGCCGAGCGGGTGATCACCCGGCAAGGTTCAGAGCGGGTGATCGGGGTGGCCTGCGAGTGGGCCATGCGCCGCCGTCGACATCTGACCGTCGTCCACAAGGCCAATGTGCTGCCGGAGACGTGCGGGCTGTTCAGGGAAGCGGCCCTGACCGTCGCCGCCGGCTATCCCGACCTCATCGTGCAAGAGATGCTGGTCGATACGGCGGCCATGCGCCTGGTCACCCACCCGGAAGCGTTCGACGTGATTGTCACCACCAACCTGTTCGGCGACATCTTGTCCGACGAAGCCGCCGGGCTGGTCGGCGGGCTGGGGCTGGCCCCCTCGGCGAATGTGGGAGCGGCGAGATCTCCTGCACTGTTCGAGCCGGTGCACGGCTCCGCGCCGGACATCGCCGGGCGGGGCATCGCCAACCCAATAGCCGCCATTTTGGCTGCCGCGATGCTGCTCGATCATTTCGACTCGTGCAAGCACGCGCACGAGCGCGCCCGCCGCGTGCGAGATGCCGTCGAACACACCCTGCGCCACGGCCCGCACACGCCCGACCTGGGCGGAACGGCCACGACACAAGACGTAACACAAGCGATTATTGAAAAAATTGAGAAATAATGAAATTTGACAAGACCAGATTTGTTGGTTTGCTAATTCCCGATCATTTTTCGACAGGATTTTCAGGATTTGATGGTCTTTTATCATGTCAATCCTGTTTATTCTGTCCCAATTTGAGCGCAGGCTGAACAGTTACCCCCATCTGTACATTTTGAAAAGGAGTATTGAAATGAACGCAGAATGTCCCATTTGCGCCGCTGAGGTCGAACTGCCCCCGGATACCGTCGAAGGCGAGATCGTCGAGTGCCCGGACTGCGGCGCCGAACTCGAAGTGATCGGCGTCGATCCGCCCGAACTGGCCGAAGCGCCGGAAGAGGAAGAAGACTGGGGAGAGTAAAGCGTGAAACGTGATGTGTGTCGGTATCTCACGTTTCACGGCTTACGCACGATACAGAACGCTGCTCAAGAGGAAAAACGATGTCTAAAATTGGAATACTCTGTTCACGCATCCGCGTGGAAGAAAAGCTGCTCATCGAAGAGCTGCAAAAACGCGGCGCCGAGTTTGACCTGCTCGATGACCGCGAGTTGATCTTTGAGATACAAAAAAATGGCTGGCATTATGACGTGATCCTGGAGCGCTGCATCAACCACTCGCGCGCGCTTTTTTCGCTGCTGTTATTCCGCGACTGGGGCGTGTCTACCGTCAACACCTATGAGGTGGCCGAGAACTGCGGCAATAAACTGCTCACTACCAGTGCGTTGGTACGCGCCGGCGTGCCCACCCCGCGCACGATGGTCGCCTACACGCCCGAATCGGCCTTGCAGGCCATCGAGCAGATGGGCTACCCGGTGGTGCTCAAGCCCGGCGTCGGCTCGTGGGGGCGGCTGTTGGCCAAAGTCAACGACCGCGAGGCCGCCGAGGCGCTGCTGGAACACAAGCAGGTGCTCGGCTCGTACCATCATTCGATTTACTACATCCAGGAATATATCCACAAGCCGGGCCGCGACATTCGCGCCTTTGTGGTGGGTGACGAGACGATTTGTGCCATTTATCGCTCCTCGCCGCACTGGATCACCAACACCGCGCGCGGCGGCCAGGCCGCCAACTGCCCGGTGACGCCCGAACTGAACGCGCTGTGTCTCAAGGCAGCGGCGGCGATCGGCGGCGGCGTGGTTGCGTTGGACATTTTCGAGGATCAGGAGCGTGGCCTGCTGGTCAACGAGATCAACTATACGATGGAGTTTCGCAACAGCATCGACACCACCGGGGTCAATATCCCGGCCAGGGTGATCGATTATGTGCTGCGAATAGCAAATAGCAAATAGCTTTGCTATTTACCTTTTATCACCGGAGACCAAACATCATGCAAGTATCTATTATCGGCGGCTCGGGCTATGCCGGCGGCGAACTGCTGCGCCTGCTGCTCGACCATCCCCACGTCCGGGTGGCCCAGGTCTCATCGGCCTCCAACCTGGGCAAATACGTCTATACTGTCCATCCCAACCTGCGCGGGCGCACACAGCTCAAGTTCTGCCTGCCGGAGCAGATTGAACCGTGCGACGTGCTTTTTGTCGCCCTGCATCATGGTGAGGTGCAGGAGCAAATCGAAAAACTGTCCCAACTTGCGCCCAAAACCATCGATCTGTCGGCCGATTTCCGCCTGCGCGACCCAGCCCTGTACGAGCGCTGGTACGGCCACCCGCACGGCGCGGCTGAGTGGCTTGATCGCTTTGTCTACGGCCTGCCCGAACTGCACCGCGACGAGATCCGGCAGGCCAGCTTGGTCAGCGGCGTAGGCTGCAACGCCACGGCAACCATCCTTGGCCTGTATCCACTGTTCGAGGCCGACCTGGTGGATCGGGCGCGCGGCGTGTTTGTCGAGGTCAAGGTCGGCTCGTCGGAGGGCGGCCGGCGCGAAAGCCCGGGGTCGCACCACCCGGCACGCAGCGGCGCAGTGCGCTCCTTTGCCCCCACCGGGCATCGACACACTGCCGAAATCATCCAGGAATTGACACTGGGCGGCGAGCCACCAACGATCCACTTGTCAGCGACAGCAATCGAGATGGTGCGCGGCATTTTGGCCACCAGCCACGTCTTTTTGAAACAGGCCGCGGACGAAAAAACGCTGTGGAAGGCCTATCGCGCCGCCTACGGGAGCGAGCCGTTCGTGCGCATCATCAAGGAGCGGCAGGGCGTGTTCCGTTACCCGGAGCCAAAAATCCTGTCCGGCAGCAACTATGCCGACGTCGGTTTCGAGTTGGACGAGTCAAGCGGGCGGGTGGTTGTGATGTCGGCGATCGACAACCTGATGAAGGGCGCCGCCGGCAGTGCAGTGCAGTGTATGAATTTGATGTGTGGGTATGAAGAGACAGCCGGGCTGGGCTTTCCCGGTTTGCATCCAATTTGAGTAGATAAGGAACAGGTAGACGAGGAGCTTTTATGATTATCGTCAAAGTGGGCGGCAGCAAAGGCATTACCTACGATAACGTATGCAATGATATAGCGGCTTTGTTCAAGGGTGGGCAGCCGATCATCCTCGTGCATGGCGGGTCATACGAGACCAACGTGCTCTCGCAGCAGTTGGGCCACCCCCCCGAGTTTGTCACCTCGGTGTCGGGTTTCGTCAGCCGGCGCACCGACCGCCGCACGCTGGAGATTTTCGAGATGGCGCTGTGCGGCAAGGTCAACAAGCACATCGTCGAACTGCTGCAGCGGGCGGGCGCTAACGCCGTCGGCCTGTCCGGCGTCGACGGGCGGCTGCTGGAAGGCCACCGCAAGGATGCGATCAAGGTGATCATCGATGGGCGCAAGCGCGTGCTGCGCGACGATTACACCGGCACGGTCAATCAGGTTAACACCGGGCTGCTCGAACTGCTGCTGGGGGCGGGCTACCTGCCGGTGGTCACGCCGCCGGCGATCAGCGAGCAAAGCGAACCAATGAACGTCGACGGCGACCGCGCGGCGGCGGCGATCGCCGCCGCGATGGGCGCCGAGCAGTTGATCATCCTCTCCAACGTGCCCGGCCTGCTGCGTGAATATCCCGACGAGAGCACGCTGATCGCGCACATCCCGGCCGCCCAGGTCGAGCAGTATATGAGCTTTGCCGAAGACCGCATGAAGAAAAAGGTGCTCGGCGCGACGGAAGCGATCGGCCACGGTGTGGGGCGCGTGGTCTTTGCCGACGCACGCGTCGAGCGGCCGGTGACGGCGGCGATGGCAGGCAAAGGGACGGTGATCGAGTAGCAAATTGCGAATGACAAATTGCGATTTGTATGCCACTTTGAAAGCATCGACTCTGGGAGTAGCCATTAATGAAAAGACGCCATTGGGATTAGTCTTTTTTGCGGCCATATTCAGTTTGTTTATGGGAATATACATGCTCAGAAGTGGATGGCGATTCTGGATGAAGGGTATCTATACGCCTTCTTTCCTAGAAAAACTATTTCTCAAACGCTTGAGTTTAGCAAAGGGAGAGGAAGCCGCCGAACAACACAGAAGGAGACTACAGACTTCTAAAAGAAAACAATTCAACAGCTGTATGGACATAGCTGTTGGTTTTTTTATGATCTTGATATTCGCTACAGGTGTTATTGTAGTGCTGTTTATCCAACTTTCATAAATAATCCACTTGCAATTCTCGGGTTTACCAATGCCTTATCTGTACGAAACAGAACACATAAACTATGCCGATTACGCCAGCGGCGCGGTCTTTTACGGCCTTTCCGGCACGCCGACCTTTCCGATTCGCCTGGCGGGCGAGATGTTTGATCGCTGCGCGGCGAGGTTGGACAGACCAGGCCTGTATGCAATATACGATCCCTGCTGCGGGAGCGGCTACCTGTTGGCGACGCTGGCCTATTTCCATTGGGATGAGATCGGCGCGCTCATCGGCTCGGACGTGGACGAACGTGCCTTGTCGCTGGCCGAGGCCAACCTGTCGCTGCTGACTGTCGAAGGGCTGGATCGGCGGATCGCCCAGATCGAGCAGATGGGACGCGAATACGGCAAACCGTCACACCAAGAAGCACTAGAGAGCGCTGGGCGGCTTAAAGCACAGTTGATCGAGCACCTGAAGGGACACACCATCTCGACGCATATCTTTTGCGCCGACGCCACCGACGCGCAGGCATTGGATGCAGGCTTGCAGAAGCAAGAGATCGACATCGTGCTGACCGACCTTCCCTACGGCCAGCACTCGGTCTGGCAGACGGTGCGCCCGACCCCCTGGGAGCACGACGATCCCACCTGGCACATGCTCGACGCGCTGAAAAAGGTCATCGCGCCGCATACCATGTTGGCGATCGCTTCAGACAAAGCGCAGACGGCCGCACATAAAGGCTATCGACGACTGGAACGGTTCAAACTCGGCAAGCGGCAAATCACGTTGCTACAAATAGCAAGAGGCACATAGCAGTCCCATGAGCACAAACGACGATTTGATCATCCGCACTTTCAAGCTAGCCGACGAACCGGCAGTGATTAGCCTCTGGCAGCGCTGCAATCTGGTCGTGCCATGGAACGACCCACACGAGGATATGATGACCAAGCTCGCCTTCCAGCCCGACCTGTTCTTTGTCGGTGAACTGGGCGGGCGCGTGGTCGCTTCGCTGATGGCCGGTTACGAGGGCCATCGCGGCTGGATCAACTATCTGGCCGTCGATCCGGACCTGCAGCGGCAGGGCTTGGGCCGGCAGATGATGGAGAAAGCCGAAGAAGCGTTGCGCGTATTGGGCTGTCCAAAAATCAACCTCCAGGTACGCGAGACGAACACGGCGGTGATCGGTTTTTACGAGTCGATCGGCTACAAGAACGATCGCGTGCTCGGTTTTGGCAAGCGCCTCGCCAGCCCCGGCAGCCAAGAGCCACCAGGGTTGGCACCGGAAAACGTCGCCCGGAGCTACGATCAGGTCGCCCGCGACTATGCCGAAAAATTCATCGACGAATTCAACCGCAAGCCTTTTGACTGCATGATCCTCGACCGCTTTGCCCAGGAGGTGCGCGATCTTGGCCCCTCGTGCGACCTGGGCTGCGGCCCCGGCGAAGTGGCGCGCTACCTGCACCGGCGACAGGTCGATGCGTTTGGCATCGACCTGTCGCCGCAGATGATCGAGCAGGCACGCCGGCTCACGCCCGAGATCGACTTTCGCGTCGGCACCATGCTCGCCCTGCCGGACGCCGACGCGAGTTGGGGCAGCATCGCCGCCTTTTACAGCATCATCCACATCCGGCGCGAGCAGGTGGGGCAGGCCCTGCGCGAAATGCAGCGCGTGCTGCGCCCCGGCGGCAAGCTCTTGCTGACCTTTCACATCGGCAGCCAGGTGACTCACCTCGACCGGTGGTGGGATCGCGAGGTGTGCGTCGATTTCCTCTTTTTCCAGCCCAAGACGATGTGCGCGCACCTGCAAGCCGCCGGATTCGACGTGCTGGAAACCATTGAGCGCGAGCCTTACCCGCCCGAGGTCGAAGCGCAAACGCAGCGGGCCTACATTCTGGCACAAAAACCAGTTGACTGCTGACTACCGACCGCTGACCGCCGCTCACAGCACCCGCACCTTTGACAGCGGTCTGCCGTCGGCGGTCAGACCACCAAAAATTCAAAGGACGAACCAATGAATACCATTGCTTTGGAACAACAGCACGACGCCGGCACCTACCCCAAGCGCGATGTCGCCATCGTACGTGGCGAAGGGGCGTTTGTGTGGGACGAGGCGGGCCGCCGTTACATCGACTGTGTGGGCGGGCACGGTGTGGTGCTGTTGGGGCACTGCCACCCCGCCGTCACTGCGGCGATCTGCCAGCAGGCGCAGACCCTGGTCACCTGCCCCGGCATTTTCTACAACGACGTGCGCGCGCAGCTTTTGACCCGCCTGGCCAAACTGACCGGTCTCGAACGCGGGTTTTTGTGCAATTCGGGGGCCGAAGCGGTCGAAGGGGCGTTCAAGTTTGCGCGGCTCAGCAGCGGCCGCACCGGCATCGTGGCCACAATGCGCGGCTTTCACGGGCGAACGATGGGCGCGCTGTCAGCGACGTGGGAACCGAAATACCGCGAGCCGTTTTTGCCCCTCGTGCCCGGCTTTGATCACGCCCCTTACGACAACATTGACAAAATGGCCGAAGCGGTGAACGAAAACACCGCTGCCGTGATCGTCGAAATCGTGCAAGGCGAGGGCGGCGTGCGCCCCGGCGGCGGCGATTTTTTCCGCAGCTTGAGGAAACTCTGCGACGAGCAAGGCATGCTGCTCATCGTCGACGAGATACAGACCGGCCTGGGCCGCACCGGCAAGATGTTCGCCTTTCAGCATCACGGCATCCGGCCCGACATCCTCTGCCTGGGCAAAGGCATCGGCGGTGGTGTGCCGATGGGCGCGGTGATGTTGAGCGACAAGATCGGCAACATTCACCCCGGTGTGCACGGCTCCACCTTTGGCGGCAACCCACTGGCCTGCGCCGCGGCCCTGGCCACGCTCGACGCACTGGAAAAAGAAAATCTGGTCCAGCAATCCGCCGACAAGGGCGCATACCTGCTCGAAAAACTGCGCGCCATCCCGTCGCCGATGATCCGCGAGGTGCGCGGCCTGGGCCTGATGGTCGGCATCGAACTGCGCACCAAATCGCAACCCTATCTGGAGGCACTGATCGATCAGGGCGTGCTGGCGCTGCCCGCCGGAACGACCGTGATCCGCCTGCTGCCGCCATTGATCATCGGCTACGAAGAATTGGATCGGGTCGTCGCCGCTATTGAAACTGTACTAACCACGTAGGGGCAGGTTTCCAACCTGCCGAATGCCGCATTATTCGTATTATGTCATTGCTTCAAGAGCGAGGAGACATGAACTGGAAATTCGAGATTGAACATCGATTTGTCGGCGACGAAGTGGATGTGGTTGTCCAATCTCGATATGACACCGACACATCCCAGGGCTGGGCGCCCTATTATGACCTGTCGATCCGCCAAAAAGGCAGCGACATCCAGGTCGGCGGGATCAGCGCGCGCATCGGCTACACCGATCACCTGGTCAAGTATGCCGGGCAGATCGGCTATGGCGTAGATGAGGCCTATCGTGGGCATCGCTATGCCGCCAAGGGCTGTGCGCTGATCAAGCCCATTTTTCAAGCCCATGGAATGGACGTAATCTGGATCACCAACAACCCCGACAACTGGGCCTCGCGCCGGACATGTGAAATCCTGGGCTGCAAACTGGTCGAGATCGTCGACCTGCCGTTGGACTCAGATATGTATCAACACGGCGAGCGACAAAAATGTCGCTACCGGTGGATTATTTACTGAACGACCGCGAACGGCCGACTGCCGACCGCCAACCATCCCAATCGCGGTCTGCCGTTGGTTGTCGGCGGTTTGCGATAAGAAAATGGCAACTCGACGGAGTATAACGTTGTTTGACAACACCCAAGCCGATGCACTGCTGACCGAATTGGTCGAGCGCTACAGCCCCTCGACGCAGGAGCGCCCGGTGGTCGAATACCTGGTAGGGCAAATGAACACACTGGGCTTTTCGGCGTATATCGACGGTGCAGGAAATGCCGTCGGCCAACTGGGCCGCGGCAAACTGGGCAACGGAGAACAAACAGTCTTGCTGCTCGGTCACATCGACACCGTGCCCGGCGAAATTCGGGTGCACCGAGAAGGAAACCTGCTGTACGGGCGCGGCACGGTCGATGCCAAGGGGCCGCTGGCGACCTTTGTCGCTGCCGCCGCGCGGGCCGGCGAACAAACGGGCAAACGCATCGTCGTCGTCGGCGCGGTCGAGGAGGAAGCAGCGACATCCAAAGGGGCGCGGTTTTTGCTGGATCGGGTTCAGCCCGACGCGGTGGTCATCGGCGAGCCGAGCGGCTGGGATGCGGTCACGGTGGGCTACAAGGGGCGGCTGCTGGCCGATTA
>JAFGEY010000291.1 GCA_016931365.1 Anaerolineae bacterium
GCGGTGCGCATCTGCTGCAACTGCGACTGGATCTCTTGCGGCGATCCGATCAACATCGGCGGCAGGATTTCAAAAAACGAAAACACAAATTCGTTCTTGGAGTGCTGGATCACCACATTGTTGGCGTATTGAGTTCTGATGTGATCGGCGACAAACCAGTTGATTGGCATTTCGTGTCCGGCTTCCTGGGTCATAGGGGTCAGCTCCTCTTTATTTTATGCGCACTATCCAGCCATGTTCCAGCCCGCGCGGCTCGCGGGGTTTGTCTGCCGCATCCCATAGATGTCCATTCCAGTCCCAGAATTGGCCAACGGAGCAGCCATAATCGGTGCACAGGCCGATGATGCTGTCGCCGGGGCGCACGGTAATGTAAATGCCGGCGAGTTTGGGTTTGGGAGGCGTCTGGCCTTCCGGCGTCATGTCGACGCGGGCGAGCAGCGACCAGGCGCTCTCTGGGCAAATCTCGGCGCGAAAGACGCTGAAAAAGCTCGGTTTGAAGCGGCCCAGATAGGCCAGCCAGGACAGGATTTCAGCGATTGATAACACCTCTTTGCCGTGCTCATCGGTGTAAAAGCCCAAGACCGGATAAATGGGCAGGTCGCGCTTTTGATCGGCGGCCCAACGCCCGAATTCGCCGTAGGTGATCACGTCGAGGGTGTATTGGACGGGCCACTTGAACGAAGCGTAGGCCTGGGGCATAAAACCGCCCTTGCAGAACCGGGCCATCTCGTTGTAGGGGATGCCGGGGTAAGCCGAGATATTGGGCATGGAAGTGAAAAACATCACTTCGGGCGGCAGTTCGGTGGCTATCATCCGCTCGCCGAGCCGCTTTGCGCCCTCAAACTGCCCGCTGGCTGGCTGCTCGATGTCAAATACCAGCCCGGCATAGCCGTCGAGGATGGACTGGATCGCCACTTCAGCCTCGTCGTCCGGACGAAGGCAGGTGATCACCGGCCAGGCGAGGGGGATCAATCCGGCATCGGTGATTTGCTTGACTACTCGCCGCGCCGACTGTTCATAGTATTCGCCCTCCTGGCCGGTTTTGAATAGGATGATCCGCGCGCCGATGGCCCGGGCCATGTCGATTGCTCGCGAAATTTCGCTCTCCATCCAGGCCCAGACACCTTTGCCGTACAACAATCGTTTCATAATCCATTTCCTTTCTTGGCCGTTTGACGGAACAGTTCAAGAGTCAGATCGACTGCGTCGTCACAGATTTGATGCCCGACGTCTGGAAAAGTCTTGTACCACACCGGGTTGCCGTTTTTTTTCAGTTCACGCGCAAACCACAGCGCCGGTTCAGTGCGTTCGGTATCGTTCTGCCCCACCGATACGGCAAAGGGCACGCTGCGCGCGTGGTTGGGCGGCGGATCGTACGAGCCTGCCGACAGCGCCGAGACGCCGCTGACATTTTTGGGATACTTGAACGCGAACCGGTGGGCAAACTGTGCGCCCCCAGAAAACCCGGCAATAAAAATGCGAGTTCGCTCAACGTTGTACGTTTCGGCCACCTGATCGATCATTGCCCAGAGGATCTTGTCTTCACCACCTTGCAGATGCGTAAACGTCCAGTCAGGAAAGGTGGGGGTGAGCAGGAAAAATCTTTCCTGATCGGCCAGCGGCCGCCAGATGAACAGCGCGTCACGCCCGCTGCCGTCAGTCCCGTGCACGTAAACGAATACCGGCCAGACTCGGTCGGCGGTGTATCCGCGCGGGATGTGCAGATAATACTCCCATTCCGTCGTATGATCTGCGCTCAACGGATCAACAAGGACGTGGCGGATCAAAGGTGCGCTGAAATAGTACCAGTAGTCCTGTGCTTTCCACCAATTCTGGCGAATCAAAACGAGGGCGATGACGAGGACAAGCAGGTAAAGGGTATACCTCAGTACGCGCTTGATCATTTTCGACCGATGCCGTAAAAGATGGGCACGTACACCAGCCGCGTGCCATCCTGGATAGCCTTGTACGCCTGCACCTTGATCTGTTCAAAGGTCTTTGGTTCCACGGCATCGCCGACGTCGTTGGCGATCCATATCCACTCGGCCTCAAAGTTTTCATAGAGTTCTTGCGCCGTCCAATGCGAGGCGATCACGCCCAGGTCGGCGCGCAGGCTGGCCTGCACCAACAGCCGTCGCACCTGCCGTCCGATGAATGGATTCGCACCCTGCTGTCGCAGTCCCTCGATCTGCCAATCGCGGATCGGCAATTCGGGCCAATCGAGCCGCCCGCCATAGTCGGGCTCGGCGCAGACCAGCACATGGCCGCCCGGTTTGGTCACGCGCGCCATCTCGCGCACGGCCAGTCGGGGATCGGAGACCCAGAGCAGCACAAAATGGCAGATCACGGCGTCAAAATGCGCGTCGGGGTAGGGCAGGTCGAGCGCGTCGCCCTCTTCATAGTGGACGCGGCTGGTCGAACGGCGGGCAAAAGCCAGCATCTCGGGGTTGTTATCCAGGCCAATCACCTGCCCGCGCGTGCGTCGCGCCAGTTCGTTGGTCAGTACGCCGGTGCCGCAGCCCACGTCGAGGACACGCTCGGCGCGCAGCAGGTTGGCGCGTCGATAGAGCTGGCTGCGCGACATCTGTGTCCATTGTGCCTGACGGGAAAATTGTTCGTGCCATTCGGTAAGCGTGGGTTTGTTCATTGCGGTCTCCATTCAAGGTCTGGTATGTGGGCCAGCTTGTTCAGATAGCGCGCCAAGACGAACAACTCGTCGGACAGGCGATTCAAATAAATGACGATCTGCCGATAGGGTTCGATATCGTATTCGTTTGCTGCTTCGATCAGTCGCACGATGTGCCGCTCGGCGCGCCGGCAGACGGTGCGGGCCACGTGCGCCCATGCCGCCGACGGATGGCCGCCGGGCAGGATGAATGCGGTCAGGCGGGGCAGTTCGGCCTCCAGGCGGTCGATATCTTTTTCGATCCGCCTGCTGTATTCCGGCGTGAGCGGCACAAGCATCTCGGCAGCAGGCGACCCCGGCGTCGCAGCCAGCCATGCGCCGATGGTGAACAGGTCGGCCTGGATGCGCTGCAACTCTGGAGCCGGCGCCGCGTGCGAGCCGCTCAAGCTGGCGATCAGCGCGCCCAGCGTCGCGTTGAGTTCGTCCACGTCGCCATAGGCCTCGACGCGCAGATCGGCTTTGGAGACGCGCTCGCCGCTCAAGAGGCTTGTTTTTCCCTTGTCGCCCGTACCGGTATAGATGCTCATCAGACAAATCCTCGCGACAGCCCATTGGGGCGTCTCTACTGGCCGCCGACGTTTGGAAATGCGTCCGGATCGACCGGCGCGGCTCTCGCCGTGCCGCCGGCCACGCCGTGCAGGGTCACGCTCCAGGTGCTATAGGTCGTGGCGGTGCTGGTAAATGGCAGCAGGTCTTCAAAACGCTGATAATTGGGATAAAGGGTAAACCGCCCGGCATTGCCATCCCATTCCTGGCCGGTGCTGAAATAGATCACGTAGGTGTTGTCGGCGATGTTGGTAAACTTGAACGATTCGCCGGCGCGAATGTATGCGGCGATGGCCGGTGTGCCGTTTTGCCAGGCCAGGATGACCACCCCGTCATTGGCGGTGCCGTTGGAAACGGTCAATTCGCCATAGCCGCCTCCGGTGATGTTGGGCTTGATCACACTGGTGAATGGGCGAAAGGTGCCGCCGGGCAGGTTGGCGCACGGTATATTCAACTGCACCCGCCCTTCGCCGCCGGCGACCCAGGCTATGCTGCCGTCAGGGGCGATCGCTTTGAGCCAGGCACAGTTCTGATATTGGCCGAGCAGATACAGACCTTGGTTTTGCCCCACCTGGCCCAGGGTGGAATAGTCGGTGCTGGGGCCCGCGCGCAGGTTCAGCGTGGGCGCGGTCACGATGGCGTCGGGCACCGGGGTGGCCGTCGGAGTTGGGGTGAAGGTAGGCGGCGCGGGAGTAAAGGTAGGTGTCCGGGTGGGCGTGCGCGTCGGCGTGCGCGTTGGTGTCCGGGTCGGGGTGCGCGTCGGCGGCTTGGGTGTCAAAGTTGGCGTCCGGGTGGGGGTTGATGTCAGCGTGGCCGTCGGCACGGCTGTTGCTGTGCTTGTTGCTGTGGGCAGGGGCGTAGGCGTCGAAAGTGGATTGGCGCAGGCCAGCAGCCAGACGGCCAAGGCGACAATCAATGCAAATCTAAGATAGATATTGTCTAAAATATTCATTTTCCACCTTTATTCTAGATTACATCCAGCCCCGTTTTTTGAACATCCAGAGCATCCCGACTGCGATCAGCGCAAAGATCACCCAGACCAGGGGATACGTCCATGGCTGGCGCAGTTCGGGCATGTGAACAAAGTTCATCCCATAGACCCCGGCGATGAACGAGAGCGGCAAAAAGATGGTCGAGACGATGGTTAGCGCTTTCATCACCTCGTTCAGCCGGTTGGATGTGACCGACAGGTAGGTGTCGAGCGTGCCGGAGACCACATCGCGGATTGACTCGCTCAGGTCGTGGACGCGTACCAGGTGGTCGTAAATGTCGCGGAAATAGATGCGGTGCCGGGGCACGATCTGGGGCAGATCGTCGCGGCTGAGGCGGTTGAGCACCTCGCGCTGCGGGACGATCACCCGCCGCACGGTGAGAATGCCGTGCTTGAGGGTCAGGATGCGGTCGAGCGTGGACGTCCGCGGCTGGGCCAGCACCTCGTCTTCCAGCCGGTCAAGCTCGTCGTCCAGGGCATCGATCAGCGGCATATAGCCATCCACCAGCTCGTCGAGCAGGGCATGGCAGAGGAAATCGGCCCCCTGGCGCAGCGGGCGTTCGTCGCGCTGCAAGCGCCGCCATACTCGCTCTACCGGCGGCATCTCGTCGGCGGTGTGCGAAGTGACCACATAGTTGGCCCCCAGAAAACAGTTGAACTCGAGCAGATCGAGCTGCTCGAGGCCCTCGCCGGGCTTGAGGGCGTGCAGGACCAAAAAGAGGTACTCGCTGAATATGTCAACCTTGGGGGCCTGGTAGCCGACGCTCTGGCAGTCTTCGATGACTAAAGGATGAAAGTGAAATGTATCGCCCAACACGGCGGCAAATTCTTGCTCGCTGGCTCGTTCCAGACTGACCCATAACAGGCCGTCTTTGCCGGCCAGCGCCTGGGCGATTTGCTCCAGCGACAGGTCGGTGAGCGGTGGTTGGTCGGGCAAGCAAAATATCGAGTGGATCATGATCGTTCCCTATGGTTGATTCAACGCGGCGCGCAGCAGTTCCAGGTATTCAAAGCCATATTCCTCGGCCGGTTCGACCGAGGTGTACTCGTGCCACTCGTTCCAGGAGGTGATCATCACCATCGGCACCGGCTGCCGGCGGGCGATGTCCAACGCGCCTTTGAGCTGCTCGACAAACAGCGCCGGGCTGCGCCCAATGACCGGGTGTCTGGCCCGCGGCCGGACCGCCGTATCGTCGAAACCGGGCAGCACGCCGGGCACGAGGGTGATGTTGGCGCGTTTGGTCGCTTGCGCCCACCACTCGTACTGGCGGATCACGTTTTGGGCAAAATCGACCTCGATGTTGGGCGCCGAGGTATGCATGTTGTAGGCCGTCACCGCGTCGAACCAGGACAATCGCTTGGCGTCGGGCGAGCCCCAATACACCTCATCGCCGACGATGTACAGGTCGTGCCCGTCGATCTCGCGCACGGCTGCACGCACCTGGTCGAACGCGCCGGCCACGTCGCCGCTGAAAATGCGGGTCAGGTAGACAAAGAGCACCGGGCGGCCGTCGATGCGCAGGTAATTGGGTCGACTGAAAAAGGTCTCGGCCAGATAGCGCACGTCGTCGACGAACTGCCGGCGGTTGGCGGCATCGTCCAGGTCAAAGTGCCCATCCTGCTGCTTGAGCAGCCCCGCCGATTCGTACAGCACGGCAAATTGAATCTCACTGCCCAACGCGGCAGCGGGCAGATGCACCCGCAGCACCTCATCCTCAAACGAGTCGCGGCCCCACCAACTGGCCGCGAACAAGTCGATGCCGTGCCCGGTGGCCCAGTCGATGTGGCGATCGAGCACCTCGGGTTGGGTCATGTCGTACTCGCCCAGTGTCGGCGTGCCGAGGTAGCCTTCGTTCCAGTGCCGTCTGTCGGCACCGAACCAGGGATACCAGTACGCGCCGACGAGGATGTTGTCGTCGGCGGCGATGTTGGGGAATTGGCGGCTGTTGGGATCGGGCATGGGCGTCTCCGTGGCAAGATCGTCAAGCGGCAACAGATTGCGCGTTTTTGGCAAGGCTGTACAGCTACACAAAAACAAACTAAAACCAAAAAGGTAGACCCAGGCAAAGTCTTGCTTGGGAAGATCGCTCCAGAACGGAACAAATGGCGCTTTGAATCTGAACTTCGCTTTTACCTTCTCCAAAATTTCCACCAAGTCTTTTTACGCTTTATCGGATCTTCAGTCTTTGCAGTTGGCACATTGGGCGGTATGGTTGTTTCCACTTGTTCTTCTATCTTGCCAAACAATTCTTCAAACAACTCTTCGGGGCTACGACTAGCAAATGCTCCGGCCTTAACCTTGGCTTCTTCCGAGATATCTGCTTCAATAACCGAAAATGCTTGTTCTTCGGTCAAAACTTTATCGCGTAATAAAGCTTTTGCCAGAGATTCGATTGAGGCCCAATAAGTCTGCACATTTTCACCTACATATACGAACATCTTGCTAAAAGTTTTCTGCGCTTGTTCGTCCCGTTCTGCAAAACTCATATCATGGCCGCCATATTCTTCAATGTATGAAGTTACAAACTGCAAAGCCCTTTGTGTCAGCGGCGAATTGGATGAGATGTTGTCATTACCTTCATTACACATGATTTGCGCTGCCCAATGACCTGCCAGAAGAACTTGCGGGACGGTCATCAAACTACCAAGCCCCAAGGTTGCCTTAGCCCAATCAGCACTTGGTCCTTCGATTGCTACTTTGTCGAATTTTGGCAAGATAAGTGATCTGTATATTGGAACGAATTCTTCAATGAACCCACCACGAATCAGATAAGACATTACTGCATGTCCCGCCTCTCGATAAGCGCATTGTTCGAGAGAATTAGCTTGTTCCAGTGTCATATTGTCTCCAATAAATTTTTTTTGCGACGCTAATGGGGGCATAACAACGTCTTGGCAAAACGCACACTATCCGTCCGTGCTCCAATCACACCTTGGGTGCACTCGCTCTCCGGCGCAATCGCCTGTTCCAGCACCCAATGCGCCCCGATGGGCGGGACACGGGCACGCCGACCGACAAGAAGCATCAGGGTGACGCCTCCCAATCCTCCCAACGCAAACCCGGCACACGGTCAAACTCGCGCGTATTATGGGTGATCAAGGTCACTTGATACGCCACGGCGATAGCCGCAATCATCATGTCATTCGGGCCAATCGGCGTCCCTTGCTGCTCTACTTGCACCCGGATTTGCCCATAATATTCTGCAGCCCGGTCATCGAAAGCCAATGACACAAAACGATCGATAAATTCGCGTATTCTGGTGATGTTTTGTATCGATTGGCGGCTTTTTAAGGCACCATAGAACAACTCGGCGCGCACCACCGAACACAACACAATATCCTGGGGTTGCGCAGCGACAAGGTGCTGCCGGATGGATTCTGACTGCCCGTTGAGGTGCTTGATGCACACATTGGTATCCAGCAGATAGGTCATTGCATCGCCTCGCGCACCTCGTATGTACCTTGTGGGCCGCGCTCAAGCGGCGTCGCGGCCAGACAGCCAAAAGTAGTCTGCACAAAAGCCTGCCACTCGGTCATTTGGGCCGCTTGCCGGGTTTCTGCAACCGACGCGACGTCCTCCAACGGCTCGGCCAAAGCACGGATGATTTTGTGGAGGACCTCCAAATACTCATCCGGTAATGCGTCGATCTCGGTTTTAAGTAAAGCGCGTGTCGTCATTCATACCTCCTGGCGCGAATAGAGCCAAAATCACCTTACCCCGCCGCGTTCTGGTTGTCTTGATTCCAGCCAGCGTTCGAGCGATTGTGGGCTTTCGGTTGATGGTTTCCCTGCCAGGATATTTTCAACGCTAATGTCTTCATCAAGATCTGACCAGTGAATGCCCTCTCCCTTGCCAATTAGTCGCCAATGACTGCGCTCGTCTGGAGTACCGTGCCACAGACGTGGATACCAGGCAAGGGGTACAGAAATGGTGCGCCCATCGGCCAAATCGATAGTCAATGTATCTTGAGTAATTTTAACATCCTGTACTTCTGGAGAGCGGATATCAATTACCAAAGTACTCATACCAACTCCTCAATAGTTCTTCTCGACTTTCCTGGACAAGTCGATACAATGTATTGACTTCCTGTCTTCGAAATCCGCTGCTTTGTTGCAGCCTCACCGGGTTCAGCCAGAATTTTGCGATATCGTCTTCCCGTTCAATGTGAACATGTGGCGGTTCGTCGCCATCTCCAGAGTAAAAGAAAAAACGATACGGTCCAGCACGCAGCACAGTGGGCATCTTGCTACCCCGCTGTGTTCTGACTATCCCGGCATTGATATTCGCCTTCCGCCGCGTAGAGCGGGCAGCCGCCGCCGCAAATTTCCAGGTCGGGGCAGTCGCGGCACTCGGCGGGCAGCCAGTCTCGGTTGCGGATCGAGTTGGCCAGCGCGCTGTCCCAGATGCTCGCCCACGGGTCGTTGAGGATGTTGCCCATCGACTGGAAGTAGCTCTGGCAGGGCAGCACGTCGCCGTTCGGCTCGACGCACATGTTGTATTTGGCCGCCGAGCAGCCCTTGACGCCCAGGTCGTGCTCCAGCGGGTTGAATTCGCAGTAGCGGGTGGGCGTGTACCAGATCAAGCGCAGGTCGTGCGCTTTGGCCCTGGCCTGCACGCGGGCCATGATCGGCTCCAGGTCGTGCTCGGGGATGCCGATGCCCACGTCGCGGCCCTTGCCGGCAAAGATCAGCCCGTTGCAGGCCACGGTGCGCACGCCCA
>JAFGEY010000292.1 GCA_016931365.1 Anaerolineae bacterium
AGCTCACCGGTAGACCGGGATGAAAAATACGTTTTCCAGAGATACGCCGGATTCCATTCCATTCCAGAGTTATATTGGAACTGACATGTGAAAAAGAGTGTTCATTAAAAGATTTATCTATGTTATAAGGAGGATCTATAAACAACAAATCAACAAACGAAACTGGCAACCAGTGTAGTATTTCAAATAGGTTTTGACAAATCGTACGATTTATTATTTCAGCAACAGTCGTGGATCTTTGCAAGTGCAAAAATCTGGTCTTATACAATGCTATTTCTGAATTCGATAAAGTGATTGTTTTATTGCGAGAAGATCGCTTATTTTTGTCGTTCAAGGTTATTATCCTCTCTGTGGCAAGATAACCACAGATATATACAATTGCTTTTCGGCACGAAAACCGGTAGCAGGCTAACTCCTAACCCGCAATCACCTTGACCCACACTTGGCGCGTGCGCGGGCCGTCGAACTCGGCGAAATAGAGGCCCTGCCACGTGCCCAGCCGCAGTTTGCCACCGACCACGGGCATGGTGTGCGACACGCCCATCAGGCTGGATTTGACATGTGCCGCCGAGTTGCCTTCGCCGTGCTCATAGCCATCGCGCCAGGGCACCAGCTTGTCTAGCGTGCGGATCAGGTCGGATTGGACGGTGGGATCGGCGTTCTCGTTGACGGTCAGTCCGGCGGTGGTGTGAGGGGCAAAGACCAGGCACAGACCTTCCTCGATCCCGCTCTGCGTCACCAAACGCTGCACCTGGGCGGTGATGTCGATCAGACAGGTATGGGTTGGCGTGCGAACTTTGAATTGTTCGAACATAAAATTTCCTAGATTTTCCTTGCGTTTCGAAAAGGCGCGCCGATACGGACGATCTTGTCGCGTCCGCTGACGACCGTCCGGGTCGCATAGACGGTGTCGATCACCAGATTGGCGTGCTCGACGATCCACACATAATCGTAGGTGCGATGCCCGGCGACGATGACCACCGCGTCCTGATCGCGCACTTGCTCGACGGTCAGCGCTTGCGAGGCCAGCTCGACCTTGCGCGGATGGAACACGTCGCCTCCGACGTGGTAGCAGGGCACGTAGGGGTCGTTATAGATCACCTGCGCCCCAGCGCCAAGCAGCAGTTCGATCAGCCGCTCGGCCGGCGAATTGCGCGCATCGTCGATGTCGCGTTTAAAGGCCACGCCCAGGATCAGCACCTTGGCCCCGCTCAACGGCTTGCCCTGCACGCTGAGCGCCTGCCCGATCCGCTCGACGACGTGATAGGGCATCGACTGGTTGACTTCGGCGGCCAATTCGATGAATTTGGTGTAAACGTCAAACTCGCGCGCTTTCCAAGACAGATAGTATGGATCGACGGGAATGCAGTGCCCGCCGACGCCCGGGCCGGGATAAAAGGGCATAAAGCCGAACGGCTTGGTCGAAGCGGCGTCAATGACCTCCCAAAAGTCGATCCCCATCCGCTCCGAGAGCAGGGCCAGTTCGTTGACCAGGGCAATGTTGACGCTGCGAAAGATATTTTCGAGCAGCTTGGTCATCTCTGCGGCGCGCGGCGATGAGACAATGTACACATTCGGCGTCATTTTTTCCAACAGAGCCGTCGCCAGCCGCGCGCACAGCGGCGTCAGCCCGCCGACCACCTTGGGCGTATTCTCGACGGTAAACGTGCGATTGCCGGGGTCGATCCGTTCCGGCGAAAAGGCCAGGCAAAAATCCTCGCCGGCCTTTAGCCCGGTCGCTTCCAGGATCGGCTGCACCACATCTTCGGTCGTGCCGGGATAGGTGGTGCTTTGTAACACAATCAATTGCCCGGCGTGCAGGCGTGGGGCGATCCCTTCAGCGGCCGAGCGTATAAAGGATAGATCGGGCGCTTTCATGGCATCAAAGGGCGTGGGCACGCAGATGAACGCCACATCGACCTCGCGCACTTGCTCGTAATCGGTAGTGGGGTGAAAGCGGCCCTCGGCTAGCTGTGCGGCGACCGTCGCGCCCGGCACGTCGGGGATATAACTTGCGCCCCGGTTCAGGGTATCGATCTTGCGCTCGTCCACGTCGAGGCCGACGGTGTCATAACCGCAGCGCGCAAAGCCCGTCGCCAGGGGCAGGCCCACATAGCCCAGGCCGATGACGCACACACGTGCGGTTTTGTCTGCAATTTTGGTTTCGAGCTGTTCGCATGCTGGACATACCATTTTTTCTCCCTGGTGCATCGATACGCGCGCTGGGTTGTTTTCATTGACGTGTGCAAAGTATAACGGAAAACGCAGGGCAAGTCAAAAACAGGCATAGTGATTGACAGGGAATCGGTTTGGGTATAATATATAAATGACTGCTTATTAAATGTGCATTTATATGTTGGCACGATTGTTGTGAGCCGGAGGCCGCATGGAAGACCGGGAACTGTTCAGAGAGGCGAACGAATTGCGCGTGTACCTGCGCACGGTCGGCGACCTGGTGCGCCTGCAAATTCTGCGGCTTTTGGCGCACGCTTCCGAGATGACGGTGTTGGAGTTGGTCGCCGCGCTGCGCGTCAGCCAACCGCTCATTTCGTGGCACTTGAGCGTGCTGCGGCGCAGCGACCTGGTATCGCTGCGCCGGGAGGGCCGGCTGGTCTATTACGCGCTCAATTGTCCGGCGATCGAGGCATTTCAAACGCGATTTGACAAGTGGATCGATCAAAATGTACGAGAGGAGACAGATGGATAGCAATTCGAACGAGTCAGTGGACAGTTTGGAAGAACGTCCTAAAAAGTCGATCAGCGACCTGGCGCGTGACCTGGCTGCGGCGACGTTGACGCCCACGGCGCGCTGGCTGGGCAAGATCGGTGTGTCGGCAAACACAGTGACGGTGTTTGCCCTGATCTTTAATGCCCTGGGTGGTGCGGTGCTGGCCTTGGGACGATTTCAGTTGGGGGCGGTGCTGGTGGCCGTGGGCGGCATGCTCGACGGGCTGGATGGCCTGCTGGCCCGCGTGTCCCAAAAAATGTCGCCCTTTGGCGCGTTTCTTGATTCGGTGCTGGATCGCTGGTCGGAGGTGTTGGCCTTTCTGGGTCTGTTGATCTGGTACGCGCGTTCAGGCAGCGTGCTCGAGATCATCCTGATCTACCTTGCGCTTGCATCTTCGCTGCTGGTCAGCTATACTAGGGCGCGCGCCGAAGGGGTGGGCGC
>JAFGEY010000293.1 GCA_016931365.1 Anaerolineae bacterium
GCCGTCGAACTGCTCGACCGCTTTGCCAGCGAGGGTGAGTCCAACCACGCGCTGTTCGACCTTGCCATTGAGACGCTGGACCGGCTGTGCGAGAGCAACGACTTGGCGCTGACGGTGCGCTTTTACGAGGTCAGGCTGCTGACGCTGGAAGGCTACCGCCCGCAGTTTTTCTACTGCCTGAGTTGCAATGCCGAAATCAAACCGGTGATCAACTATTTCAGCGCTGAACAGGGGGGTATTCTCTGTCCGCGCTGCGGCGAGGGCTTGATCGCCCAGCCTGGCGGGGCGCGCCTGGCGCGCCCGGTGTCGATCAATGCGCTCAAGGTGCTGCGCTACCTGCAAACGCGATCCTATGACGAGTGCCGCCGGCTGCGGCTTCAAGCCACCACTCATCGCGATCTGGAAACGTTGATGCACCATTATCTGATCTACATTCTGGAGCGCAATCTCAAATCGGTCGAGTTTTTGCAGCGAGTACGTCAGGAGCGCTGAGCGACGGCTGACGGCTGACCGCCGACTGCCGATCACAAACAGGTTGTGGAGAGCGATGGAATTTCAAGAGTATCAACATCAATTGGTCCAAATGGAGCGCGAGCGCGGCTGGGATCGCGTGCTGCCCGGTCACACCTTTATGCACATGGGCGAAGAGATGGGCGAAATTGCCCGCGTTTTGGAGCGTTTTGAGGGCTATCGTACTACCGACCAGACCGTCGATCAGCTGCGCGAGGCGTTGGCCGGCGAACTGGCCGATCTGACCGCGTTCGTGTTCAAGCTGGCCAGCCAGTTCGACATCGATATGAGCGATACCATGCAAGCTCACCTGGAGAAATTTCGCGCCCGTTTCTACGACGTCGAGCAAGGCCAGGCCGAGATGGCCCGTTACCTCGCCCACCAGGAAAAAAATCTGGACTGGATCAAGGGGAACAAGGGCGCAGCAGGCAACATGTTGCACGCGCCCCTAGATTGAAGGAGTCACGATGAAAGCACTCACCTTTCAACAGGTCATCTTGCGGCTTCAGCAGTTCTGGGCCGATTACGGCTGCACGCTCTGGCAGCCCTACAGCGAAAAAGTCGGCGCGGGGACGTAC
Organism: Anaerolineae bacterium; assembly: GCA_016931365.1. The sequence continues at coordinate 1,089 of JAFGEY010000293.1, forward strand.
AATGCCGCCACCGTGCTGCGCGTGCTGGGGCCGGAGCCGTGGAACGTCGCCTATGTCGAGCCGTCTTATCGTCCCGACGACGGCCGCTACGGCGATAACCCCAACCGGATGCAGATGCACTTTCAGTTCCAGGTTATCCTCAAGCCCGAACCGGGCAACCCGCAGGAGGTGTACCTGAAGAGCCTGGAGGCGGTCGGCATCGACCGCAACCGGCACGACCTGCGCTTTGTCGAGGACAACTGGGAAAGCCCCGCCCTCGGCGCGTGGGGGCTTGGCTGGGAAGTGTGGCTCGATGGGCAAGAGATCAGCCAGTACACCTATTTCCAGCAGGCAGGCGGCTTTCAAACCGATCCCGTCGCCGTGGAATTCACCTACGGCCTGGAGCGCATCGTCATCGCCTTGCAGCGTGTGCGCAGCGTGTGGGAGATCGATTTCGACGGCACCAACAGCTATGGCGACATCTTGCTCAAGTCCGAGGTCGAAAACTGCATTTACGATTTCGAGATCGGCGACGTGGAGCGGCTGAGCCAGATGTACAACCTGTTTGAGGCCGAGGCCAGGGCCTGTCTGGAAAAAGATCTGGTCATCCCCGCACACGATTACGTGCTGCGCTGTTCGCACACTTTTAATCTGCTCGACTCGCGCGGCGCCATCGGCGTGACCGAGCGGGCCAAGTATTTTGCGCGCATGCGCGCCCTGTCCCGCGACGTGGCTAAAGCTTTCTTCGCTCAGCGCGAATCGTTGGGGCACCCGCTGCTCAAATACCTCAAAAAGCCCGAATTACCCCCACTGCCCGCGCTAGACACGGCCCGGTTGAGCGACAATCCCGAAACCCTGCTGCTCGAAATCGGTACCGAAGAACTGCCCCACGGCGATCTGACCGACGCGCTGGCGCAGCTCAAAACAGCCGTGCCGAAACTGCTCGCCGATCTGCTCCTCGATCACGGCGCGGTCCGCATCGAGGGCACGCCGCGCCGACTGGTAGCCGGCGTACACGACCTATCGCCGCGCCAGCCTGACCGCGAATTGACCGTCAAAGGCCCACCGGCCAACCGGGCTTTTGACGCCGAAGGCAACCCGACTAAAGCCGCTGAAGGCTTTGCGCGCAGTCGAGGCGTTGACGTGGCTGATTTGCAGGTGCGTGAAATCGACGGTGGGCAATATGTGGTTGCGGCAGTCAAACAAGTGGGTCGCACGGCGGGCGAGGTGTTGGTCGAGGCATTGCCGGGATTGGTGGCCAGGCTCTCTTTTGCCAAGAGCATGCGCTGGAACGCCTCCAACATCGCCTTTTCTCGCCCCATCCGCTGGTTTGTGGCCCTGCTCGGCGATGTGGTGCTGCCCTTTGAATACGCCAGCGTGCAGAGCGGGCGCATTTCGCGCGGGCTGCGCCAATACGGATCGCCTGATATTGAGATTCCGCACGCCGGCCAATACGGCAAACTGATGGCCGATGCCAAAATCGTCGTCGATGTGGCCCAGCGCCGCCAGATAATCTGCCAGCAGGCCGAAGCGTTGGCGGCCGAGGTTGGCGGCACGATCCCCGACGATCCCGCGCTGCTTGACGAAGTGACCGACTTGGTCGAACTGCCCACCGCGCTACGTGGTAGTTTTGAAACCGACTATCTCAAGCTGCCGGCCGACATTTTGATCTCGGTGATGAAAAAGCACCAGCGATATTTCCCCCTCGTCGATCAAAAAAGCAAGCTGTTGCCCCATTTCATCGCCGTGCGCAACGGCGACGAGCAAAACCTGCCTGTGGTGCGACTGGGCAACGAAGACGTGATCCGCGCCCGTTTTGCTGACGCTTCTTTCTTTTACAAGGCCGATACCAAACGGCATCTGGGCTGCTTTTTGCCCCGCCTGGACACGCTCACCTTCCAGGAACGGCTTGGATCGATGCTCGACAAGGTGCGGCGCATCGAAAAACTGGCCCCGCGCATTGGCGAGATGCTGAGGCTGGCTCCCGCCGAGTTGATGACCGTGCACCGGGTCGCCGAGTTGTGCAAAGCCGATCTGGCAACGCAGATGGTGGTCGAGATGACCAGTTTGCAAGGGATCATGGGCCGCGAGTACGCTCGCTTGAGCGGTGAACCCGAGGCCGTCGCCGAGGGCATTTTTGAGCACCATCTGCCCCGTTTTGCCGGTGACGCGCTGCCCGCATCGATGCCGGGCTTGATCGTCGGCTTGGCCGACAAGCTGGACAGCCTGGTGGCGCTCTTTGCCGTCGGTTTGCAGCCGACCGGCACCAAGGATCCTTTTGCGCTGCGCCGTGCAGCGCTGGGCATCGTCCAGGTGTTGTTGGGAAAGCAGGTTCGGCTCGATTTGCGCCGGGGGATCGAGATGGCCGTCGAAATGCTACCTGAAGGCATTGTCGGAGATGCGGTGATGGGCGAGGGCGTCCAGGTGGCCGTGCTCGATTACATCGTCCAACGTTTGCGTGGGGTTTTGCTCGAAGAAGGGCTGCGCTACGACGTGGTCGATGCGGCGTTGACCGAGCGATGTCACGATCCGGCGTTGGCCCGGCAGACCGCCGTCGATCTGGCTGAATGGGGCGAGCGCAAAGATTGGATGGCCCTGCTTAATGCGTATGGGCGCTGTGCGCGCATCGTGCGTGGCGAAGAGAAACCCGGCCTGTTCGATCCGCAGGCGATCACTGAAGATGCGACGGCACACCTTTATGATGCCTTGCGCGTGGCCCAATCTACCATTTCGGATCGGCGCACCGTCGGCGAGGTTTTGCGCGCCATCCAAAAGCTGGTGCCCGATATCAATGCCTTTTTTGACACAGTGTTGGTGATGGACCCCGATCCGGCTGTCCGCCAAAACCGGCTTGCTCTGGTGCAATCTGTCGCTGCGCTGACCGAGGGTGTGGTCGATTTGAGTCTGTTGGAAGGGTTCTAGATATCACTTTTGCGCAGCACGAATCACGAATGAAAAAGATGTTTGGCGTCAAACAAGAATATCTGGCGCTAGCTGGCATTCTCGCCCTGGCGCTTTTCTTACGCCTGTTCTGGCTCGACCGCATCCCGCTTGGCGTGCGTTATGACGAGCTACAAAACGTGCGCATGATCGAGCGCGTGCTGGCAGGTGAGCGGCCGATCTATTTTGCCGAAAGCTGGGGCCACGAGCCGCTTTTTCATTACTTGCAGGCCGCGTCGATGGCTGTGCTGGGCAAGACCGTGTGGGGGCTGCGTGTTCCGGCGGCGCTGATGGGCACGCTCGGCATTTTCACCGCTTACCTGGCCCTGCGACGGATGTTTGGCGCGCCGACGGCGCTGGTTGCCTCGGCAATGCTTGCTGTTTCACTCTGGTCGCTGATCCTCAGCCGCTTTGGCCTGCGCCCGATCGGTTTGACGCCCTGGCTGGGCCTGACCGTCTATGCGTTCTGGCGCGGACTGGAGACTGCGTCTCCCAAACGTACGTTGATCCTGCTCTGGTTTGCCCTCTGTGGGGTCAGCATAGGGGCGATGCTGTACACCTATTTTGCCGGGTGGGTTGCCGTTGGACTGATCGGCGTATTTGGCATTTACCTGGCCCTTTTTCACCGCCCACTGCTTAAGGATCGCTGGTGGGGCTGGCTGTTGAGCCTGCTCGTTCCTCTGCTGATGTTCGCTCCTCTGGCTTTGTATCTCAAGCAGCACCCCGAACTGGGGCAGCGCGTGGGGCAGGTGGGCAGCGATCTGTCCACCGCGATCCAAAAGGGCGAGTTTGGCTTGCTGTTGAACAACGCTTGGCGCACGCTGGGTATGTTTAGCGTCGAGGGCGATCAGGAATGGCTGAACAACCTCTCGCGCCGCCCGGTCTTCGATCCGTTGACCGCGCTTTTGTTTTACGGTGGACTGCTATTGGCGCTTTGGCGTTGGAAAAGGCCGCAATACGCCTTGGCCCTGCTCTGGCTGGCAGCGGGCATCGCTCCGGCGCTGTTCACCTGGCCGGCCGGCGGGCATCTACATACTACCGCCGCCAACCCGGTCACGTTTGTCTTTCCTGCATTGGCAATCGTCCTGGTCTGGCAGTGGGCCGGGCGGCAAGCCGCAGCCTGGGAGCGCCTGGGCGCTCGATTGCTGCTTATCTTCGTTGCCATCTGGTTTGGCGGGAGCAACGTCTATGATTATTTCGTCCGTTGGGCGTCGGCGGCAGAGGTACGTCGCGAGTACCAGGCCCCGGTGGGTGCGGCAGCGCGCTACCTGCAAGGTCAAGGAGGTGCGATCTCGTATAGCGTCAATGCGCCCTGGGTCGATTACTGGAACCCCTGGAGCAAGGCGAGTTTCGATTTGCTCTTCGCTCGGGGTAACGTGCGCTGGTTCGACGGCCAACAGGCGATCTTGATCCCGGCAGGCCCCGCCGTGCAGTTCATCTTACCCGACCACCCTGGTTATCCATCGACTCTCCATCCCGATCTGGCGCAGTTTTTCACCGACAGCGTTGTTGCTGTAGAATTGGGCCATCGCGACTTTTTTGGCTCGACGCTGGATGTGTACGAATTGGAGACGCGCGCGCCAATCGATGCGTTTCTCGCCGCGTGCGCATTGGCAGAGGTGTGGGCCAGCCCGGAAAGCAGCTACGTGGCTGGCGAATCGGAGTCGCTGCGGCAGGCACTGCCTTTGCCGGTTGATTTCGGCGGGCGGCTGGCCTTGATCGGCTACCTGTACGACTGCGAGCAGGTTGGGCACGGCGAAGTCTGGCAACTCATAACCTGCTGGCAGGCAACCTCGGACGGCGGCGGCCCGCTGGCGATCTTTGTCCATGTCCTTGACGATGCCAACCTTGTGCGGGCCAGCCGCGACGAGTTGAGCGCGGCTCCGTCGAGCTGGCGCACGGGCGACTTGCTGATCCACGTGCACCAGGTCTTTATCCCTGGCGATATGCCCCCCGGCACGCAGCGCATCGAGTTGGGCGTTTATGCGCCGGACACGCTGCTCCGCCTGGCGGCGTCATCCGCCGGTGGACAGCCCATTCCCTACAACCGGCTTCTTCTGAACTCACTGTGCGTCGAGTAGCTTTCTTGATTTGTTATGCAACTGTAACAAAAACGGGCACATTTGATCGGTTGACCTTTATCTGCTCATATAGTAGAATAGTCATAGCTTGTTATATCTTGTGATAGTTTTTGTCAGTGTGGGAAGAGTTATGTCTTTATTTGTAGATATCCTCACCATATTGAGCGTGTCCAGCGGCGGTATTGCTTATTATCTGGTTGTTTTGTTTTGCATCTGGGCAATTATGGGGCTGGCGCTTTCCCGGTGGTCAAGAGGCGAGCACCGAGGGGTGGTGCCGCGCCTGCTCATTGCCAGCGGTGTGATGTTATTTGGAAGATTCGTTCTCTTTGTCATTGCGCTGATCGATCGGCAGAACGGCACGGCATTGGTGGTGTTTGGCCCGCCCATCGAGCGTGTGGTCGATGCCTTGTCGTTGGTACTGTTGTGTTGGGCATTCACGGCCACATCGCGCAAACAGGTGGCTGTCCGCATTTTGACAGCAATCGCTTCGCTGGTTTTTGTCGGCTTTTACGTCATCTCGGCGATGCAGTGGGGCGTCGCCTGGCAGGTTGACAGCGGCCTGGTCTATAACCTTTTCTGGCACACCTGGGTGTGGGAGATCGGCCAATTGCTGTGTGCTATTTCGATGCTGGCCTACCTTTTTGTCTTTCCCTTTCCAGAGCGCGGCACGTTGATCGTCAGTTTGGGTATGCTTGCCCTGGGGCACTTGATGCAGGCTGTGCTGCCCTTTGCCGACCAGATTCCTCACGCTGCTGGCTGGGTGCGGCTGGCCAATTTGGTCGCCTTGCCGCTGATTTCTGTCTCGGCATTTCGATTCATTCTCCAACGCTTTGATGCGCAACTGGTTGAACTACACGCCGTCAGCCAGGAGTCGCTTTCGCAAGTGACCGGGTTGATGGATTTGGTGGACATCAACCGGCGGATGGCCTCATCGCTCAACCTGGATACAGTGCTCAAAAATGCCTTGCACAGTCTGTCGCAAATCACCCCCACCAACCTGTGCGCGATCGCGTTTGTGACCCGTTCTGATATACAAGAACTTGTTCTCCAAGTAATCTATGATGATCGTGACGTACGCGAGCCGGGCGTTCGTTTTCTGGCCGAAGATCATCCGGCGATCGAATATGCCATTACCCGTAACAAGCCGGTCATTCTTGAATCTGGCGAAAACGGCCAGGCGACAAATATCTACCGGTTGCTTGGCAGTGGGCAGAGTGGCCCGCTGATCATTCAACCGCTGATCGAAGGTGATGCCGTGACCGGCCTGGTTATGGTGGGACGTCCCAACCACCCCAAGCCGTTTTCGGCGGTCGAGATCAACAAGTGCGAGACCTTTTCTCGAAACCTTGCGCTGACCATTTGCAATGCGCGCCAATATCGAGCGCTTGAGCAGCAGCACGAACACACCACCGCCGATCTGCATCTGCTCGAAATGGAGCATGCGCGCACGCGGGCGGACCTGGAAAATCGCCTCAAACAAAGCCAAAACGAGCTCTCGCTGTACATTCAGAAGCTCTATGAGACCGAGATCAGTGAACAGCGCGCCCACAACGATGTGCGCGAACTGGGTGAGTCGCTAAATCGGCTTAAGGTCGAGCATCGCGGCGAGTTAGAACGAGCCCGCTCGGAGCTTCAGCAGAGTGTCAAACAGACCGGCGTGTTGACGCAGAAACTCGGCCTGATCGATGCGCAGCGTCTGGAGCTGGAGCGTCGTTTACAGTCAGCCAGACAACGCGAGATTGATTTGCAAGCCGAGTTCTCGGTGCTACAACACAAGCGCGATAACCTGGAGGCACAGGTTGCGCAATTGCACAAGATGCTCGCGGAACAGGAACAAAAGGGCCAACAGAATGGGACGGTTGACGAACAATCGCAGGCCAAAGAGCAGTTTGTGGGCTCACTGGCACAAGAGTTGCGCACGCCGATGACATCCATTGTCGGCTATACCGAACTGCTGCTCAGTGGGGCGGTTGGCGACCTTGACGATATGTCGCGCAAGTTTTTGCGTCGGGTTCAGGCCAACATCGAACGGATGGGGGCGATGCTCAACGATCTGATCGGCATTACTACCATCGATTCGGGCAAGTTGATTCTCGACCTGGAGACTGTTGACCTGCGGCATCTGATCAATGAGGCGCTCGGCCGGGCACAGTTCCGGCTGGAAGAAAAAGAGCTTGGATCGTACCTCGAGATCGAAGAGATGCCGCCAATCCGCGCTGATCCCGATTCGTTGCAGCAGATTCTGAACAATCTCTTGTCCAATGCCTGCAAGTCCTCGCGGGTAGGTACCGAGATCAAAATCAAGGCGCATCAAGAATTCGACGATGTGAACAGGGCCTTTTTGCGCGTCTCGGTCAGCGATACCGGCGGTGGTGTTGCCCCGCAAGATCGCCCGCGCGTATTTGACCGTTTTTATCGCGCCGATGATGCACTGATTGAAGGGTTGGGTGAAACCGGAGTGGGCTTGTCGATCGTCAAGTCTCTGGTCGAGGCGCACCAGGGGCGCGTGTGGATCGAGAGCGAGGATGGCGTCGGATCGACTTTTCATTTCACTATGCCTTTCGGGCTAGAGAATCGCACTGGACAGAAGGCGGCGGATCGGGGCAACGGGAATGGCTAAGTCGTCCGGCGGCGCGTTTTTGCATTCCGATCTGATCCGGCAACTGCTGGTTGGGGGCAGTATTGTCGCTATGCTGATGTGTACTATTCTGGGTAGCAGCGTGTTGACCATGCAGGAGCAGGGTGTGTTGTCTGTGGCGGCGCTTACATCGACGCCGTTGCCGACCGATGTGCCTGCGGTTCCACCAACCCGGACGGTCCCAGCCCCGACCGACGTGCCTGCAGCCACCTCGACCGTTTCCCCATCGCCGACGGCGACAATGCAGCCTGGCGAAACACCTCCGCCGACTGCAACAGCGACACTATTGCCTGCGCCAACGTCGACAGCGACGCCAACGATCCCTTCAACACCCACAATGACGCCAACGGCTCCCCGGCCAACTGTGCAATCCTGCGGCCACCCGGCCGGATGGCAGCTTTATATCGTGCAGTCTGGAGATACGTTGACTGGCCTGGCTTTGCGATCCGGTACCACTGTTGCGGCCATTATGAATGCCAATTGTCTCAAGACGACAGCTATTTTTGCCAAACAGCGGTTATATTTGCCGCCTACACTGACCTATCCAACGCTGACGCCGACCAGGACGCCGACCTTTGTCCTGCCAACGATTACACCTACACAGTGCGTGGTTCGTCCCCCGGCAGGATGGGTGTCTTACATTGTGCAGTCGGGCGATTCGCTGTATGACCTGGCGCTGCGTCATGGTACGACCATTTACGAGGTTCAACAGGTCAACTGTCTGAGCAGCGGCGCTGTCTATGCCGGGCAGCAACTCTATCTGCCGGCGCTGCTTCCGACAGCGACGCCCACCTGGACGCTGGTTCCTTCGGCCACGTTGACTTTGCCTGTAGAAACGCCGACGCCAACGACAACACCCACCACAGAGACGACGCCGACTGCAACAGCTACGCCGTTGCCTGAGCCGACACCGACAATCGAGCCGACATCGACGGTTGAAGTAACGCTCACGCCAACCGAAACACTCGAGTCTCCCACTCCAACGGTGACACCCACGCCGACGGAGACCGTTGCTCCAGAACCCACATCCACATCCACATCCACCAGTTAGCCTCTTGAACAAATTTGACTTGACACAAGACGCCTCAAAACATTATAATGGGCGCATTGGCATCTTGTCAAAGAGGGGGGGCTCCTCCTTTTTTGAGACGATGCGATCATTCCAAACATCAAAGGATGAGTATGGCAGTGCGAGAGATTTTGCAGATTGGTGATCCTATACTACGCAAGCGCAGCCTTCCCATTGGGCGTTTTGATGATGCCCTGGCCGAATTGGCTCAAGACATGATCGAAACGATGCATGAGGCTAACGGCGTCGGTTTGGCTGCGCCGCAGATCGGCGTGTTAGCCCGGCTGATCGTCGTCGAGATGCCTGACAATGACGATTACCCCAATCCGGGCGAGCGGTTTGTGCTCTGCAACCCCAAAGTGGTCAAGGTCAGCCGGGAGACCGAAGTAGGGCAAGAGGGGTGTCTGTCCGTGCGCGGTTATGTGGGGATGGTTGAGCGCCCCATCGCCGCGATCGTCGAGGGGCAAGACCTTAAAGGGGCCAAAGTTCGCATCAAGGCGCAAGATTATTTGGTCCGCGCCTTTTTGCACGAGATCGATCACCTGGATGGTGTGCTCTATGTGGACCTTGCCGAGGAGGGCACAGTGATGACAGTCGAAGCATTGGAACTGCTTGAAGGGGAAGAGGCAGAGGAAGAGCAGGTAGGGATGTGAGTGGCAGGTGAGCGCACAACTGGTGTGTGGCGTCTTTAGGAGATAAAACGATGAATATCGTAGAATTACTCTCACTGCGCGGTTTGGATACAACAGCAAAAATCAAGCTTGTTCGTCATCAAGACAAGCGTTATGACTTTCGAGAGCTGGTGCGAAAGGGAGTGTTCGATCTTTATCAAAGTTATCAGCATAAACCTGTCTTTGAGTGTGATTCGATAGTCTCTTTTCTAGGCATGGAGCGGGCAAATGCTTGCTTTTATGGGGTTTACCGTGTGCAGGGACGCAAGGCTGTGGCTGACAAGCCATTGCCAGATAATTTCGAGTATCCAGATTTTGTATCGCCCGAGGGGTTGTTGCGTGGTGCTCCTGCACCTCATACCCGCATCGTGGTGGGGCAGATGACGAAACTGCCGGCTTGAGGTTTTGTGCCTGCGCAATGGAAACCGCAAACATCTTTTCGAGCGGCCAAACCGGTAGATGCAGGACGTCCGCATTCAGTTCCAATTCATTTGGGATAGGATAAAAGAAAATGACAAGAGAATTCAGTGTTGTCATTGAACAAGATTCCGAGGGCTATTATGTGGCAAGCGTTCCCGAGTTGCCGGGATGTCACACCCAAGCCAAATCGTTGGACACGTTGATGGAACGAATCCAGGAAGCAATCGAGTTATCCCTGGAAGTAATGTCGGATGAAGTGGAGCCGCCCAAGTTTATTGGTGTCCAACGCATTTGGGTTGAAGCATGACCAAGCTTCCGCGCATCACGGGGCGTCAACTTGTAGCAGCGCTGTGTAAGGGTGGTTTTGAGGTGATTCGGGTGAAGGGGAGTCACCACTTTATGCGGCATCCCAGTGGCAAGAGCACGGTTGTCCCCGTTCATCGTGGTGAGACGATTGGTCCGGGGTTGATGTCACAGATTCTGCGCGATTGCGAAATAACTCGTGAAGAACTGATCGAATTGCTCAAGTCCATTTAATCGCATAGCGGAGAAACCAAAGACGCCGGTCGGCTCGAGCCGACCGGCACTTGTTATTCATTTTTCGTCGCTTCGCGGCCCAGGATGACGCCGCCCTGTCCGGCGTCGCCGGTTGGCGCAGTCACCAGCGGCGGCCTTTGGGGTGGATCGATCAGATGCAGCATCCCGGCCAGGTCGGCCAGATTGAGCTCCAATTTCTCTGCCTGATCGATCAGCGTTTTGAGCAGGTCGCGCGTAAACAGCCAGCGAAATTGCTCCGAGCTGCCAAAGTGCTGCCATTTGAGCGGGATGTGATGCAGCGTGTTCAGCGTCGATGGGCTGGGGGTGCGCAGTTTGTGGTAGGCCAGCAGCTTGACCTCTTTGTTAAGCGCTTTCATCAATTCTTCGCCCATCGGCGCGGCAAAGTCCTGGCTCAACAGGATGACATAGATGTCACATTCCTCCACCCACAGCGCGCGCTCTCCAGCCTCGGCGCCGGCGCGCGGTGTGTGCCCGATGCGCCAGCCGATGTTTAACCCCATTCGCGCGACAACCTGACCGACGATCTCGCGCTCCTCGGCCAGATCGGGGCTGCTGCTGACGAACAGGTGAATGGGTTTGGCCAAACCGAACCTCCCAATTCCCAATGGATAATCAACTACCTTCCCGGAAGCTCCGAGCTTCCGGGAAGGTCATTTCTGATCCTAGAACTTGGCCAGCAGGGTCACGATTTCGCGCCCGCGCACCCGCACACTTATGCGACCGGCCTCGTCAATGTCCAATGTGTCCAACACGCGCTCGCCGAGGTTGCAATGCGCAACACTGACCGGTTTCTGCCAGAATTTGACTGTCGCCTCGTACGCCGCCTCGCCGGTGTTCCAGAAACGCACGATCAACCCGCGGCCCTCTTCTGACTCTTTGATCGCCGTCACCAGCAGGTTCTCCGGCTCCACCTCGACCCAACTGCCCTTTGACGGTAGTTCACCCGCATGGGCCAGCGTCGCCACGGCGCGCAGCGGGGCGTTGAACGCCTGCGCCGCGTGGATGGCCTCGATGGAGGCGCCGCCGTGCGGGATCAGCGCATAATCAAAGGTATGCTCGCCGATGCACTGCGCTTCCGGCGTGGGCAGTCCCGGCCCGGCGTGGCCCTGCCGCACCGACATGTCGCCGCGCGACAACCAGCCGACCGCCCGCAGCAGGGTGAGCGCCAGTTCCGTCGCGCCGCCAGCGGCGCGTCCGCTATCGCCGCGCGTACCCGGCGCGATGCGCACGGCTTCGATTTCGGGCAGTCCACGGTTGGCGACCAGCATGCCGATTTTGCCGTCGCTCACCCCGGCCCAGGCGCACTGCGGGTGCGTGCTCACCGGCTGTTCGACCCAATCCTCAGTGCCGGTCGGCAGATCGATTGAACGTGTGATGATGTCAAAATGGCCTTCAGCGTCGAACGTATCCACCCGCACCGGCAGCGGAAAGTGGACGCGCAGGCGGTGGTCGGCGGCATCGTTCTCAACCGTCGTCGAAATGTCCACCCGGCGCACGCCCGGCGAGAGCGAAATGCGCGTCGTGATCGGCAGGTCGATCCATTCGTCGCTCCGTTCTGCGCGTGTCTCGCCCAACGATGCCGGCACCTGATAGGTCATCGACACTTCCAGCGTCTGCCGGGCCGGGCCGTACTCGGTCAGGCAGATCAGCGGTTCGCCCGCTGGTGTGCTGACAACAACGTCATTTTCCACCGGGCAGAAATTGTACTCGTCGCCGCGGTCGCCGACGTCGACGAAATGGTTCAGGCCGGGATATACCGCGCCCGTCGTCTTGTCGGTCAGGGTCAAGGTGCCGTCGTCATTCACCTGAACGCGGAAAAACTCATTTTCGATGCCCGGCGATGCGGGCTTTCCGATCCGGGCCGGCGGCTCGTCGAGCCGGACTGACGGCTCGACGACCGGCTGCACCCAGTAGACGCGATAGCCCAGGCCCGGCACGTCCGGCGCGACAAAGGTGCACTGGGCATATTCGCCGTGGTGGATGACCAGATGTACCTGTTCGATCTGGGTCGTTTCCATCATGCGCATGATCTCGGCCTGCCCGCGTTTGATGGCGTCGACATTGGGCGGCTGGCCCTTGGCGAGCACGATTTCCAGCTCGAGCAGCGTGCCGTCGGCGGCCAGGTTAATCGCCTGGATGCCCGCGCCCTCGATCTCGTAAGGCACTTCGCCGACCATGGTGATAAACATCGCCGCCGGAGCGGTGAACTCCCACAGCACGTCACGCCCGCGCTCGCCGATTTGCGGCCGGATCAACTGCCCGTCGTCGGCGGCCAGCACGAAATGCGCCGCGTTCTCCGGCAGCGGTACCTGGGCCGCGACCATGTCGCTGCGCGGGCGTGTGGTAGGGTTGAAAACGACGACGGCGGGGCGGTTGTCGGCATTGCTCGTATCGACAATGGCGGTCAGTCCACCCAGGCTCGCCGACGTGACCTGCTCGCCGATCTGATCGACCCAGTCAAAGCGTACCTTCATTTCACGGTGTACCTGATCGACGCTGCACCCGCAGATTGAGTCGTGGGGATGGTTTTGCAGCAGGTAGCGCCAGGCCTGCCGCACCAGCGCGTCCTGACCATGCAGGGCCAGCGGCGCGCCGTTCAACTCGGCCAGGGTGGTCATCGGCTCCGCCCAGCGGGTGAGCAGCGTTTCGCTGGCCGCGTTGCGCTGCTTGATCCACATGCGCGCGGAGAGCACGCCGGGCAGCAGCGGCGAGCGGGCCGAGTCGCGCATTTCGCCTCGCCGCGTTTCCAACGTGGGGTTTTGGGCGCGGATTTTCTCGATAAACTGCGGCAGTGTGCCGTGCTGGATGTCCATGTCGGGCAGCGCGGTGCGGGCGGCGGCGAGCAGGCGCGGCAGCTCCGCCATCGGCTCGACGTGGTCGGAACCGTTCATGGCCAACAGGTGCGGCGTGGTGGCGGTGGGGGTCAGGCTGTTGATGATCTGCTGCGTGCGCCCGATGAACGCCTGGGTGTCGGTGGGCATGTTGGCGGCATTGCCATAGCCCTCATGCTGGTGGACGACCAGCACCTCGCTGCCGTCAGAGGCCTGCCAGATGAACTCGTTTTGTACGCCGCTCACGCCGCGCCAAAAGACCATCGTATCAATGTCGAACCCGCGCAAAATCTGCGGCATCTGGCTGATGTGGCCGAATGGGTCGGGGATGTTGCCCACGTCCATCCGTTTTCCAAATGCCGCGCACATCCGCGCGCCGACGAGCAGGTTGCGGACGGTCGATTCGCCGGAGACGAGAAATTCGTCCGGCAAAATATACCACGGGCCGATCTGGATGCGCCCGTTTTGCACATATTTTTCGATCCGGGCGCGGTTTTCGGGACGGATGGCCAGGTAATCGTCGAGAACGATGGTTTGCCCGTCGAGCATAAAGTACCTGTACTCGGGATCGCTGTCGAGGATGTGCAGCAGCTTGTCGACCAACTGCACCAGTCGAATGCGAAATTCTTCAAAGGGCTGGTACCACTCGCGGTCCCAGTGTGTGTGTGAGACAAAGGTTAAGGTCTGTTTGGACATTTTTGTGATTCCTTTCGTCAAGACGTATTGTGTATTTCGTCATACGTGAACGGCCTTTACGGAATGCGCACTATGCAATAACTTGCGAATCCCGCTTGAACTATGCCATCACGCGAGCACTGCCTGGATTACGCCGATCAGCATAATCAGCGCGCCGGCGTTGGACGTCGGCGCTTCGCCCAACAGCCACCAGCTGGGCAGAATGTCACCGGCCACTTTTTGCGTGGCGATGATGTTGACCGGCATTGGGTGCGCGCCTACCGGCTGCTCGACCCGGCCTTCGGTGTCGGCGGGAAGGTCAAGCGAGCGAGTAAGGATATCAAAATGGCCTACCGGGTGACTTGGCCCGAGATTTTCATTCCAAATCGGCGGCGAGGTGGACGGTGAGCTGTCGGACGACGCCGTCGCGCCGGAAAATGTGGGCGCTGGCATCCGTGTCCAGCGTCAACCCGGCGACTTGCCACACGCGCCCATCAGCCGCATAGACGTCAATCTTTTCTTCACGGTCAGCGATGTAGACAATGGGAACCTGACAGAAAGTGTAGGCCAGGGAGCCGGCTGGCAGTGGAATCGCGCGCGTCGCACCGGCCACATCCACATACTCAAACGGGGTCGCCTGGGACAAGAACTCGCTTTCCCTGAGCAGCGCGGCATCGAAAACCAGCTTGCCCTGTGCCACGCCAACGCCCAACTCGCCCCACCGGGTCAGGATTTCTTCCTTGACCATGCCCGTCATACCGGGTTGCTTTGCGCCTTGCCCCGCCGGAGTGTGCGAATAGGGGTCGGTCGGGAACGCGCCGTAGGCATCTGGAGATTTGTTAAAGCCGAGGCCCTGGCGGATGTCATAGTACACATCGGCCAGAGCGCGCACCGTCGCCTCCGGTTCGCCAGACTGTGCGGCGTGGAGGTATGTTTCCTGGACAGCCAGCAGCAACTTGGAGACCATGTGCCAGTAAATGCTGCCCAGGCCCTCATAAGCGAAGAACGTGCCGGAGCGGCCCGTGAACGCGCTGTGGTTGAACACCCGCTCAAACCAATCCAGTACTCGCTCCGCCTCTGCCGCCACGAGCGGCGCGAACTGCGGCTTCTGCTTGAGCGCATCCAGCGCTGCCTGCACATCGCGCGCGTTGCGGAAGCGGCCGCTAAAGTGGTAGTCGCCGTCGGCGTCTCGAATCAGCAACGTGGGGTCACTGTTGGCGTCCAACGCGGCGACAAGCGCGGATTCCTGCACCCACTCGGCCGGCACAGTGTTCTTGCGCAACATCCCCGGCAGGTTGCGGTCGGGATACAGGATGTAGCTGTGCTGGTCGGTGCGGTACAATGCACTGTGGCGCAGGCTGGATAACAAAGCCAGGGATTGCTCGCCCGACAACAGACCGGAAGACAGAATCGCCACCTGGCCTTCCAGCATCTCGTAAAGGCGACCCACCGACGCGCTATCTGCGCCGAGGAACAGGATGTTGTAGGCGTGGTAAAGACGGTCGGGGCGCGCGTTGGCGCGCAGCGTGTGTTCGACGTATTGCTGCGTCAAGTCGAGGAATGCCAGTATCGCGTCGCATCCTAGAGGAACGAAGACCCCGCTCAGCCCGTTGCGGTAGTAGCCCCAGCGATAGTCGCTGCCCGCCTGTCCCAGATCGTCTAGTATCGCCCGCCGCTGCCGGTTGGTAAAGTCGCCGGATAACACGGGCTGATAGCTTTTCAGGATGCGAGCCAATGCCGTGAAGGCCGCGTGTGTTTCCTGTGTCACGTCCACCGTATCCAATGCGGAGCCGGTCAGCAGCGCGCGGCAGAACACGATGAAGCGACGCAGATAGGCCGTCGTCACCACCGAGAGACCCTTGCCGACGAGGGCGTTGTTGGCGTCGTTCCATTCTGGACGCTGCGTGTTCATCCAGACACCGCCTTCGGGCACAAAGTTCACGAGCTTGGCGAACAGCAGCGTCAGCAGTTTCTCGGCCAGGTTGACGTGCAAGACCTGCCCGGCGGCGTCCCAAACCAGCTTGCCATCTGTCCCAACCGCCTGCACACGTTCCTTAATCTGCGCCTCCAACGCCCAATCAAATTCGATAGTATTGTAGTAATCCGCCAGCAATGCGGCGTAGGGCTTGATGCGATAGGGGACGTTGGCGTGGCTAAAGATGCGCCGGTTCAGCAGCGTCGGCAAGGCGGCGGGATGGTAGCGCGCCGATACTTGCAGCAATTTTTGCAGGTAGATGATTTGATGGTCGCTCCAGTAGCCGATGTTGGCCCACGGGCTGTGCGGATTCGGCTCTTCCCACTCGACGCCGTCGCGCGTCACCCGGTACGGGTTGTAGCCGTCGACGGTGGTGGCGTTGAGGAAGCGAGCCATCATTCCCTCGACAAATTCGGGATAAGCGTAGGCCAGCGGCTCCCAGTTCTGAAAGATGTCGCGCCAGTTGCCCTGATAATCGAGCTTTTGCGAGCCATCGGGCTTTTTGACGTTGATGGAGAACTGATTCCAGGGGCGGCTGGGGTCGCCGTGCCGGCGGCTGAAGGTGAGCGGCAGGTATTCGTAGCACAGCCGCTCCAGCGCGGGAGTCCCGGTGGCACGCGCCAGCAGGTCGTCGACTGTGATACGCTCCGGCAGCGCGGCAATCAAGTCCGCGTGCGCCGCCAACAACGGGCGATTCCTGATGCGCAAAAAGTCGCCCCAATCGGCTTTGCCGACGTAATAGTTATCGGCAAAGATTCCCCCGCGCATCGTGTTGAACAATACGTTGGCGAAGTGATGCGTCGCGCCCAGCGTGTCTCCCGTCGTCTGCAGGCCGTCGGCCTGCGCCACGATGCGCGTCAAATCCGCCGTGCAACGGGCAATGTCCGCCTCCAGGCGCGCCCACACTTTGGCCGGCGTCTGCTGTTTGAGCATGTTGCGCAGCGCAACCACGCAGCGGCTGTCCTGATTGACTTCGGCGACGAGGCTCCACGTCTGTTCCGCGCCGGGTGCGAGGGCGAGGTCGGCGCAGACCAAGTACGCCCCACGCGTACCCCGGAGGTCGCATTCCTGCGTCACCGGCAAGCCGCGCTCCAGGTGTTCTACCTGGCGTGTGGAAAGCAGCACCATTGCATTCGCCAACCCCACCTGCCACACCGTCGTCGCCATCAGGGATTCGCTTGGCTCGGCCTGGTCGGTCAACGTCGAACTGAGGCTAAACATCCCCAGGCCGGTTTCGGGGTCCAGCTCGTTGCGCTTGTAGGCGTTGAGCAGGTTACTAAAGGCGTCTTGCAGCGCCGTCGTCGCGCCGCACGGAAGGAGGTTTTGCAGCCCATCCAACAGGCGCACCGTACAGCCGTCGTCGGCGGCATCGTTTTTCAACCACGTCGTCTTGACAAAGCCGTACCGATCGCTGGTGCGCCACGCATAGCGGTATGTCAGGCCCAAATCGTGGTTGATTTCCTCAAACAGCAGCTTGTTGCCGCAACCATTCTTGTACAGGTTGCGCGTGATGCGGTACAGGCCCGCATACCTGGCGGAAAGCGGCGTCCATAGATGGGTGCGTGAGCCACGCGTGACCACCACCAGGGCGAGAACGCCGGTGGTGGCGGCGTTGTCCGTCACTTTGTCGTCGGTGGTATAAGGGAATAGCGCCGATTGTGCATCTTTGCGTCCTGCCGTCAACCCACCGGTGCTGGAAATAAACAGCCAGTGGTCGGTGCTGCTCACAATGCTCATAAAGAACGGCGGCATTTGGTCATAGTTGCGGATGCAGTAATACGGTTCGCCCCACAGGGTCACGTACTCCCCTGCCACCGCATTGCCGGGAACTGTGCGCCGGCATTCCCCCACATAAATCGGCTGGGCTAATTTTTCCATTGTGCGCCTCCTCTGAAAAAGTTCGTAGTCTGGCAACTCTGCACGAGATTTTTATTCAACCGAACGAGTCTCCTGGAAAAAGCCAATTTCAGTGCCAAGACGCAAATTGCGGCGCTAAATGACAACCTGAATTACGCCGATCAACATAATCAGCGCGCCGGCGATGGCGTTGGGCGTCGGCGTTTCGCCCAACAGCCACCAACTGAGCAGAATGCCGCCGGTCACTTCTTGCGTGGCGATGATGTTGACCAGCGTCGGGTGTGCGCGGCGCAAGGCGGCGTTGTACAGTGTGTGGCCGACGCCGAGCGGGAACACACCCAGGATCAGGACCGATAACAAGGGCAGTCCGGGCTGTGCGGGCATTTTCAAGGTGAGCAGGGCCAGCGGCAGCAGCCACAGCCCGGCCATCCCGTACACGCCGCCAGCATAGGTCCACAGCGAATAGCGCCCGCGCTGCGCGCGGCCCGTCGCCGAGTAGAGGCCAAAGGTGAGCGCCGAGCCGAGCGCCATCAGGTCGCCGAGCAGCATACGCCAGGTCCACGCCGGCTCGAACCCCGACAGCACCGCCATCCCGGCGACGGTGATGACGATGCCGATCCACTTGGTTCGAGGCAAAGGTTCCCGGTTCAGCAGCGCGTTGAACAGCGATACCCAGATGGGCGAAGTATAGACCAAAGCCAGCGAGTGCGCAACCGTGGTGAAACCGAGTGAGGCGATGTAAAAGATGAAATGCAGCGCGGCGATCAGCCCCCACAGCGCAAAGCGGCCCAGGTCGGCGCGCGGGATATGCGGCTTGTGCCCGCGCAGCGCGCCGATCAGCAGCACCGTCAGGGCGCCGATGAGCATGCGCAGCCCGGTGACGACAAAAGGCGACAGCGCGCCGGCCCAACGGATGAACACCGGCGTGGTCGAAAAGGCGAACACGGCGAGTGAGACGTACATCAGACCGATTTGTTTATCCTGGAATTTCATAAATATGCTTGTGCGAGTTTCACATTGACGCTAATGATGAGTCAGACCGCCGACCACTGATCACTGATCACTGACCGTGGTCTGCCGTCGGCGGTCGTGTGTTTACCAATTCGTCACCGATCCATCCAGCCGCCGCAGGTGGGGGATCTCGCGCATCTGGAAGGGGTGCGCCTTGGCTGCCTCGCGGTCAAACTCGACGCCCAGGCCGGGGCGCGTCGGCGGCAGCAGGTAGCCATCCGCCCACGCCACCTGCACCGGCACCACGTCGGTGAGGGTCGTGCCCGGCTTGCGCGGCTGCTCCTGGACGCCAAAGTTGGGGCAGGAGAGGTTGAGGTGCAGGCAGGCCGCGCTCGACACCGGACCGAGCGGGTTGTGCGTCGCCAGCTTGATATAGTGCGTCTCGCACCAGCCGGCGATCTTTTTGGCCTCGGTCAGCCCGCCGGCGATGCACAAGTCGATGCGTGCGTAATCGATCCACTCTTCCTCGATCAACTGGCGAAACTCCCACTTGGAGCTGAACTGCTCGCCCGCCGCCAGCGGCACGTGGGTGCGCGGGCGCAGCGTCTTGAACGAGTCCGGGTTTTCGGAGCGCAGCGGGTCTTCGATGAAAAAGGGGTGAAACGCCTCCACCTCGCGGCATAGCCAGACCACTTCGGGCAAATCCAGGCGGGTGTGCACGTCAAAGGTGATCTCGATCTCGTCGCCGACCGCCTCGCGTACGGCCTGAAACTGCCGGATCGCCGCCGGTATGGCCTGGCGCGGCTCCAGCACATCGCCGTCTTGCGGAAAACCCCAGCGCACAAATTTCCAGCCTTCTTCTTTGGTTTGCAGGCAGGATTCGACCAACGGGGCGATTTCCAGCGCGTGCCCGCTGTTGTGCGGGTAGCAGACCACCCGCTCGCGGCACTTGCCGCCGAGCAGTTGGTAGACCGGCACGCCCAGCGCTTTGCCCTTGATGTCCCACAGCGCAATGTCAATGGCAGCGATGGCGGCGGTGAGGATGCGCTGCGCGGGAAAAAAGCCGCCCCGGAACAAGAGCTGCCACAGGTGCTCGGTGCGGAAGGGGTCCTGGCCGATCAGCAGCGGCTTGAAATGCTCGATCGCGCCCTGGATCGCCAGCTCGCGCGCGGTGATCCCCGCCTCGCCGACGCCGTAAATGCCTTCGTCGGTGTCGACGACGACAAAGGTGAAATTGCGCCCGCCGCCCCAGACGGGATAACATTCGATGTTGGTGATTTTCATCAAGCCTCCTTTTTACTCAAAATTCAGCCCCGGTTTAGCCGGAGTAGGTGACCGACACATGGAATCTGCCGCTGGCGGATACAAGTTCGATGTCTCCACTTGCAGCATCAAAGGCCTGGTGAGGTTGATCGTTCACCCAAACGGCGCAGATCGGCTTTTGGTGAGGGTGGCGAAAACGCAGCAGCAGCCGGTCAGGCAGTTGGCGCAGTTTGAGTTCGACCTCGGCCTCGATCTGGCCTGCGTCGAGGTGCGGCCTGAAGGTGAGAGAGACGGCGCCGGAGGGCGTATACAGCCGCTCGACGCCAAAGGCTTCCTGGCCTGCAAACCAGGCGCGTGGAATGGCGCGACCCAGGTGAAGCAGCCCGTTTCGCTCATAGACGAACATATAGGCCAACCATTTCATAGCGTTGGACTGATCGCTTGTCTTGAAAGGCGCTGTGTTGGAGAAACCCAGCACCGGCTGGGGATGTTCGACCATCGCTTGAACTTCTTCGCGGTAACAGGCGGCCCAGGCGTTGAAAAACATCCACAAATAAACCTCGATCTCATCACGGTCGAGGTGCGGCAGCAGGCCGGCCAGCAGGTTAGGCTGTGCTGAAAACCCGCCACAGTCGAACCACTCTGTTTGCGGATCTTGTATGCGATAGCCGAAGGGCGGGTTCATATAGCGGGTGTCCAGGTAATCGTCGAGGATCCAGCCGCCCTCCTGGCTCTGCGCATCATACAGACCGGAAAGGAGCAGGTAAACTGAGCCTTCAAGGACTTCGCGTATCCAGCCATAGTCGCGGCCCCGGCAATACAGACGCGATGGATAGTGCGGGATCCAACGTCCGTCGCGCAGGCGGATCAGCGGGCTGTGGCGGCGCGCCATCTCAAACCCTCGTACCAGATCTCCTCGAAAAGCATCAGCCTCCTCTTGATACTGCACTGCTTGTGGGTGCCCGTACTGCTTCAGCGCCGCTGCCGCGCTGTCCAGCCCGCGCCAGGTCAGGCAGTTGGTGCTGAGCCAGTAGAAAAAGTCATCCACGTCTTCCAGGGCGCCGGCGGGCAAAAAGCCGCGCTCCCAGCCGCGCGAATGGGGCAGGTCGCCCATCGTTTCCCGACGTTGACGGACGATCCATTCGACCCCACGCACCACATTTGGGACGACTTGCTCAAACCACTCGCGATCGTCGGTGTGCAAGTAGTGACAGGCCAGCGCCCACAACGCCCAGCCGTGATGCTGGTTGTAGCTCTGCCCCGACTCTAACCCGCCGGCGCCAAAGAACAAGCCTTCATAGTCGGTAAACCGCCCGATCAACCCCACCGTGCCTTGATAGCGCGTCCACACGGCCAGGCGACGGCGCACTTGGTCGATCAGTCCCCGCTGGGCCAGCTCTTCGATGATCATCACCGATTCGTTGGTGTAATTGCCATAGGTCGCCGTGCCAACCGATGTGTTGACGAGGCCCGATCCGTCCGGATGGCCCAGATCGCTGATCAGGACTATGGGCAGATGTCCGGCATAAACGGCGTTGAGGTGAGCGTCGGGCGTATGAATTTGCGCACCCTTGCGGCTTTCGGCGCGCCAGTACTGCGCCATTTCGTCATAGCAGCGATCCCAATCCAGCCCGCGCAACGCGTCCAATTCGGCCTGTGATTCGACAGCTACGTAGGGGATGCGCGCCAGAAATTCGCAACGCTCGCCGGGGCCAAGCTCCTTGCGCCAATTGACTCCGCCGGCAGTGAAGGTGGCAGTCATATCGGTTTGAAACGCCATGCGCAGCACCGTCGTCTCCTCAAATTCGCCGAGCAGCCGGTCGCCGTCCAGGATCAATGTTTCGCGTGGGCACAGCGGCACCAGGGTGTCGGTTTGATCGCGCACCCCGTGGCCCAGTTCGTCGCGGCGGTTGTGGGTCTTGGCGGCATTGGGGCTGTAGGCAACGGGCAGTTCGGCCGGGGCCGGGTGGTCGCCGACGTTCTGAAAGCTAAAGCGCATCAGGGCAACTATAATGTCGTCGGGCCGGGGTTCTCCCGCCAGGATGGACTGTGTCAGCGGCACGGCAAAACTCTTGATCTGCGCCCGCACGTCGTTGCGGCGGAATTGCAGATTGTAAGCCATCACCGGCCAGGGGTCATTGTGCCGTCCTTCCACTGCCCAGCGGTCGAACCCGAACAGCCAACGGGCGTCACCCTGGTTTTTCCAGCGAGGCGTGTCACGTCCGGCCTGTTTCAGCATTGGCCAGGCGGTCAGGCGCAGGTCGCCGCACGGCTCGATCCAGAATTTTTGGCGGGCGTGCTTGCAGCCGAAGCAATAGGCGATGGGATGCGGGCGCGGCTGGCCGTTCATAGCCCCGGCCAGCGATTGTTCGGGCCGGGCAGAAACTTGTCGGGCTACCGTCTGGCAGCCAGCGATGTGGGCATAATAGTGGGGGAATGTTTTGGTGTCATCGGCCAGGACAACATAAATCCCGGCCTCGGCAAACCAGATCGGCCCTTCGGCCTCCAAAGCGGTCAGTGAGATGGTAAAAGCATCCTGTCCCAGCGCGAACAAGAGATGTCCATCGTCGTGGGCATAGCGGTGGGCGGGATGCATGTGTTCGACATCTAACTCAAAATGAGCGGATTCGGCGGACTCTACCCGCACGGTGCTGCCGTTGGCACAAGTGCCGGGGCCGGGCGTGATCGAGCAGACCAGGGCGTTATAGCCCTCAACGTCAATCTGCGTGGCGGGTGTGCGGCAGCCGGCGTGTAATTCAATGCGCAGCCGGCTGCGCGTGGGGCGGGAGCAGGTGAAAACACGCATAGTGAGAATGGGAACGTCGCTCCCAATCACGCGCACGCCTACCGTGCGGCGAAACGTCACATTGTACTGTTCGGCGTCGGGGAAATCGGCCACTTTGCTGCGCAACGGCCTGAAGGTGAAACGCAGCGTGTCCGGGCCGGGCGAACTGACCTCTGTGGCAGCGTCTATCCATAGGGGGGTGAACAGGTCGTCCACGCGCGCCCAGCCAAAGACCATTGGGCGCACCTGATCCAGGTCGCCTGGCCGTTCGATGCGTGTGTGAGGCCATACTTTGCGCTTGTATTCCAGCCGCGCCTCTGACGGCGCAGAACCGCCAAAGACGACCTCTACAGACTCAATGTCGCGCGCTTCTTCAAACAACAGCTCGCCGGTTGGCCCGTTGGGCATGGCAAATGGGGCAATGTCAAAGGGTTTCATGACCGTATCCTTAGGGTATCTAGTTTTTTTCTCGCGGCGATGGTCTCCGTCACCGCGAGAAAGCTAGACGGTATCCGGTTCCACATCGCCGCGCACGATCTGCATAAACGCCTCGGCGTATTGCAGCCCGGCGGCCATGCCGGTGTCGATGGCCCACTGCTTGATCATACCCATAAAGTCGCGGCGGCTGCCGTTGAGCTGGCTCTCGTGCTTGCGCAGCGCCTCGACCTTGAGCTCAAATGTCTCCGAGATGTCGATCCAGGTGTCGGGTGCCGGCGTGGCGGCGACCAAAATCTGGCGCACGCGGTGCGGCTCCAGGCCCAGCTCGGGGAAGGAAAGCGGCATCGCCGCCGTGGGCGAGATCGCGTCGAGCGCGGCGGTGGCCACGGCGCGGTGGTCGGGGTGATTGACGTACGAGCCGCCGGAGAACATGCGCGTCGGGTCGTAGCAAAAGACGGTGTCCGGCTTGAAC
>JAFGEY010000294.1 GCA_016931365.1 Anaerolineae bacterium
ATTTCACGCTCTTCCTGTCTTCATAAGATGGGAAGATAGTTTACCAGATATTTTTGTTTGGGCAAAAGATGTGGGTAATAGATAGGTCTCAGGCGATGCACAAGATATGCGCGGAGTGGGGTTACACCAGCCTGCTCACCATCGAGGCCAGTGGCGTTCCGCCCGAGGCATCCTTTGAATCGCTGGCCGCGGCGATGAGCGCGCTGCGCCTTTCTTCGGACGAGACAAGGAGAGAGTGATGCGCTGGGTTCTGATCTTGTTCGCGGGCATTTTGGTGATTTTCGTCTGCGCGATCCTCCTGCTGGCGACGCCCCTGCCCGGGCCGCTGCCGGAGCCATTCAGCAAGGGCCGCAACCTGATGGCGGCGATTTGCACCGGCACACTGGGGCTGTTGTTTTTGGGCGCTTTTGCCATCTATCTGGTCGCCGGCGTGCTGGGCCGCGGGGGCGAATTCGATCCAGCCTTTACTGAGGCCGGGTTTACCGCGCGTGGGTATATGCTGGTCGGGCGCGAGTACCGGGGCACGGTGCAAGATCGTCCGGCGACCGTGCGTTATTTGCCGCCGTATCGCGGGCAGGCCGCGGTGATCGACATGACCGTCGAGGCGCTGTCGGGGCTGCGGCTGGCGGCGGGCATTACGCGCCCGTTGCTCGATTGCCGCCGCTGCGCTCAGATCGCCGTCGACGCGCCGGTATTGGCCGGGTTACAAGTGTATGCATCCGACGAGACGTCAGCCCGGCGATTATTGGCCGATTTTGAGGCACAGAACGTCTTTTCCCGCTCATTGATCGATGCACAAGCAATAGGTACGACTGAATTGTACATCCAACCGGAGCGCGTCTGGCTGCGCGCGCACGTTCGACCGGCGCGGGGTGAACTGATGCTGGGCTGGCTGGACGACCTGGCTGCGCTCGCCGAAGCGGCTGAAGGCGTGCAAACGCTGCCTGAATAGGTGGGCAATCCAAACTTTGCGGCGCGTATGGAAACGCGCCCTACAAAGCGAATTTGCCCAAAGGAGTCGATGATGCAACTCTCTCGCTACGAAACGCTCTTTTCAACGTTCAGCATTGTCGCCCGCGACGCCGAAACAGGGCAGTTGGGTGTCGCTGTGCAGACGCATCAGATGTGCGTCGGCGCGATCGTGCCCTGGCTGCTGCCCGGCGTCGGTGCTGTGGCGACGCAGTCATTGGTCAACGTCGCTTTTGGGCCGATGGGCCTGGCGATGCTGCAAGAAGGTGTGCCCGCGCCGAGGGTCGTCGAGGCGCTGGTGGCGACCGATGAGGGCGCAAACCGCCGCCAGTTGGCCGTGGTCGACGCCGAGGGGCGCGCCGCCGCGTGGACGGGCGACGGCTGCATCGCCTATGCCGCGCATCACACCGGCGAGGGATACAGCGTGCAGGCCAACATGATGGACACCGATCGGGTCGTTCCGGCGATGGCTGAAGCGTTCGAGGCTGCCCAAGGCGCTGCTTCGACAGGCTCAGCACAGGGTCTGGCCCAGCGGATGATGGCCGCGCTGCACGCCGCGCAACGCGAGGGCGGCGACATTCGCGGCATGCAGTCGGCGGCGCTGCGGGTGGTCAGCGGGGAAAAG
This sequence comes from Anaerolineae bacterium, assembly GCA_016931365.1. Next base: position 1,595 of record JAFGEY010000294.1, read on the forward strand.
GGGGCGCAGGGCTTTGCTGCCACGGTGTACGACCTGCGCGTCGACGAGTCGGCCCGGCCGTTGGATGACCTGGATCGATTGGTGCGGCTGCGCAACGCCCAGTTGATCGACCGGCAGGGGTATCGCGCGCTGCACGAGGAGGGCATCGACCGGGCGCTGGAGATTTGGGCGCAGGCCCGCGCGCAAGCGCCCGAGCTGGAAGAGTTGGGTTACTGGCAGGCGCTCACCTTGGCCGACGAGCACGGCGAGGTCGAAAAAGCGGCCCGGATTTTGCGCGAGGTGTTCGATCAAGATCCTCGCCGCGCGCAGTGGATCGACCTGATCCGCCGCTTGCAGGCCTGCGGTCTGATCGAGCGCGCCGAGGCAGGGGAAGAACTGATTGTGGCCATCAAGTAGGGCAGGTTTCTAACCCGCCTTGTACCTTCTCGAAAGCTCGGAGCTTTCGGGATGGTTATCGATAATTTGAACAAGAGGTGTCTATGAAAACGACTCTGTCAGCCGATCAAATGAACCGCATCGTACAAATGCGCCACCACGATCCCTTTGACGTGCTCGGCGCGCACGTGGTCGAATGGGAAGGCGAGCAGGTCGTCACCGTGCGGGCGATGGTGCCGCACGCCGACACGCTGACCGTGGTTGCCGCAGGCGGCGACGAATACCCGATGTCGCGCGTTCACGTCGACGGCATCTATGAGGCGGTCTGCGCCGGCCGCTCCGAGGTCTTTGGCTACCGCCTGCGCGCGACCAACGTCGAGGGGCACAGTTGGGAGATCGTCGATCCTTATTCATTTTTGCCCGTGCTCTCCGATTTCGACCTGCAACTGCTCGGCGAGGGCAACCATTTCAAGAGCTATGACCGGCTCGGCGCGCACGCGATCGAGATCGGCGGGGTGCGGGGCACGCTCTTTGCGGTGTGGGCGCCCAACGCCCAGGCGGTCAGCGTGGTCGGCAACTTTAGCGCCTGGGACGAGCGCCGCTACTCGATGCGCGTGCGCGGCGGCAGCGGCGTGTGGGAGTTGTTCATCCCAGGCATCGGGCCGGGCGAGGTGTACAAGTTCAAGATTCGCGGCTCGCATGGTAAACTGTTAGAAAAAGCCGACCCTTACGCGTTCTATGCCGAGATGCGCCCGCGCACGGGATCGGTGATCTGGGACATCGAGGGCTATCGATGGGATGATGCAGTGTGGATGGAGCAGCGCGCGCAGACCAATTTACTTTATAAACCGGTCTCAATTTACGAAGTGCACCTCGGATCGTGGATGCGCGCGCCGGAGGAGGGCGAGCGTTTTCTGACCTATCGTGAATTGACCCCCAAACTGGTCGATTACGTCCTGGAGATGGGCTACACGCACATCGAACTGCTGCCGGTGATGGAGCATCCTTTTGACGGCTCCTGGGGCTACCAGGTAACCGGCTATTTTGCGCCGACCAGCCGGTTTGGCACGCCGCAGGATTTTATGTATTTCGTCGATTGCTGCCACCAGCACGGCATCGGCGTGATCCTCGACTGGGTGCCGGCGCACTTTCCGCGCGACGCACACAGCCTGGCCCGTTTCGATGGCACAGCGCTGTACGAGTACGACGATCCGCGCAAGGGCGAGCACAAGGATTGGGGCACGCTGATTTTCAATTTCGGGCGTAATGAGGTGCGCAATTTTCTCATCGCCAGCGGCCTCTTTTGGCTGGACAAGTACCACGTCGACGGGCTGCGCGTCGACGCGGTAGCTTCGATGCTTTACCTCGATTATTCGCGCCAGCCCGGCGAGTGGGAGCCGAACGTCTACGGCGGCAATGAGAACCTGGAGGCGATCTCGTTCATCCGCCGCTTTAATGAACTCTGCTACCAGTATTTCCCCGGCGTCATAACGGTTGCCGAAGAATCGACCTCGTTTTCGGGTGTCTCCAAGCCGACTTACCTCGGCGGGCTAGGCTTCGGGTTCAAGTGGAACATGGGCTGGATGAATGATACGTTGCGTTACATCCAAAAGAACCCTGTCTATCGCAAATATCATCACAATGACCTGACCTTTGGCCTGGTCTATGCCTTTACCGAGAATTTCGTCCAGGTTATTTCGCATGACGAGGTGGTGCATGGCAAGGGATCGATGTTGGGCAAGATGCCCGGCGACGACTGGCAAAAGCTTGCCAATTTGCGGGCGTACTATGGCTTTATGTATACCCATCCCGGCAAAAAACTGCTCTTTATGGGTGGCGAGTTCGGTCAGTGGCGCGAATGGAGCGAGGAACGCAGCCTCGACTGGCACCTGTTGCAGTGGGAACCGCACCAGAAATTGCAGCGCTTTGTCGCCGATCTGAACCGGCTTTATCGCAGCGAACCGGCGCTGCACGAGCGCGACTTTAGCCCGGCCGGCTTTGAGTGGATCGACCTGCACGACTGGGAGCACAGCATCATCTCGTACATTCGCCGCGCCGCACATCCCGGCGATCACCTGGTGGTGTTGTGCAACCTGACGCCCACACCACGCGAGGGCTATCGCATCGGCGTGCCGGAGCACTGCCTGTATCAGGAAGTGCTGAACAGCGACGCTGCCATTTATGGCGGCAGCAATATGGGCAACCAGGGTGGGTTCTGGTCGGAAGAATTGCCCTGGCAGGGACGACCTTATTCGCTCAACCTAACTGTGCCGCCGTTAAGCATATGCGTATTCAAGCCGCAGCGTTAACTGTCATCACATTATGACAAATTAATAGTTTACAAAGTGCACTGGTGGTGGTATAATAGAGTTACATTATGTCGATTAAACGTATCACCGCTGCGCGCGAGCGCGGTCTGGTGAAAGGAGCAGCGCGATGAGCAGCTCAAAACGCCCCCTTGTCTGGGGTTTACTGGTCGGTCTACTCGTGATCGCCTGGGCCTGGGCGGTGATCCCGCTTCAAGTGACCGGCGCGCCGCCATCACAAATCGATGTCCCAACGCGCCCACCGGTGAGTACTCTGACACCCACACCAATTCCCGGCACAGAGCCCGGGTCGCCTTCCGGCGTCGATCCGACCAAACGCAAGATCGACCTGGCGCTGATCGTCGACAAGACACAGGCCAGTCCGGGCGACCTGCTCAAGTACCAGCTTCAGGTCTCCAACGTTGCCGGACAAAAGGCAACCAACATCTGGCTGACCTGTGACCTGCCCGACGAGGTCGAAATCGCGACGTATTCGACCACCCGGGGCACGATTCATCGCTACGGACAGCGCCTGTCGGTTGAGATGGGTATGTTCGAGCCTTCCTACGAGTCCTTTTGGGTTGAAATCGAAGCGCAAATCAAGGATGAGGTCGCCGCGGGCACCCGGCTGATCCATCACGCCAACCTCACCTCCGACCAGGCCGGTGGCGGCGAGCGTGACGCCGTAACCAGCTATGAATTACAGGTGGAAACGCTGGTGATCGGTGGCGGGATCAAAAAGGCCGAAACGTCTCCTTTGCCGTCGACGGGACATAGTGCGCTGTCGGCGTGGGTGGTGCTCGGCTTTGTAGCACTTATCGCGGCGGCAGCGCTGCTGGAGGGCCGAGAGCGGATCCGGCTTTCTAATTGACATTTGAGCGAGTAGAAAAAGCGCGCCTTGGGTGCGCTTTTTTTGTTTATGCAGTAGCTATCTGAACCAAGGCGCAGGCCAACCCCGGCGTGCAGCCAACCGCCTTGCGGCGCGGGTATACGCGCACTCTGAGGCAGCCAAGGTTCTGGTTTTTGAAAGTTACTGTGCCAGAGTCGGCGGCAGATGAAAGCGAATGATTAAGGAAATTACTTGCGAAACAGCAATAGATTACGAATACCCGTCAGATGTATAACGTTTTTTTGAACACCTGAGAGCCTACTATCCAGAACTGGAATCGCGTTATCACACATTGATGCGGCGCATCGTTTTATATCAAAAACCTGGTTTCTTATCCGATCAGGCTGAGTAGTTACGCTGTTGCAATGATTGGCCTAGCATGGAGGTGAAAATGCTGTTAGCGAAAGTGAATGACATCAATCTGTGCTATAATGTCCGTGGTGACGGACAACCCTTAATCATGATCGCCGGGTTCGCCAGTGCTCAAAACACCTTGTTCGCCCTGGCGCGCGCCTTTGCCAAGCACTACCGCGTTGTCACTTTCGACAACAGAGGCATTGGCGGCAGCGACAAGCCGACCGGTCCATACAGCATTAGCATGATGGCCAATGATACCGTCGGTCTGATGGACTTTTTGGGGATAAACAGAGCGCACCTGCTGGGAGGATCCATGGGAGGTATGGTGGCGCAGCACATCGCCATCGATCACCCACAAAGAGTAGACAAGTTGATTCTCTTCAGCACGAGCGCGGACGGGCGATGGCTCTTTGACTTGGCAAAGACGATTACACCCAACTGGAATCGATCGCGGTCTGACCTTGCCTCCGCAGATCTCCGAAAGCTGATAGACGCCATCGTTTCGCGGACTTGCAACCGGCCGTTCAGCCGACTGGTGTTCGTGACGTTGGCCAAGCTTCAGGCGAGGTACGGTACGCTCAAAGGCTTGACGGAACAGATCGAAGCTATGATGACACACAATGTCCTGGATCGACTGCACCTGATCCGGTCTCCCACGCTAGTATTGACGGGCAGCAAAGACAGGCTGATAGCGCCGCAGTCATCGGAAGTGCTGGCCTCCCGGATCACGGGGGCCAAGCTGGTCATCATCGACGGAGGTTCACACGTTGTGGCCGGGGAGATGGTTGGCCGATTTAAAAAGCAGGTGCTGGACTTTTTGATAAGTGATTGAGATGCGGGCCTTTTCGCTGAAAGAGCAACCACACCAGTAACTGGTGAATGCTGACCGGTCACTTAAATTCAGGCATGATCCTCTCCGGCGCAGCCCATGGATCAAACCAACAATCCGCTGTTGATCGCCCTTGTCGGCCCGACGGGCGTGGGCAAGACCGCACTGGCCATCGTGATCACGGTGCAGCTTGGCGGCGAGATCGTTTCGGTGTGCAGGGGTTTGCGGCGCCGGTGATGCGGGAGCGAGTGAGTAAGGTGCTGGCGGATGCAGGGCGTCCACTCAGTCGTAACCAGCGAGCGTCGATTAGGGTTGATCTGTTCAGCAGAGACAGGATGCCATCACCAGGAGGTTGCGTTATGAAAAAGCCAACCGAACCACCCGCCGCACGCTCGAGACGGCTGGCCTTGTGCCAGAGGAAACACCTTCTCCGCCGGCAGAAACAGCTCGTGAGTCTGGCTGCCCCTTTCCGATTGTTGGCACTGGTTCCTCGCCGCAGATAAAAGTGAACCGTTTGCTGTTTGATAACCATCCCGTTCCTATGTGGATATACGATCTCGAGACACTGGCTTTTCTGGCAGTGAACGAAGCGGCACAGGAAAATTATGGCTACTCGCGGGATGACTTGCTCAAAATGACGCTCAAGGACATTTGTCCGCGGGTGCATATTCCCTGCCGGCACGAGAATATAAAGTGCAAGTGCCTACCCCCGCAGCATTCGGACTTGTGGCGTCATCGCTTAAAAGATGGGACGATGATTGATGTAGAGATCACCTCCCATGCTATTGAGTATGAAGGATACCAGGCCGCACTGATGATGGCGCAAGATGTGACCGAGCGCACACGAGTCCAGAACATTCTGCAGGCACGCCTCCGGCTGCTGGAATTTGCCAACTCGCATTCGACGGATGAATTGCTGACGGCAACGGTGGACGAGATCGAGGCGTTGACCGGGAGTCAGGTTGGTTTCTATCATTTTCTCGAAGCGGATCAAAAAACACTCTCATTGCAGAGCTGGTCGACGAACACCCTGAATAATATGTGCATAGCGGAGGGAAAAGGCAGCCATTACGACATTGCCCAGGCAGGGGTATGGGTAGACTGCATCCATAAACGCCGCCCTGTGATTCACAACGATTATGCTTCTTTGCCTCACCGCAAAGGGATGCCCGAGGGTCATGCGCCGGTCGTCAGGGAAGCGGTCGTCCCGATCTTCAGAGGCGACCTGATCAGGGCGATCATCGGCGTTGGCAACAAGGCTACTGATTATAGTGAGAACGATGTCGAGATCGTATCCCAATTGGGTGACCTTTCCTGGGATATTGTTGAACGTAAGCAGGCGGAAGAGGCGCTGCACCGACTGAATCGAGAATTGCACGCCATCAGCAATTGTAATCAGGCTCTGCTGCGAGCGGTTGACGAGCAGATCTTGCTCAATGATATTTGCCGCATTGTTTGCGACGAGGCCGGCTATCGCATGGCCTGGGTGGGCTATGCCGAAAACGATGAGGCCAGGACCATACGCCCTGTCGCCTGGGCCGGGATCGAGAATGGATATCTCGAACAGGTCAAGCTCACCTGGTCTGACACGGAACGGGGGCGCGGCCCTGCCGGAACAGCCATCCGGAGTGGCGAAATAACCTATGCCCAGGATTTCACGACCGACCCTCGCATGGCCCCGTGGCGTGAAAGCGCCTTGCAACGTGGCTATCGATCCAGCATCACGTTGCCCCTCAAGGATGAAAATGCCCAGGTCTTTGGTGTTCTCATACTCTATTCTGCGGAGGTCAATGCCTTTACATCCGACGAAATCCAGCTTTTGGAAGAATTGGCCGGCGACCTGGCCTTCGGCATCAACACGCTGCGCACGCGAGCTGAACGCAAGCGGGCGGAAGAGGCGCTCATAGAAACGCATTCACTTTTGAAACAGTCAGCGAGATTTACCGAGGCGCTGCTTTCGGCAATACCCACGCCTGTGTTCTACAAAGACAGGGAAGGCCGGTACCTGGGTTGCAACCGCGCCTTCTCCGAGATAATGGGCGTTACTTCGGAAGAAATGAAGGGGAAGACTGTTTTCGAACTCTGGCCCAGTGAACATGCGAGAACCTACCACGACAAAGACCTGGAGTTAATGAGCAACCCTGCCCGCCAAATTTATGAATTCACGGTGCGAGACCAATACGGCGTCGACCGCCCGGTCATTTATGCCAAGGATGTCTTTCGCGATAAAAACGATCGGGTAGCGGGCACCGTCGGCGCCTTTCTGGATATCGCCGAACGCAAGCGAGCAGAGGAGGCGCTGCGGGAAAGCGAGAGACGCTATCGAACGCTGTTCGAGGACTCGCCCATTTCTCTGTGGGAGGAAGATTTCTCCCAGGTCAAAGCATACCTGGACGACCTGCGTGCCTCAGGCATCGCCGACCTGAGAACCTATTTTGAGAATTACCCAGAGGCCGTGCGATACTGTGCCAGTTTGATCAGGGTGCTAGACGTCAACAAAGCCACGCTGGCATTGGTGGGAGTCCATACCAAGGATGAACTGCTCGCCCCGCTTTCACCGGTTCTTGCCGAAGAATCGTTGCCGGTTTTTCGGGAAGAGCTGATCGTTCTGGCTGGGAAGGGGCAACGGTTTGAGAGCGAGATGATCCACCGGACGATTGCCGGCGAGATACGATTTGTCGTTCTACAAATCAACGCGGCTCTGGGCTATGAAAATTCTTTGAGCAAAGTGTTGGTATCTATTTCCGATGTCACCGAGCGCAAACGGGCAGAAGAAGAACTTGAACGAAATCGTGAGGCTGCATTACAATTCTCCGCACAATTGGCTGCATTACAGGAAATAACAAATCAACTTTCTAAGGTCGAATCCCATGATGAACTCAGCCGGCGCGCAGTAGAATTGGGACGTTCACGTTTAGGGTTCGACCGTATCGGTATCTGGTTCGTTGGTGAGCGTCTGGGTCTTGCAAAAGGTTCTTTTGGGACAGATGAACGTGGAGAGCTTCGAGATGAACGGGGGAGAGAAGTCGAATTCGGTCCTGACGATCCTGATTGGCAACTGCTCTATCGCAAAGAGTCGACCGTAATGGTGCAGAATAACCTCCTGTACGATCATTTTCGCCGGCAAGTGGGGGAGGGATCCCGCGCGGTTGCCACGCTATGGGACGGTAATGAGACGATCGGTCTTATCAGCGTTGATAATCTTCTTCACCACCAGCCGATCACGGAGCAACAGCTTGAGCTTATCAGGCTCTACGCGACAACATTAGGCCATCTCTTCAAGCGCAAGCGGATCGAGGAAGCTCTGCGGGAAAAGACGGAGGAACTGGATCGCTACTTTACCAATGCCCTGGATTTGTTGTGTATCGCCGACACAGACGGATACTTCCGTCGGTTGAATCCAGAATGGGAGTCGACGCTCGGTTTTCCTATTTCAGAACTCGAAGGCCGGCGTTTTCTGGACTTTGTCCATCCAGATGATCTGGAAGCAACCTTGCAGGCGGTTTCCCAGCTTGCCGAGCAAAAAGAGGTGCTGAATTTTGCCAACCGCTACCGCTGCAAAGACGGTGCGTATCGCTGGATTGAGTGGCGCTCATTTCCTGTGGAGACAAATATTTATGCGGTTGCTCGCGACATCACCGAGCGCAAAAAGGCAGAAATGCAGATCCTGGCCAGCGAACAACTCTTCCGCGCCCTCGTGGAGAACTCGCCCGACTTTATCGCCCGTTACGACCGGGAATTTAGTCGCGTCTATGTCAACCCGGCCATTCAGAAACTGTTCGGAAGACCGGTGGAAGATGTGCTCAACCAGACGCCGGCTGACCAATCACCGGTTTACGCCCCCGATGTCTACATTGATCAGTTGCG
>JAFGEY010000295.1 GCA_016931365.1 Anaerolineae bacterium
ATTGAACGCGGTCAGCACCACGTCGTATTCGCCGGTGGCGATGATGTGCGGCAGCGTGTAGGCCGTCGTCCCGCCCAGGCCGGTGAAGCGGATGATGCCCTCACCCTTCAGTTCAGCCAGCAGTTCGCAAACCGGCCCGTGGAAATGCTCCCAGTCGGGGAACCAGTCGTATTGGCCGGGGCGATCCGGCTCGTGTATCAGCAGCAGATCGATGCTATTGCGACCCAGCAGGCGCAGGCTTTCTTCCACCGACCGTCGCAGTGCGTCCTTGTCCTGCGGATCAAAGGGCTGCGGCCGCCCGCCGAGCTTGGTCGAGAGGATGTATGGCTGCTCGACGCCTTCCAGACAGTAACCGAGTACGGCTTCGCTGTCGTGATACCCCGGCGCGGTATCGACGTAATTGACGCCCAGTTCAAGCGCCCGGCGCACCGCGCGACGCGCTTCATCTTGAGCAGTGGCAAACGAGGCGACGAACAACCCGCCCATACCCAGTTCACTGACTTTTAATCCTGTTTTGCCCAACGTTCTGTATTTCATCGTTTGCTCCTTGGCTTGATCGCGCTAAACCGCTTGCAAAATTTGTCGCAAGGTCGATTGTTCTTCGGCCTCAAGGCAGGTCAGGGGCTGCTCTCCATGCAAAATCGCCTGCCCGATCTCCGAATCTCTGAACGCCTTGAGGTCTTCCTCATACGGATCGCCCACCCGATGCTCGTGCGCGATCTTGCCATCTTGCATCGCCAGTACGCGATGCGTCTGTCGGGCGACGGTGGGGTCGTGGGTGACGATGATGAATGTGGTGTCGAGTTCGCGGTTGATTTTGTGCATCAGATCGATCACCTCTGCGCCGCTGTGCGAGTCGAGGTTGCCGGTCGGCTCGTCGGCGAGGACGAGGGCCGGTTCGTTGGCGAGCGAACGGGCGATTGCCACCCGCTGTCGCTGCCCGCCGGAAAGCTGGTTTGGCAGATGATGCATCCGATCGCCCAGCCCGACCAGAGTGAGCAGTTCCCTGGCTCGCGCGCGACGCTTGTGCCCGCTGGTGGTTTGCCCCATCATCGGCACTTCGATGTTTTCCAACGCGTTTAGGGTAGGGATCAGGTTGTGCAGTTGAAAGACAAAGCCTACCGTGCGCGCGCGAAAGCGATCCAGGTCTTTGATCTTGGACAGATCCTGCCCGTCAAGCAGCACCTGTCCCTCGGTCGGGCGATCCAACGCGCCGATCATGTTCAGCAGCGTCGACTTGCCCGACCCCGATGGTCCCATTACAGCGACAAATTCGCCGCGCCCGATGTATATATCCACGCCGTCGAGCGCGCGCACCTCGTTGCCGTTGCCGTAAATCTTGACCAAATTGCGCGTTTCAATGATGCATTGTGTTGTCATGGAATCCCCTCGTTATTCATACCGCAAGGCTTCGACCGGCAGCAGCTGCGATGCCCGCCAGGCCGGGTAGACGCCGCCGACAGCGCCCAGGATGACCGCCGTACCCATTGCCTGCGCAAACAGGTCAAGGGTGTATTGCATCTTGAGGAAGCCCTGTATCATAGGCGCCAGGTTGAGCGCGTACCCCAGCAGCACGCCGACGACGATACCGGTCGCGCCGCCGAGCAGGCTGAGGGCGATCGACTCACGGACGATCATCCACAACACGCGCCGCTTGTGCCAGCCCAGCGCGCGCAGCACGCCAATCTCGCGCGTGCGTTCCATCACGCTCATCACCATCGTGTTGGTCATCCCCAACCCGCCGACGACCAGGGCCATTGCCGCGATACCCCAGATCATCCCCTTCATCATCTGCATATCGTTCAGTCCCTCGGCGAACTCGCTGGCCCTGGACAGATCGACCTCAGCAAAGCGCGCTTCGATCTCGCGCTCCATCGCCTCAACCTGTTCGGGGTCTTGCAGCCACACGCCCACAAAACTGACCTTGCGCGGCTGTCCAAAGAGGTTTTGCGCGTCGCGCAGGCTGACGATGCCGCCGCCGTCTTCAAAGGGCGTGCCAGTCTCATAGATGCCCACTACTTTGAACGAAGTATCGAACAGGCGTATCGTCTGGCCGACCTCTTTGTGCAGGTTTTGCGCCGCTACACGCCCGAGCAGAATCTGGCGGTTGGTTTCCAGCGGTTCGCCCTCGACGATCGAAAATCCCTGGATCGACAGCCCGCGCGGCTGATAGCCGAAAACGATGAAAAAGGGCAGGTCGCCGATCGCTGTATAGCCGGTCAAAAAGCCTTCGGCAGCGCGCACGCCGGGCAGCGCGGCGATGCGCCGCACAATGCCTTCGTCGATCTGGCTCAAATCGACCGATCCGTCGCGTTGCAGGCCGACCAGGTGCGCGCCGGAACCGAGCGCCAGCCCCGACATGGCCTCGATCATCCCGTTGCTCATCGCGCCGAGCAGGACAATCGCCATGATCGCTACGCCGATGCCGATCACGGTGAGCAGCGTGCGCGCCGGCTGGCGCAGGATGTTGCGCAAAAAGGCCAACCGGACGTGCTGCCGGGCGTGGACAGTGCCGCTCTCGGCGCGCATCGCCTCGGCGGGCAGCATCCTGGAGGCGCGCCATGCGGGCAGCCCGCCGCCAAACAGCCCCAGCCCAAGGGCGACCACGCCCGCCTGAACGAACAGCGAGACCGAGAACGTCCCCGGCATCATGCTGTTGATCGCTGGTACATTCCTGACCGCGCGCACTCCGGCGATCCCCAGTCCCGCACCGACCAGCCCGCCGAGCGCGCTCAAGATGAGCGACTCGCCCACCACCAGCGCGAGCACCCGCCCGCTTTTCCAGCCGATGGCGCGCAGCACGCCAAACTCGCGTGTGCGCTCTAGCACGCTCATCAGCATGGTGTTCATCACGCTTACCCCGCCGATGATGATCGCCACCAGCGAGACAGTCCAGGTAAAGGCGGAAACGTATTGCAACATATCCTGCTGGTCGGCAAAGTTGTTGGAGGTGGTCGCCGTGACCTTGTGTCCCTGCCGCGCCAGTTGCGCCTCAATGCGGCTGCGCAGCGCGTCGATGTCCGTACCGTCGCGCACCCGGATCAAAAAGGCATTGACCTGGCGCGGCTTGCCGGCGACCGCTTGCGCGTCTTCCAGCCGGACGACGGCTGCGCCGTCTTCAAAGGGCTGGCCGGTTTCGTAGATGCCGACGATGCGGTAAACCGTCTCGTAGAGGCGCCAAGTGTCACCGATCTCTTTATCCAGGTCTTCGGCGGCGGCGCGGCCCAGCAGTAGCGGTTTGTCGCTTCGCTTATTTGCTGCTCTGCGTTGTGACAATCCTTCACCCTCGACGATCTTGAAATGCTCGATGGCAAAACCGTTTGGATCATAGCCATAGACGATGAAATAGGGCGCGCCGTTGGTAGCGGCAAAGGTGTAAATCATCTCCGAGATGCGCTCAACTTCTGAAAAGGCTCGCAGCGATTGGGCGACCTCTTGATCAACGGCGCTAAACATGATATCCAGCGCATCGTCTTGCATCACCAGAATATCGGCCCCGCTGCCGCTGCCCATCGCGCTGTAGCCGCTGATGAAACCTTCGGCCAACGCGCCCAGGGCCACTACCGCCGCCACGCCGATGGCAATGCCAAAAGCGGTGAGCAGCGTGCGAGTTTTACGACGAAAGAGGCTTTTGATAATCATAATACACCGAGTATTGCGTAACGAGTACTGCATACTGCGCACTGTATGTTACTCATTACGCAGTATGCAATACCGCAATACGTTTTCACGCATCACGTTTCACTCTTATTTTACATCAATGTCCACAAACGCGGTCATGCCCCACTTGAGCGCCGGGTTCAGTTCTTCCAGTTCGACGACCACCGTGTAATTGACTCCGCCGGAGCCGGGTTCGGCCATTGGCGAGATGCGCGCCACGCGGCCCTCAAACACCTGATTGGAAAAGGCGTCAAAGGTCACAGTGACTTGTTGATCGAGCTGCACCTGGGCCACGTCGATCTCGTCCAGGTCGGTCGTTTCCACGCGCAGCGTGCGCAGGTCACCGACGACGATCAAGGGCTGGGCCGGCGCGGCGATTTCGCCGACGCGGGCATAGACCGCACCGACGGCGCCGCCAAAGGGGGCGACGAGGGTCGCATCGTCGATCTGCCGTTCGATCTGCGCCACCTGAAGTTGGGCATGTTGGAGCAACGCCTCCAGTTGGGCGATCTCGTCCACAGAGGGCGGGTCACGGTAGGGGTTGCTCCACCCTTCCAGGTGTTCGATGTGCAACTTGATCGTGTCGATCTCTTGTGCCAGCACGGTCAGGGTCAGGCTGTACGCCGCTTGCGCGTCGACGGCTTGGGCCAGGCCAACCTGACTGGCTTCTAGCTGTGCATCGAGCACGGCTTTGCCGAGGATGTGCGCTTTTTGGGCGTTCTGCGCCGCGTCGAGCTGCGCCTGGGCGGCGCGGTAGTTGAGTTTGGCCTGCTTGAGCTGCTTGGCCCATGCATCGCGCACGGCTTGGTCTTCCCACGGGCGATCCAGGGCCTTGTTGTACTCGGTTTGCGTGTCGTCGAGCGCGATCTGCGCGCGCTCCAGCTCGATCTGCGCCGCCTCGACCGGAGCGGCGGGACTTTGCGCCTGCCATTGGACGATTTGCGCCTCGATCTGGGCGATTTGTGCCCGCGCCAGGGCGACATCGTTGGCCGGGTCGGTGAGTTGGGCCTGTTCGAGTTGCGTCTCCTTGATCGCCAGGGTGAGTTTAGCCTGTTCCAGTTGGAAGGCTGTTTCACGGTCGGCGCGGGCGATCACGAGATCGCCGGCCCCATTCTTCAAAGCGTCGAGTGTTGCCTGTTGCGCCGCGACTTGCTGCTGGGCCAGGGCGAGGGCTAGTTGCAGGTCGGCGGTGTCCAGTTTGACCAGCTCCGATCCCCGCTCCACTTGATCGCCCGGCTCGACCAGCACTTCGACAATCGTGCCACCCGTCTTGGGGCCGATCGAGGCCCAGGTCGCCGGGGCGAGTTCGCCTGTCACCGAGACGAGGGCGACCTTGCTGTTCGGCGAGAGCGGCGTCGGTGTGGCTTCGGGGCTGCTCTGGCAGCCGGCGAGAACCAGCACAGCAACGATCAGTGTAAAGGAAATAACTTTTTTCATAGACAGTCTCCTCTATGCATCGATGTTTTCCAGGTAGGCCTTGAATTCGCCGGTCAGGTTGGCGGTGACTGTGTCATCGCTTGCCGATTGCGCCTGTTGGATCACGCGATGAATGTCGTAGCCGTTTTTCAGCGCGCAGAACTTGCCCAGCCGGGGCACGATGGCTTGTCTGGGGCAGGCATAGATGCAGCGCATACACCACAGGCAACGCCAGCGAAAGCGGATTTGATCGCCCTGTTGGTAGATGTTGTCCACCGGACAGTTTTTGACGCACTTGGCGCAGCGGATGCAATCATTGGTCGTGTGGAGCAGCCGTCCGAACACCCGCCCGCCCAACTCTTCACTGAGGTGGATCTGGCGCATTGCGGCATGAAAGAGCGGGCCGACCCGTGCCCGCCGCCTTTGATTGCTCAAAATCTCGCCGGCCATGTGCTGCGTTTTGAGCACGGCGGCACGAACAAGCTGCCTGTTCAGCGCTTCCGGGTAGGTGTAGGCCCAGTTGGAAGGCATGGCGATCAGGCGATCGTAGAAAACCACATAGCCCTTGCGCTCCAGCCGGCGGATGATCGTCTGCGAGGCCGCGTCGTTGCTCGGCGATGGGCCTCCCGCCGTCTTGAGGACGAACGTGCGTCGGTCGCCACCCGGCGGCAGCCGATCGACAAAAGCGTCGACGATGCCTGGCGCATCAAAACCGTAAATAGGGTGGGCAATGCCGATCAAATCGGCTTTGCTCAGGCTGACCTTGCCTTTGAGCACGTCCTCGATGCGAGTGAGCGTGACCTCGGCCCCCTGCGCCTGGAGCGACTCGCCGAGCCATTGGGCGACGATCTCGGTGTTGCCCGTGCCGGAAAAAGCATAGATGGTTGTTTTCATTCATACCTCAATGCTTCTACCGGACTCATGCGCGTCGCTCTCCAGGCGGGGTAGAGGCCGCCGACAGCGCCGGCGACCAGCGCGACCAAAATAGCCTGTACAAACATCTCTGGTGTGTAGATTGGCTCGATCGTGCCGTACAGGCCGCGCACGGCGGGCAGCAGCGCGTTCAACCCCACGCCCAGCCCGATGCCCAGCACCCCGCCGATGCCGCCCAGCGTCAACGCTTCGCGTAAAATCAGCCCCAGCACGCGCCGTTTGCGCCAGCCCAGCGCGCGCAGCACGCCGATCTCGCGCGTGCGTTCCAGCACGCTCATCAGCATGGTGTTGAACATGCCCAGCCCGCCGATCAAGACGGCCAGAAACGAAATCTGGCCGAACATATCTTGCACGACCCCGAAATCGCTCATCGTCTCGGCTGATTCGGCGGTCAGCGCGATGCTCAGTTCGGGGAAATCCGCGGCCAGTTTGTCGCGCACGGCCTGGGCCTGTTCCGGATCGCGCAGTTTGATCGCATAGTACATCACCTGGTGCGGTTTGCCGACCAGGGTTTGCGCCTCGCGCAGGCTGATGACTGCGCCGATCTCTTCATAGCCCAGCCCGGTTTCGTAGACGCCGACCACGCGAAAGCTGCTGTTGAGCAGACGCAGCGTATCGCCGACGTCAAGGCTCATCTGTTCCGCTGCCTTCCAGCCGATGATGACCTGGTGGCGCGCGGTCAAAGGCTCGCCGCGAATGATTCGAAAGTGGCGGATGGCGTATTCGCGCGGGTGGTAGCCAAAGACGATCAACATCGGCATCTGTTCGGTGTTCATGGCCGCCAGGATGACGCCGGAAATGGCTTCGACTTTTGGCCACAGGGCGATGCGCGCGCCAATGCGCTCGTCGATGGCGCTGATGTCGCTGTCTGTTCCGGCCTGGATGGCGACGAGATCGGTCTGGCTGCCGCGCCAGAGTTCGGTCATCAGGTTGATGCCGCCGCCCAGTAATGCACCCAGCGCGATCAGGACGGCGATGCTCACCGTGATGCTGAGCAGCGTGAGCATCGTTCGTGTGCGCTGCCGCCACAGGTTTCGCCCGACCCAACCGGGGACGAATTTGGGCACGCCCGCGTGCCCGCCGCCTTCGTAGCGCAACGCTTCCAGGGGCAACAGGCGGCTGGCCCACCAGGCCGGGTACGCGCCGCCGACCAGCCCCAGGGCCACGACCGTGATCAGGGCGCGGACAAGCAACTGCGGCGAGATCTGTACCCCATACATCGAGAGGACCGTACTCGAGCGGCCCAGGCTCCACACGCCCAATACGCCCAGGCCGATGCCGGCCAGCCCACCCAGCAGGGCCAGGGTCAGCGATTCGCCGAGGATCAGTGCCATCACGCGCCGCCGCCGCCAGCCTACCGCACGCAGCAGGCCGATCTCGCGCGTGCGTTCAAAGACCGACATAAACAGAGTGTTGGTCATCACGATGCCGCCCAAGAGGACGGCCAGCCCGGCGACCGCCACCGCGATCCCGTCGATGATGGCCAGCGTCTCTTCTTGCTCGGCAAAGCCCGCCGAGGTGGATACTGCCAGATCGGGAAAGGCGCGCGCCGCTTTGGCCCTGAAGCGTTCCGCCTCCGATGGTGAGCGTAATTGAACGTAAAGCATTGAAATGTGGCGCTGCTGGAGGGTCAGCAGTTGTGCTTCTTGCAGAGCGATCACCGCGCCGCCGTCTTCAAAGCTGTTGCCGGTCTCATAGATGCCGACCACACGAAAGACGCTGTTGGCAATCTCGAACGCATCGCCGACCTGTTTGCCCGAGTTTTGTGCCGCGCGCCAGCCAAGCAGCATCGGTCGTCCGCGCGTGCGCTGTGCTTCTTTCAGACTGGTCCCCTCGACAATGCGGAAATGCTCAATAGCAAAGCCGTTTGGGTCGTGCCCAAAAATGAAAATATACGACGTGCCGCCGCTAAACGCATTGGTCAGCAGCACGCCATCGATCTCGGTTACTTCGGGCCAGGCGCGCATCTTGTCGGCCACGGCCTCGTCGATGCTGCTGAGCAGCACGCTGATCGAGTCGGCCTGGGTCAGCACCAGGTCGGCCTGGCTGTCCTGAGTCATTGCGCCAAAGCCGGCGCGCATTCCCCCTGCCACCGCGCCCAGAGCCACGATCGCCGCCACGCCGATGGCGACCCCGATCAGCGTGACCAATGTTCTTGCTTTACGGTGAAAGAGGTTGGCCCAAATCATGACGCCATTCCTCAGCTTTTAATCGTAGGCGAACCCTTCGCCTTTCCAAAAGTTGATCGTGTAGACCCACCAACTGCCCGCCTGCCGTTCCGGGCTAAACCCGGCCGCCTGTACGCGCCGCAGCGTCTCTTGTGGGAACGGGTAGTCCGGGTCGAGGAATTCTTCAGTGATTGAGAGCAGACCAGTGGGTTTGAGCACACGGCGCAATTCGAGCAGCGCACGATCCTGATCGGGAATTTCGGGCAGCACGGTGACCAGAAAGGCGCGATCCACGCTTTCGTCGTCGACCGGCAAATCGTACGCGCTGGCGATGTGAAATTCGACATTGCTCAATTCGGCCTGTTGGACGCGCCGTTCGGCCTGAGCAATCATGCGCGGCTGGATGTCAACGGCGATCAGTTTGCCCGTTGGCCCCAGGCGCTGTGCCGCTTCGACGGTGAACGCGCCCGGTCCGCAGCCGAGTTCGAGTACGGTTTCGCCGGGTTTGATGCCTATCCGGTCGATGAGGTGGCGCATATACCAGCGCCGGATGGGATTTTGAACCAGCCAGCCCAGTGCCGCCGGGCAGGGCATGCTCTGTCCACGCCGGGCGGCCAGACGGGCAATCAATTTAAGCGGAAAGAGCCAGAAAAAGACGATACCGGCCAGGATGAGTAGCACGACGTGCCACGGCGCGAGCGAGTTTGTTTTCTCTTGAGTGTCCATGTCGGTTCCTTTCTATCCATTCAGGTGAGTTTGATGATGCCTATATTGTCGCCCCAAGTGCGGATTATGGCAAATTGGCGTCGAGCCGTTCGACGATGCCTCGTCCACCGTCTACGCGGACGCGATCGCCGGTGTGCAAAACTGTCGTCGCATTGCCGCAGCCGACCACTGCGGGAATGCCCAACTCGCGGGCGACAATCGCGGCGTGTGAAAGAGGCGCACCAATGTCGGTGACGATTGCCGCCACTCGGCTGAACAGTGGCGTCCAGCCGATGTTGGTAGTGCTTGTGACCAAAATTTCGCCCGTCTGAAGCTGGTCGCCCTCTTCCGGGCGATCCAGCCGGCGCACCCGGCCCTCGACGATGCCCGCTGCGCCGGCAAAGCCGGCAATCGTGTGCTGGCCTGGCGGGATCGACGATGCCTGTCCGTCGTACAAGTCGCTGCGTCGATTTGGGTGGGCAGCCCAGGCAAAGGGAGCAAAGTGCCCGCAGATCAAGGTTGGATAGGGGGGTAGGGCGCTATATCGTGCGTGGGTCTCCTTGCGCGCGGGGATCAATGCGCATGTTGACGTGTCGCCGTCGAGCAGGGCCAACAGTTCATCAAGGGAGAGAAAAAATACATCTTGAGCCAGCCCGGTCAGCTCGCCTGCGTGTAGCGCAAATGTGCGCAAAACGCCCAGCAGGCGCACCACTTCCGACCTTGACGCTTCGCGCGTCTTGGCAGCGACGATGAGTCGATCCAGTTTTGGGCGATAGCGTTTTGCCTTGCACGGTGAAACGCTGGCTTGCAGCCGTTTCCACGCGGCCTGATGCCGCTGGCGCTGCTCTGCCAGCAGTGCGGGCACGTCGACCAGATCGAGTTGGGCCAACTGCTGGTCGATCCAGGCCGGGTCTTCCTTGGGGCGCAGGGTGGACAACTCGAACTCGTGCGGGCCGCGATGGCCGTGGTCTTGCAGAAAAGCCTGGCGGCTCAGCTTGCCCTGCTTGACTTGAAGCAGGCCGGCCAACAAGCCCAGGCTGGCGATATAGTCGCCCTGGGCGCTGTAGCCGGAGAGCAGCACGTTGGCGTCCGCGTCGCCGACGATGCGCTCAAACTCGATGTGCAATTGGCGCGAGAGGGTGCGGTATTCACTCAGGCCGATGGCAAGCATCAGCAGACCGTGTTGAAAATGCGCTTCCAGTTTGTCTTGCCACAATGCAAGCAGTTTGGTCGGCGTGTATGCGGCCTGGATGTCGCGCTCGAGCATTTCGACCACTGCCGGGGTTTCGGCGACGAATGCCGGGATGCGCGGCCCGAACGTTCGCCTCATTTTCATGCTCCAGGCAATCATCGGCAGGTAGTAGCGCAAGATCGCCTGGCTCCATTTGACGGGAACGATCGGAATCTCGATTTGCGGAGGTATGCGGCCAAATGTCTCTGCCGCGCGGCGAAGCAGTTTTTCTTTGGACAAGCCAATGGCGATGGCGAGCGACATTCCCAGGCTGATGTTAAAGTACAATCGTCCGGCGATGTTGCCCATCATCGGCATTGTAAAGTTTTTTTGCACCGGCAAAACTGCTTCAATGTACTTTTGCGCCATCGACCAGGTGAGTGGCGTCATCACGTCGGGAAAGGCTTCGCCAAAGTTGGTGCTGGTCCACAGGTAATCGCCGATCAGGCTGTCATTCCACTCGCCGGTAGCGAGATTGTGTGCCCGCATGTCAGTTTCCGGCCTGATGGCCGTATACTGTTTTGTTTGCTCGCGATCAAGTTGCGACGTTCTGAATCGATCGTTCACCGCGCGTGCTCCGTTGTTGAACTCAAAAACGTGTCCAGCGTTCCGTAATATGCTTCCGCTCTAGCCAGCGGCGCGGTGTGCCCGATGCCCTCCATCAAATGGATGTGCGCCTGCGGATACATCTCGCGCATGCGCGTGCGCGCTTCTTCCGGCGTTGCCGGGTCCAGTTCGGCCATTATGATTAGCATCTCGTTGGGCCAGTCGGGGATCGTGTCGACGGCGGTGTTAAAGTAGGTGTGAAAATCGGCGATGCGTTGAAAACTATTCAAAAATCCGCGGCGGGTCATCTGGTGGTCAATGACTTGGTTCATATACGCCGACATCAGCGCGGTGTCTGGATGCAGGTTGGAGCCCAGCAGGCCGAGCAGCGTTTTCTTGATCAGCGCGCGCTGGGCGAACAGGGGCAGCCATTTCATCCAACGCAAGGCCTTGACGATGCCCGCGCCGCTTTTGTCATTGGGTGGCCCGCCCAGCGCAACAACCAGCCTGGCGACGCGGCGCGGGTGGCGTCGCGCAAAGGCCTGGGCCATAAATGCGCCGCCCGATCCGCCCATCACGTGCGCCCTATCGACGTTTTCCGCGTCGAGCAGGCGGGCAAAGCCATCAGTCAGTGCGGCCATCGAGGCGATGTCAAACGGGTATGAAGGCACGATGACGCGATAGCGCGCCCGGTTTTCTCCGCTGCTGAAATGCAAGATCGTCCGCCAGCCCGACTCGGCTGTGCCGAGCGCGCCGGGCAGGGCGAGTAAGGCTTGTTTGCCCTCTCCGGCAACCACGTACTGCCACTGCACGCCGTCGATTTCGATCTGTTTGTAAGGGTGTGTCCTTCTGAACTCGAAAAATTCGCGAACGACCTCGCCGGGAACGTTTTTGTACAGTCGAGCGATTTTGGGATTCATGATCGTTTGCGTCATTTCACACTCTTTTACTTTACCAGATGCCCGGCAGCAAGCGGAAACGCACCCGGTTGGCATACGCTTGATATCCTGCCAGCTCGGCGCGCAGCGTCTTGTCTTCCAACGCGGTGCGGACGACGATAACAATGATTGTGAGCGCGGTCGGAATCCACGCCCACAGTGAGCCGAGGAACAAGGGCACGGCCAGGTCAAAGAGGATTGCCCCGGCATAGCCCGGATGGCGCATCCAGCGATACGGCCCGCCGGCGGCGACAGTGTGCCCGCGGTCGGCCTGGATGCGCACCAGGCCGGAAAAAAATGGGTTGGCAGCCATCGCCCATACGGTGAACAGCACACCGAGGATGCCGACGATCCAGGCGGCGACCCGAACGGCCAGCACCGGCGCTGGCGACCACTCATTGCGGACATCCAGCCCACCGACGATCAGGATGAGCAGCGGCCCCAGGATGGCCATCGACACGGACAGCCCGATGTCCCACTTTTTCACGCCGGCCCGCATGCTCGACCGCTCGATGAGCAGGTCGGGTTTGAGCGTCACGGCGTTGGCGACCGTGCTCACCGCCATCGCCGCCAGGTAGGCCCAGCCGCCGAGCCGGTTGAGCCGCCCGGCGGGGATGAAAAAGGCCGCGCCAAAGAGGAGCATAAAGACAATTTGTTTGATCAGCCAACGGAGTACGCCGATTCGGGTTTGCTTATCCATCGTTTCCTTCCTGTATGCGCTCAGAAGAAGAGCAAATAGCGCGGAATTTGCTTCATATAGTTTCGATAACTATCGCCGTATTGTTCCAGGCAGGCGCGTTCTTCGCCGAGGATGCGAAAATGATAACAAACGGCCGCGACCAGGAACAGCAGCAGGGCGACGCCCGATCCGGTGGCCAGACCACTGCCTACAAAGGCGATCATCAGGGTCAACCACTGCGGGTTGCGCGATACCTTGTACAGCCCCCGGGTTGCCGGGTTGCCTTCGGCCATGGCCTTGAAATTGAACAGCGCGATCACCACGCCAGCCATTCCCAGCACCCACAGGGCCAGGCCGATCCAAAAGACAGGTTTGCCGACCTTGAGCGGCGTCCAGACTAACAAGATGAACAGGATCGTTGAAATGACTTTGCCGATCAAGGTCATCGTCTTTTGTATGCGGGTCCAGTTGGCGCGATCGTAGAGCTTGGCGATCACGTCCTTGGGAAAGGAGAGCACGGTGCCGCCAAAGATGACCAGGTAGGCCAACAGCAGCAGCCAGCCGTTGAGCCAGGTCAATTCGAGTTTGGGCCATAGTTCCATTGTTTATCCTTTCTTACCAACAAACAGTGCATAGCCAAGATAATCAAACATCCCTTTGGGCAGTTTCCGGCGATCTTTCATGTAGGTTCTGAAGGCCGGATTTTTGAGATACAGGGTGAGCGTGCGCCAGACCATGCGCCACATGTCGCTCGCCCGGTAGCGTTTGACCTGCGTGGCCTCGCGCCGGGCGTCGAACTTGAAGGTCTTGACCACCAGATCGCCCAGTCCGGCGTCGATCATCCAGGCCTGCCACTGCTCGACCGCAAATGCCTCCAGATCGGCGTCCCAGATAAAGCCGGCATACCCGGCAAGGTCTTCCGGCGGCGGCTTGAGCCAGATTTCTTCGTTCAGTCCCACGCGCCCACCCGGTGCGGCGACGCGCGCCAGTTCGGCGATGGCCCGCCCCTTGTCATCGACGAACGAAAGCACCGACTCGCAAAACACCACGTCGAATGTGCCGCTGTCAAAGGGCAGGTTGGTGGCGCTGGCCGCGCGAAATTGCACCTGCCCGGCGACGCCTTCTTTTTGCGCTCGCTCTCGGGCCAGTTCGACCATCGCCTCGCGCAGGTCGATGCCGACGACGTGGCAGCCGTAGGTCTTGGCCAGGTAGCACGCCGTTGCCCCAGCGCCGCAGCCGACTTCGAGCACGCGGCTGTTTTGATCGACGCCGCACAGGTCGATCAATGCTTGCGTCGTCGCAAAACCGCCCATATGCTTGGTGGTGCCGATATAGGCTTGCAGCGAAAAATAATCCAGGTCGGGGTCTTGTTTCTTGTTCACTTGCACTCCTTGTCGCAGGATGGTTTTCCATAACCGCTGTCTCGGGTCTCCCGTTTTGTAGCCGCGATTGCCAAATCGCGGCTACGACCCGGCTTACAGCCGGCGATTGCGGCCGCGCAGCCATTTGGCGATCAATAATGCGCCCCCGGCGATGCCTGCCGCTGCGCCCAGCCCGATCCAGACCGGACGCCAATCCAGCGGGATGTCGGCGCTGCCGTCAGGCAGGGGCGGCGTCTGCGGATCAAAGTACGGGTACAACTGGTCGATGGCCGGGGTGGGGATGCCGGTTGGTCGCGCCAGGGCCAGAAACTCGTCGGCCAGGTGCTTCATTTCGTCGCGCGCGGCGTTGGCGTGCCCGACCATAGCGATATCGATCCGCTCGTCGACGAAAAGACGTTGCAGCAGCGGCACGATGAGCGGCTCCGGCATCCAGGTGAACTGCTTGAAACTGGACGGCGTGATCGGCAGGTTCAGCGATTGCAGCACGCGGAACCCTTCGTGGACGGCGCGCACGGCCAGCGTCACCGCGTCGCGCGTGCGGACCATGCGATGGCGGTCGGTGCCGCAGGCGTACAACGCTGGCGCGATCGACGGCATCAGCAGCGCGACGTGGTACTTGTGCCAGGTGTCCATGTCGGTGCGAATCTCGGCCCGCCAGACGGGCACCCGGTCGAAAACCCGGGCAATCTGCCGCGTTCGTTCGGTAATCTGCCCGTCGACCTCGCCCAGAAGAATAGACATCGGCTTGTCCTCCGTGCCGGTCACATAATGGATGACATGCCCGTCGCGGTTGCCGGCCGAGCTGGGAAAGCCGATCAAGACGCGCTCTTTGCCCAGCGCCTCGATCCAGCGCTCCGGCCCGGCGGCGTTGTTCATCATAAAAGCTACGTTGGGCGTGCGCCGGTTGGCCGCCAGGACAGGCAGGATGTCGAGCGCGTGGTTCTTGCGCATGATCACCAGCACCAGGTCATAGGCGTCTTCCGGCGCGAGTTGCTCGACGACGTTCACGCGGGTGACGGTTCGTTCCTTGGTGCGCCAGTCCTCCAGCACGACGCCATATTCGCGCAGGTCGGCCAGACGCTGCCCGCGCGCCAGAATCGACACGTCATTGCCGCATTGCTGCAATTTGGCGGCGAAAACGCTGCCCAATGGGCCTGCTCCATAAACGAGGATTTTCATAAAACACCTCCACAATTCACTAAAGAATCAATTTCAACGCCGAGACCTCTGTGTCCTCTGTGGCTGGAAATGGTTTTTTCAACAATCGATTCGACTCTCAAACGCGCAGGCGAATAATTCCCGATCCTCTTCCTCGATCAACTCGTCGGCCTGGTCGCCGAGCAGCGCCAGCACGCGCGGCAGGTACAGGTCGGTGCGCAAGTGGTGCTCGGCGACAAAGACGAAAAGCGGGCTGCCCGTCCACGAAGCGCGCGCCTGGTGCTCGTCCAGCAGTTCGCCGATCAGCACCTCTTTGCCGTCGACCACCAGCACCAGCCACAGCCCTTCGATGTGCTCGTAGGCCTGTTCCGGCAGCGGGGTGGCGATCACCCGCCCGCCGGGCAGATCGAGGTCGCCGGTGCTGTAGACAACCACGCGCACGCCGCGCGCGATGGCTTCTTGCAGCGCCAGCTTGAGCGCCGGAAAAGTCTCTGCCAGCAGCGACACGTAAATGCGGCGCTGCGCCTGGGCGATCATTTCCTGCACCTTGGCCATAATGTTCTCGTGCCCCTCGATGCTCCACACGTATTCGAGGTCCGAGGTTGCATCGAGCGCGGCGAGTTCGTCCTTGAGCATGCTAATTGCATCCTCGTGCTCGCGATGCAGTTGATCGAGGAATTCATTGGCGGGGACGGGCGCGTATTTGGTGCCGCCCTCTTTGTAAAGCGTCATCGCCGCGCCGCGGGCGGTCAGCTTGCCCAGCACCTCATAGATCATCGAGCGGGGCACGCCGGACAGCTTGGACAGTTGGTAGCCGGTGATCGGGTTTTCGCGC
>JAFGEY010000296.1 GCA_016931365.1 Anaerolineae bacterium
ACCTTGGATAGATTTTGAATGTCGTAGACGATCATCATGCCCTCTATACAGTGCGATTTTTGTTGGGCAGGGGAAGGAGAGGGTGTGCTTGAAGTGGCGTGCATTATACGCAGATTTGGCACATTTGCCAAGTTTGTGTTACACTTGGGTTGATTTTGACGGGGAGCTCGGATGGAAAAAGTTTCTCGACGCCAGGTTCTCAAACTTGTTGGCATAACGGCTGCATCGCTTGTGATTGGCCGTACTGTCTGGGCAGGGATCGAAAGCGCAACCCCACGGGGAAAATTGCGATGGTGTTGGCTGCGAGCGGCAGAGATCGAGCGGAAATCACAGGGAAAGTGGATATCCAGTCAAGATCTGCCCGAAATTGAAGCGCTTTACGAGGATCATTCTGATGCGCTGAGCGCGCTGGTAAAACATGAGGTTATCAGCCAACAAGTGGCAGACCAGATCGACGCTGCGTTTCGCACTGGCTTGTGCCGGAAAATGCGCGACTCGCCTCTTTGCCAGGTTGACGAGAATGGTCAGTATCCTCTTGTAATGTGTTACTTCATTCTCAAACCACCGATATGGAAACAGGGTCTTGATGCATTGTTCAAGCAATCAGAGATCTTGATCAAAGCAGGCTGGGTATGGCCGCTCGATGATGAATTACTGGCTTGGGCGCGGGCTAATGTCGAGCGAGATTTGATGGCACTGACTCAATCATCAGACATAGAACAGGCTGCACAATTTTTGTTGAGCGTTCTGCTGGAAAAGTAAATCCATCGTATCATCCAATTTAGAAGGGAAAAACAATGCACGTCGAATTCAACACCTATTATCGCTACGACGACCTGACCCGCATTTTGAAAGGCTTTGCCGAGGAGTACCCCCACCTGGTGCGGCTGGAAAGCATCGGCAAGAGCTATGAAGGGCGCGATGTGTGGCTGGCGACGGTCACTCGCTTTGAAACCGGCCCTGACCGCCACAAGCCCGCGCTGTGGGTCGATGGCAACATGCACGCCACCGAAATATCGCCCTCGTCGGCCTGCCTGTACCTGATCCACAAGCTGGTCAACGGCTATGGGACGGACGAGACGGTCACCCGCGCGCTCGACACGCGCGTCTTTTACGTCTGCCCGCGCGTCAACCCCGACGGCGCCGAGTGGGCGCTGGCCGACAAGCCCAAACTGGTTCGCTCCAGCACGCGGCCCTATCCCTACGACGAAGACCCCTTTGAAGGGCTGGTGCAGGAGGACATGGACGGCGACGGGCGTATGCTGTGGATGCGCATCCCCGATCCCAACGGCGTGTGGAAAGCCTGCCCGGACGAGCCCCGGCTGATGGTGCGCCGCGATCCGGTCGAGGTGGGCGGAACCTACTACCGCCTGCTGCCGGAGGGCCAGGTCGAAGGGTATGATGGGGTGACGATCACGCTTCAACCCAAAAAGGAACGGCTCGACCTCAACCGCAACTTTCCCTTCAACTGGCGGCAGGAAAACGAACAAAAAGGGGCCGGGCCTTATCCCACCTCCGAGCCGGAAGCACGCAATCTGGCCCACTTTATCGCCGATCATCCCAACATCACCGGCGTGGTGGCCTTTCACACCTACAGCGGGGTGATCTTGCGCCCGTACGACCACCAGCCCGACGACAAGTTTCCCGCCGAAGACCTGTGGACCTATAAAAAGATCGGCCAAAAGGGCACCGACCTGACCGGCTATCCCAGCGCTTCGGTCTTTCACGAGTTTCTCTACCATCCCAACGAAGTGATCACCGGCGGCTTTGACGCCTGGGCCTACGAGCACATGGGCGCGTTCGGCTGGACGGTGGAAATCTGGAGCCCGCAGCATCAGGCCGGGATCAAGGAATACAAGTACATCGAGTGGTACCGCGAGCACCCGCTGGAAGAAGACCGGCAAATGCTCAAGTGGAGCGACGAGGTGCTGGGCGGCCGGGGCTATATCGACTGGTACCCGTTCGATCACCCGCAGCTTGGCCGGGTCGAGTTGGGCGGCTGGGACGAGCAGTTGGCCTGGCGCAACCCGCCGCCAGAATTTCTGGAAAAGGAAATTGCCCCCTTTGCCGACTGGCTGATCTGGCACGCCCTGATCTCGCCCAAACTGGAACTGGTCGAGGCGAGCGCGGCATCCCTGGGCGGCGATGCGTATCGCGTGCGATTGGTGGTGCAAAACACCGGCTGGCTGCCCTCGTATGTGACCAAAAAAGCGCTGGAGAAAAAAGCGGCGCGCGGGCTGGTCTGCGAGATCGAATTGCCCGCCGGCGCGACGCTGGAGACGGGCAAGCTGCGCGAGGAACTGGGCCAGCTCGAAGGGCGTGCCTACAAAGAGGCCTTTCCCGCCGCCGATGACGTGACCAGCGACCGGATCAAGGTCGAGTGGACGGTGCGCGCGCCGCAAGGCAGCAAGGCCAAACTCACCGCGCGGCACGATCGCGCCGGGTGGGTGGTGACGGAGGTTGAGTTCAAGTAATCTCTTGTCTACATCGCTAAACAAGGGCAAGGGCCAATCAGGCCCTTGCCTTTTTCTTTTTTCCACGACTTTTCAAATCAGACAAATGTTGTATTGACAAAACGCCGCGTTGGGTGTAATCTATAGCCAGAAAATATATTTTCTATAAATATATTTCCAGGGAATATATAGAAAGAATATCAATGACCCAAAACGATGTTAAAAAATATCTACCGTTAACTGAGACAACTTACTATATTTTGCTGGCATTGGTCGAGCCGCTGCATGGCTATGCGGCGATAAAAAAAATCAGCCAGCTTAGCGAGGGCGTGGTCAACGTGGGTGCGGGGACAATGTATAATGCCTTGAGCAATTTGCTTCAAGAAAACCTGATTTTCCAGGTAGGGCAAGATGCACGTCGAAAAATGTATCAACTGACCGCGCGTGGACAGCGTGTGCTGCGCACCCAGGTTGAGCGATTGGCACATATGGCTGGCTGCGGTCAAGAAGCATTGACGCGGCTGGAGACAGAATAAACGCAAGGAGCAGGAAATGGAACCTGAGACGAAACTGGTTCGACGCTTGTTTTGGGCCTGGCAGGACGAACAAGAGGAACAGTGGTTGGGCGAGATGGCGCGGCAGGGCTGGCACCTGTGCCAAGTTGCCTTGTTGACCTATACCTTTCAACACGGCGCGCCCCGCAACGACACCTATCGCCTGGACTACAAGCCGGGTCGCGATATGGCCGAATATCTGGCCTTTATCACCGAAGCGGGCTGGGAGCACATCGGGACGATGTCGGGCTGGCAGTATTTTCGCCTGCCGGAAGATGCAGATGAAACCGCCGAACTGTACACCGATGTCGAGTCCAAGATTGCGCGGCATAAACGGATCATCGGCACGCTGCTGGCGACTTCGCCCGCTTTTCTGGTTGTCTTTATGAGCCAGATGGATCGCTACCCGCTGTGGTTTGCCATCCTGTTTGTGACCTTTTTTGTATTACTGACCACGCTGTACTCAATATCGATGATCAAACTGGCCGGGCGGATCAAGCAGTTACAGCGGCTGTAGGATGTGAGATTGGGCCTTTGGGCCCAATCTCACACCATCGGCGCGGCGGGGCCGACGTGGTATTGATATCCCCGTCGGTGGCCGCGCCAGCGTTCGTCGGCCAACCAGGACAATTGGAAAAAGTCATCGTTCGTCGCTTCGACGTGATTTTTAAGCAATTTGCGATGCTCTTGCAATATTTCCGCATAATCAGGAGCGCGATGCAGAGTGCGCGTTTCCCCCGGATCGGCGATCATGTCGTACAGTTCTTCGTGTAACCCCTCGGCCTCCCCCTCGATGTAGCGCACATACTTGAACCCCGGCGTGCGCACCATCCGTCCCGGCGAGATGGTGAATCCCCATTCGGTATGCCACTCGCTGACCACGCATGAGTGCGGCGATTCAGGCCCTTCTTTGGTCAACAACGGTGTCAAATCTCGGCCCCACAATCCCTCCGGCGCGTCGATCCCGGCATAGGCACACAGCGTCGGCAGCAGGTCGAGGTTGGAGACCGGCCCCTGGAGGTGGCGCCCCTGTCCCCGAACCCCCGGCCCGGCAAAGGCAAAGGGGATGCGCACCGTGTTGTCGTACAAACTGACCTGCTTGGTGACCATGCGGTGTTCGGCCATCCCATCGCCATGGTCGGACATAAAGACGATCAGTGTGTTTGCGGCGTCGGAGCGAGCCTCCAGCGCGTCGAGGATCAGCCCGATCTCGGCGTCGACGCGCGCGGTGTAGTGTCGATAGGCGGCGAGGTAGTGCCGGTAGTTGTCCTCGGTCCACGGCGCGGCCTGCGACAGCCGGTTGTGGCTGCAGCAGATGTACTGCACCGGCAGCGGGCGCGATTCGAAATCCGCCGTCTCGAAATTGGGCGGCAGCGGCGGCAGCGGCTCATCGATGGGCACATCCTCGTGCCCGTAGGCATTATCGCCGACCCAGCCGCAGATGTTATGCGGGTTGTTCAGGTCGGCGACGAGCAAAAAGGGTTCGTTTTGCGCTTGTCCCAAATGCTCGGCCACCCTGGGCGTGGTGTAGCGATCCTGGCAGGTGTCGTAATTGACCATCCACGCCGGTTCCGCCTCGACCGGCACCTCTTTGCGCGGCTCGACGTGGCGAAAACCGCGCAGGCCGCCCGCGTCGTGCGTCTTGCCGAAATGGATCGTGTCGTACCCGACCCGGCTGAACAGTTCACCCAGCGTAG
>JAFGEY010000297.1 GCA_016931365.1 Anaerolineae bacterium
GCCGAGTCGTTGCCCATGTTGCCAAAGACCATCGTGCAGATGTTGACCGCGGTGCCCCAGTCGTGGGGGATGCCTTCGTGATCGCGGTAGGCGATGGCGCGCGCGCCGTTCCACGAGTTGAACACGGCCTTGATCGACAGTTCGAGTTGCTTGTAGGGGTCGGTGGGGAAGGGTTCGCCAAACCTGGTCTGGTACATCTTTTTGTACTCGCCTACCAGCCACTTGAGGCCATCCTGGCTCACTTCGGTGTCCAGCTTGACGCCCTCTTTTTCTTTGAGGTGTTCCAGCTTGTTTTCAAAGTGCTCGCGCTTGTAGCCCATCACGATATCGGAAAACATGGTGATGAAACGGCGGTAGGCATCATACGAAAACCGCTCGTTGCCGGTGAGTTTGGCCAGCGCGGCGCGGGTCTCGTCGTTCAGGCCGAGGTTGAGCACGGTGTCCATCATACCGGGCATCGAACTACGCGCGCCGGAGCGAACGGAAACCAGCAGCGGGTTTACGGCGTCACCGAATCGCTTGCCGGTCTGTGCTTCGATGTCTTTCATCGCCTCAAGCGTCTGCTCCCACATCTCTTTGGGGAATTCGCCGCTGTCCATGTAGGCCACACACGCTTCGGTGGTGATGGTAAAGCTGGGCGGCACCGGCGCGCCGGACGCCGTCATCGCCATCAGCCCGGCGCCTTTGCCACCGAAAATGATCTTCATTTCGTCCAAGGTGGGCTGCTTGCCCAACATTCTGGCATATTCCTGCTCGCCATTGCGCGACAGGTACACCCATTGTTTTGTCATGAAAAAAGCCTCCTGTTTCTCTATGGGATAACTGACTTACACAAGCGTGCCCCGACCGATACTGCCGGTAGGGGCAACGACAATTGCTTGACAACAGATGTATTATATGGTTTTTTATGCTTTTTGCAAACCACACCCCTTTTGTTTTGACAAACTAGACGAATTCGCCATCCGATGATAAAATAGCGCAACACTTGATGATGGAGGATTACCCAATGGAGATCAATCCACGCATTTTTAGAGAATATGATGTTCGTGGCGTCGTGGACCGCGACCTGACCCCGGAAGCGGTCGAACTGCTGGGCAAAGGCTATGGCACATATCTCATTCGACAGTCGCCGGGTGACGGCTCGCGCCGCCGCACGGCGACGGTCGGTTACGACGCGCGGCTCAGTTCGCCCGCATTTTGCGAGGCATTGACCAAAGGCATCGTCTCCACCGGCGTCGACGTGGTGCAGATCGGCCTGGTCGCCACGCCGATGCTCTACTTTTCGCTCTTTCACCTCGCCGTCGACGGTGGGGTGATGATTACCGGTAGCCACAACCCGCCCGAGTTCAACGGCTTCAAGTTGGGCGTGGGCAAGACGACGATCCACGGCGAGCAAATTCAGGACGTCTTGAAAATCATTCAATCCGGAAATTTCGCGCAAGGCCGGGGCCAAGTGTCACAGCAAGACATCAACGAGGCGTACAAGGCCGAGGTGGTGCGGCGGGTGGGCCAACTGGCGCGCCCGCTCAAGGTCGTCGTCGACGCCGGCAACGGCGCGGGCGGCCCCTACGGGCCGGACATGCTGCGCCGCATCGGCGCCGAGGTGATCGAACTGTACTGCGACATCGACGGGCGTTTCCCCAACCACCACCCCGACCCGACGCTGCCCGAAGCGCTTGCCCCCCTGATCGCCAGGGTGGCCGAAACCGGCGCCGACCTGGGCATCGGCTGGGACGGCGACGCGGACCGCATCGGCGTGGTCGACGCGCAGGGGCGGATCATCTGGGGCGACCAGTTGATGATGCTGTTCAGCCGCGAGGTGCTGGCCACTCACCCCGGCGCGCCGATCATCTTTGAGGTCAAGTGCTCGCAAGGGCTGGTGGAAGAGATCGAGCGGCTGGGCGGCGAGCCGGTGATGTACAAGACCGGCCACTCGCTGATCAAGGGCAAGATGAAAGCGCTGCACGCGCCGCTGGCCGGCGAGATGAGCGGCCATCTCTTTTTCGCCGACGAGTATTTCGGCTACGACGACGCGCTGTATGCCTCATGCCGTTTTGCGCGCCTGCTGGCCGCGCAGGACAAGCCACTGACCGCGCTGGTCGACGAGCTGCCGCGCTATGTGTCCACGCCGGAAACCCGCGTCGACTGCCCGGAAGAGTCAAAATTCAAAATCGTCGAGGAAATGACCGCCTATTTCAAAGCTCACTATGACGCGCTCGACATCGACGGGGTGCGCATCCTCTTTGGCGACGGCTGGGGGCTGCTGCGCGCATCGAACACGCAGCCGGTGCTGGTGCTGCGCTTTGAGGCGCGGACGAGTGAGCGGCTGGAGGAGATCAAGGGGATCGTACTGGGAAAATTAAAAGAGATTGCGCCGGAGGTGGAAGTGAGAGTGTAGAAGCCTATCGGTTGTAGGCGCAATTTTCAATACCTTACACAGGTCGATTACGCAAAGGGTGTTGGGCAGCAAGCGGTAAAGGAGCGTCAAGTATGAAACGATTTTCTGTAAATGCAGAAATAGTTTTAGTTTCTTTCGTAATTTTAGTGCTCCTTGGGTGTATTGCTTCATCAACACCACCGCCCACACTTATTCAGACACCGTTGCCAACAGAAACGGCAATGTCAACAGCAACGTCGACAGCAACTCTGGCGAAAACACCAACTGCTGCGCCGACCAATACGGCCGTGCCGACACAGACTCCTACATCAACTCATACGCCTGAACCCACTAACACACCAAGTCCTGAGGCTACTTTTACGCCGACGCCTGCACCAACCAGTACCCTAGAGCCAACTCATACGCCATTGCCGACCAAGATAGTAGCACCAACTAATACATTGGCGCCGTCAACCAACACACCGAGGCCAACCAACACACTGCAACCCACTCACACGCCGATCCCTCCAACAAATACGCCCCAGGCTAGCCTTCCGCCGGGAACAGATATTTTAGCCGATGGTGTCTGGAAGTGTCCTAACAATACGAGTGGAGCTTCTTATGTGGGGAGCGATCAGAGCGACAAATTCCACTACTTGAGTTGTCGCTGGGCTGATAAAATCAAGGATGAAAACCGAATCTGCTTCGCAAGTCGGGCAGCGGCAGTAGCCTATGGTTATGCCCCTTGCGGTGTATGCAAACCATGAAGAGCGGCAAAACCAGATTCATACCGGAGGGCTAGCCTTCCGGTACTTTCCATTGAGGAGCCTTGCCCCTCAAACTCCCCAAAATCGGCTCATTTGCTATCTAGCGGACTGGGGACAAAATTGGTCCCGATAGAAGAAGACACTGAAACTGTGGGTGTTTGCTCCCACTCCGTGCCGGAATACCGGCGAGACCCCACATCCCACAGGCAATAAAGCATAGTTTTCGGGTGTATTTTTTCGCGCGCAAAGCGTGCGAAAAAATACACAAAAGATTCTCTCCCCGGCCCCGCACGCGGGGCCGGGGGCAGTCACTTTTTCAGCCCTTGATGGGGCAGCTTATTTTTTCACTGTTCCTTACACCGGCCAAATCAACGGCACCAGCACGATGGCCAGTCCATAGACGATCAGCGTCAGCGGCAGGCCGACACGCACGAAATCGGTGACTTTGTAGCGCCTGAATCCCCGGTATTCCGATCCAATCCTCATCGTCACCGCCTGGGATGAGCAGTACAAGACCCGCTTTACCTGGTGGCTAACACAACTCTCAGCCAACTCTCAGCGATTTCTTGGGCTATTTTCAGGTTGGTATGATATGCTATAACCGTCAAGCTGATTCGACCTGTCCTCCGCGCGGAGGCCCAAGAAAGGAGCGTGTGTATGTGAGATTAGACCGGGGGGGAGCCGTGCCGATATGTCGGATTTGAATACAAATAGAGTTAAAGAAAGGAAATATATGCTTAAAACAAAATACAGATGGATCACCATAGCGGGCGCATTGGCTTTGGCCCTTTTGGTAGGCGGCGTCTCTCTCCTGGCAAGCACATCCGTAGCCAGCGCAGCCGAGACGACCGCAGACGATCTCAAAACCATCACTCAGGCTTCGACCGGGCCGGGTTTGCTCGGTGACGGGTACCTGGCTCACGGCGGCGGGTGGGGATTCAAAGGCAGTACCATCGACTATCAGCAGTTGCTGGCCGACGCGTTGGGCATCAGCGTGGATGACCTTCAAGCGGCTTATGAAACGGCTCGCACCGCGGCAATCGAGCAGGCAGTAAAAGAGGGGCTGATCACTCGCGAACAGGCCGACGAAATGCTGGTCTGGGGCGGCTGGAATCGCAAGGGAGCCGCTTTCTTTGGCTTCCGCCGCGGCCGCAAGGGCGTCGCGAGCGACACCATCGATGAAAACGCCTTGCTCGCCGACGCGCTGGGCATCACGGTTCAAGAACTCGATGCCGCGCGAGAAACGGCCAACCAGGCTGCCATCGCGCAGGCCGTCGCCGAGGGGATCATCACTCAGGAACAGGCCGACGAGATGTTGGCCCGAAAGAACCTCCAAAGTTACCTTGATCGAGACGTGTTGCTCGCCAAGGCTTTGGGGATGACCGCCGAAGAGTTGCAGGCAGCTTACGCCGAGGGCAAAACCCTGACCGTGCTGATGAGCGAAAAGGGTCTGGATGCCGCCGCCGTGCGCGAAGCGCTGCAAAAGGTCTACGCCGAGGCCGTCGCACAGGCCGTCGCCGATGGGATCATCACCCAGGATCAGGCCGACGAGATGCAAGATGGGCGTGGGATGATGTCCGGCGAGCGGATGATGCCCGGCGGTCGTGGTAGGTTCCCCGGCCGCGGTGGCGCTGATGGCAACCGGCCCTCTCGCCCCGACACGGATGATGACGATACATCGGGAATGCACTTTCATCGAGCCGGACGTGGCGTTCAAGGAGAGAACGCCCTCTAACAATGCGTCCCAAGACGCACATGAATGACCCGCTATGCGGGCAAGACCTTCCCTCAATGCGATCTCGCGCGGTCACGCTGACGCCGGGATCGCTTTTTTTGTTTTGAGCAACCGTCAGGTGACTGAACTGCGATCTTGACAACGCGACCAGTCCTGGTAAAATGGAGTTTGCGCGGCGATGCGCACAGCATTGGCGTACTTTCCGAGTGAATATGATCGATCAAAGGAGACGATGAAATGTCTAAATCGACGTTCGCACTGTTTTTCGGAAATCGGGGCTTTTTCCCCGGTTCACTGATGGCCGGAGCCAGGGAGGAGCTATCGCGGGTGCTCAAAAGGTGGGGACACGACGTGCTGATGATGGACGAGAGCGCCACCCGCTTGGGCGCGGTCGAGACGACGCGGGAGGGCCAGGTCTATGCCAATTTCTTGCAGGCGCATCGTGGCCAGTACGACGGCGTGATCCTCTGCCTGCCTAATTTCGGCGATGAGACCGGCGCGGTCGCCGCACTCAAGGACGCGGGCGCGCCGATCCTGATCCAGGCCTACCCGGACGAGCTGGATAAAATGGCCCCCGAAGTCCGGCGCGATGCGTTCTGCGGCAAGTTTTCGATTATGGACGTATTCTACCAGTACGGACTGCGCTTTACGGCGCTCAAGCCGCACGTCGTTCACCCGACCAGCGACCGGTTTCGGGACAATGTGGCCTGTTTCGACCGCGTCTGCCGGGTGGTCAAGGGGATGAAGGGGCTGGTCGTCGGGGCGATTGGGGCGCGGACCACGCCGTTCAAGACCGTGCGCATCGACGAGGTAGCCTTGCAGCGGCACGACATCACCATGGAAACCTTTGACCTGTCCGGCGTGTTCGCACGGATGAGCAAGATTCAAACCTCAGATCGCGCCTACAAAGCCAAAGCAGACGCGCTCAAGGCTTACACACGCTGGGAGGGCGTGCCCGAAACGGCATTCGAGCGCATCACCCGGCTGGGGGTGGTGCTCGACGCACTGATCGAGGAATACCAGATGGACGCCATCGCCCTGCGCTGCTGGATCGAGTTGCAGGAGCAGTTGGGTATCTCGGGCTGCGTCCTGCTGGGCGAACTCAACAACCGGGGCATCACCGCGGCGTGCGAAGTGGACATAGGCAATGCGGTGGCGATGCACGCGCTCAGCCTCGCCTCCGGCCAGCCGGCGACCTGTCTGGACTGGAACAACAACTATGGCGAAAACGACGACAAATGCGTTCTCTTTCACTGCGGGCCGGTGCCCAAGCGCCTGATGGCCGGCGAAGGGCGGATCGCCGACCACGCCATCCTGGCTAACTCGGTGGGCGAGGGCTGCGGCTACGGCTGCCACGTGGGGCGCATCGCCGCCCAGCCGATCACTTTTGGCAGTATGGTCACTGACGCGGGCCGGCTGCGCTTTTACCTGGGCCAGGGCCGTTTCACCGACGACCCGATCCCGCCCGAATTTTTCGGCTGCGCCGGCGTGGCCGAGATCGACCGGCTGCAGGACGTGTTGCTGCACGTGGGTTACAACGGCTACCGCCATCACGTGAGCGTCACTCCCGGCTGGCACCTGGAACCCGTGCGCGAGGCGCTGACCAAATACCTGGGCTTCGAGGTGTCGGCGCCACAGGAAGGATGAGACCATGTGGAGCACAGCCGACGCCATACGACGCGCGCAAGTGGCAGGCATCGTCGTGCCAGCCTTTAACGCACCTTATCTGCCGATGATCGAACCGCTGATCCGCGCCGTGATCGATCAGGATGCCTTTGCCCTGATCGAGACGGCGCGGTTGGAATGGCTCAAGTTTGAAAGCGTTGGTCCAGCCGCAGTGATGGCCGAATTTGAGCGCTGGGCCGACCTCGATCACGTGCGGCTGCATCTGGATCACGTGCCGGCGATTGACGAAGATGACCTGGCGGTGGACTATATGCCCATTTTCGAACAGGCTATTGTCCTGGGCTATGGCTCGGTGATGATCGACGGCTCGCGGCTGAGCCTGCAAGACAACATCCGGGTCACGCGGCAGGTGGTCGAAATGGCGCACCGGGCGGGCATCCCGTGCGAGGCCGAACTGGGCGCCGTGCTGGGTCACGAAGCAGGGCCGCTGCCGCCTTACGAGGAACTGTTTGCCTCGGGCAAGGGCTTTACCGACGTGCAGGAAGCGGCCCGCTTTGTGCGCGAAACGGACTGCGACTGGCTTTCGGTGGCTGTGGGCAACATTCACGGTGCGATCTCGGGCGCGGCCAAAGCGCAGGCCAAGATCGAGACCCGGCTCAACCTGGAGCACCTGGATCGTCTGCGTCAGGCGACGGGCATCCCCCTCGTCTTGCACGGCGGATCGGGCGTCCAGCACGCCTCGCTGTTGGCGGCCATTCCACGTGGGATCGTCAAGGTGAACGTGGCGGCCGAAATTCGCCGCGCCTATGAGGTCGCAGTGGCCACGTCAGACGTAGAGGAAGCGCAAATGGCGGTCTATGCGCGCACGAGCGAGCTGCTGCGCCGCTATTTCGGCGTCGCCGGCAAGCGCAAGATCGCTGCTGAGGAGGGGGTTCCATGAGCCTGCTGGGCATTGATGTCGGCACCACCGGCTGTAAGGCCGTCGTTTTTGCCGAGGATGGATGGCAGCTCGCCTCAGCCTACCGGGAATATAACTTGCAACGGCCCCAACCCGGCTGGGCCGAACTGGACGCCATCGAAGTGTGGGGCAAAATCAAGGACACGATTCGCCAGGCGGCGCGCCAAGTGGCGGAGTCGAACGCCGATCCGGTTTCGGCGCTGTCCGTCTCGTCGATGGGCGAAGCGATGGTGCCGGTGAGCCGAGATCGCCGGATTCTCGGCCCGGCGATCAATCCTAATTTCGACCTGCGCGGTGAGGCGTATCTGGAGGCGCTGGGCCGTGCGCTGGACAACGAGCGGCTGTATCGCATCAACGGCAATACGCTGGGCAACCCTTACAGCCTGACCCGGCTCAAATGGATTGCGGAGCATCAGCCCGATCTGTATCAAGAAACATCCTGCTTTATGTTTTGGGGCGGCCTGGTGTTGTCGATGTTGGGCGCGGAGCCGAGTACAGACTATTCGCTGGCCAACCGCACCCTTTTGTTCGACCTCGACCGTGGGGACTGGTCGGATGAACTGTTGGCCTGGGCCGGCCTGGAGCGCGAGAAACTGCCCCGCGCCGTGCTTTCGGGGACGGTGGTCGGCCGGATACCGCCGGACATCGCCGCCGATCTGGGCCTGCCGTCCGGCGTTTTGCTCGTCGCCGGGGCGCACGACCAGTGTGCCAATGCCGTGGGCTGCGGCGCGATCGAACCGGGACGCGCCGTGTACGGCATGGGCACCTTTTTCTGCATCACGCCAGTTTTCGAGCGGCGGCGCGCACCGCAGGCGATGATCGCGCGCGGGTTGAACACCGAGCATCATGCCGTACCGGGATTATACGTGACCTTTATCTACAATCAGGGTGGCGCGCTGCTCAAGTGGTTTCGCGACACCTTTGCCGCCGTCGAGCACCGGCAGGCGCAGGCATCCCGGCGCGACGTTTACGCCGATCTGATCGCCGAGATTCCGCCCCGACCCAGCAGTGTGCTGGCCCTGCCGCACTTTGCGCCCACCGGCCCGCCCGACTTTGTCGCCGGTTCGAGCGGCGTGCTGGTCGGCTTGCGGCTGGACACGGCGCGCGGCGACATCCTGAAAGGGCTGCTCGAAGGAGTGACCTTTTACCTCAAGGCGTGTGTGGACGGGCTGCCGGAGACCGGCATCCAGATCGCTGATTTCAGAGCCGTGGGCGGCGGCAGCAAGTCGGCTGCGTGGATTCAGCTCAGCGCCGACATCCTGGGCGTGCCCTTTGTGCGGCCCGCAGTCACAGAAGCCGGCGCGCTGGGCGCAGCGATCATCGCCGGGGTGGGCAGCGACACATTCGACTCCTACCGCAGCGGCGTCGAAGCGATGGTCAAACCAGAGTGCGTCTTTGAACCCGATCCACTCCGGCACCGCCGGTATCAGGAGCGGTTTGAAAAATACCAGGCCTTGTGGCCGCTGATGCGCGATTATCTGACAACCCTGAATGGCTCCCGCGCAGCAGGATCGGGTCGGTGAGGCAGAATGTGGCCTATCCAAAGATCGTTGTTTGTGCAATGGAGACCATTGCCTGTGCAAGAGTTTTTCCGAGCGACCAAGCCGGCGGATGGACTATATCCGCATTCAGTTCCGATTCAATCGGGATAGGAGAGACGAGTACACCGCTGACACCAGATCAAAGGAGTGCACAAAAATGACCAGACAAGTCAAGGTGGGCGTCGCAGGCTGCGGCGTCGTGGCGACGGCCTATTACCTGCCCTATCTGATGAATATGGAGACAGTCGACCTGGTTGCCGTCTGCGATCGATACCAGACGCGCACCGAGGCGTGCGCGCACCTCTTTAGGGCCAGGGAGCAATATCTCGATTACAATGAAATGATCGAGCAGGCCGACATCGACGCGGTGTTTATCCTCACCGCGCCCGGCACACACGTTCCATTTACCCTAAAAGCCATCGAAAAAGGCAAGCACGTGTTGATCCAAAAGCCGATGGCGACCCATATGGACGACGCGCGCACCATCGCAGGGGCTGTGCGGAAGGCGGGCGTGGTGGCTTTGATCGAACCCAGTTCCAACTCGCCACTCGATCCCGACGTCGCCCACATCCGCAACTTGGTTCGCCAGGGCGTGCTGGGCGATGTTTTGTGGTTTTCGCTGGGCTGGACTGGACCAGCCACCTATGGCCCGTCGCTGGGCAGCAATCCCTACGGCCAGGATGCCTTTTATACCAAGGACAGCGGCGGGTTTCTGTTCGATCTGCCTTATGCCCCGGCGAGCATCGTCTCGGTGCTGGGGCCGTGCAAAAGCGTGATGGCCCACGCCAGTATCTCGGTTGCCGATCACCTGATTGTGCCGGAACGCAAATATGACGAGTTTCTGGCCCAAGCTGCCGATCCACAGCAAGTCAATTATTGGGATGTGGTGCTCGACCTGCCGCGCACGCAGCCAGTGCGCATGGAGGCCGTCGACAATGCCTACTCGCTGTACCAGATGGTCAACGGCGCGGTTGGCGCGTGCCACGTGGGACGCATTTTCCATCCCGTGTTATCCAGCTCCGGCGGCGGCGCTTTGCAGGTGTTCGGTACTGAGGGCAATCTGATCTTTGGCGCAGGTTATATGGCCTCGATCATCTCGAACAAAAAAGAGTCGCTGCCACACATCGACGCCGACGGCTGGTACCACATTCCCACGCGCGGCGACGCAAGTAAGGCCAAGTGGCCGCGGCCGACGCCCGGCGCGTTCAATTATTATCACGAGTCGTCGCAGCACTTTATCGACTGCATTTTGGCAGGCCAAGACCCACTGGTCAACGTCGATTGGGGGCTGCACATCACCGAAATGATGGCCGGCGCGCTGATCTCGTCGCAGCCCGGGCAACGGTATGATATGACAACCACGCTGGATTATTAGCGGGGACGATACGATCAGCAAGAGATGCCCATCCGCCCGCTGGCGTAGACGAGGATTTGTTGCTGAGAGGGACGCAGTTGGAAGGCTAGGTCAGACATCGTACGGTCCCAGAAACCGCTCGCCGTTAAAGTGAATGATATGTGTGCTCGACTCCTTAACCCAAACCTCTGTCTCCCAAGAAATGTCACCGATGTACTTGGCCATATCCCGACGGGTCAAAAATGCGGTGACATAGACCAGACCCGGTCGAGCGCCCTCAAACAGCTTGGTCAGTTCTGCGCGCCGTTTGGCATCGACTGGGCCGTGGCTGGTTACGGCTTCGACCAGCAACAGCCAATCTTTCTCCGTGTGATGAATGACCACATCGGGCATTTTGCCGTGAACATCGACGATCACGCCTAATTTACCGAGTGCGTCGGCGTCAAAATAAAGCATCTTTTCGCCGGTATCGCCCACGTAAATGACGCGACCGCCGGGCGCAAACCTGGGAGCAAATTCATCAACAATCGCCCGGATCAGTTTGCTGTGCTCGCCAGACGAGAGATAGATTTCCTGTCCCTCGGCCAAAACAAGTGGAATCATTCTCATTTGACGTATACGTGCGTATCTTTGTTTGAGCGTTTCCACAGTTGCAAGGTAACGTTCCAGATTTTGCCCCCAAGCCGCTGTCCCGTATGCCTTGAGCAATTCTAATGCCGTTGGTTCAATCTGATAGCAAAATCTGGGGCTGTTGATTGGCCTGGCCGGATCATCAGGGTTGGGAACAACCAGACCCGCCTCAACAAATTGATGCATTGTCTGTCGTCGAAAGGTCTCGCGTGTGTTGGGCGCATAGTTGCGGCCATAATGGTTCAAGCAAAGCTCGATAATGGGGGTGATGCCCATCAAAGGCGCTTCTGCCTCCTGCCATGGCATTGCAGGTTTGAGGTTCAACAAGGCCAACAGCGTCAGCGCAGAGCGTTCGTTTTGCTGGCCGCGTGGCAGCCCCAATGCGACGAGAATTTCGAGCGCCTCGTCTATCTTGAGCTTGGCGGCTGCCGGATCGGGTGAATTGATTTCTGTCATCCGTTGCACTTCCCTTTCCAAGAGATCGTCAATTTGCGCTTGTGAGGGAAATGTGTCGTCAACAAGCGCACCCAGGTTTGCCAGCACATTTCGACTTGGGTAGCGCAGCATGCGCAAATCTGTTGCGTTGACCTGCGTATGTCCGTTGAATTGGCGAAAATAGCTGTCCAGCAAAGTCGAATTCAGGAATACAGCCAACCCTCTGGCTAACTCTATCGTCAAGCCGGCATTTTTGCAGTGATAGACATTCAGATGGTTTTCAAAACCGACCGGGGCATTTGAAACGCGGGCAGGATCGTAAATTGCAGCCACGACCCGGCGGCGTTCTTCTTTGGCGGAAAACCGCCTCACCAGAACATAAATTCCGGGTGGAAGCACAAGCGGCTGCGTTTGCGAATTCAAAACAAGTGCATTCGGTTTTTTGCTTCCCACTTTGGGCCAGCAGATAAATCCTTGCTCAAAATGTGTGGGATAAATCAAAGGTACCGTATCTTGCCCTGGACTATTCCTCAAAAAGACTTTGGCTCTGAAATCCACGACCCGGCCGGTCGAAACGTCAAGCTCCAGATCGCCTAATGAACGATCAAACACTTGGAGCCGATCCAGCACAAACTGATCCATTTGGGTTGTAACAATACGAATGATCGCGTCCGCGTCGTCCGGTTTGACCACCTGATCGTAAGCAACTTCGTGCCAAGTCATGTTGGTCTGGTCGAGACCATAGCTTTGCGAAATGATCACCCGCTCATGTTGCCGGTTTTTGATGGCGTGAAAAATGATATTTTCCTGCAAAACCTCATCATCGCCAAACACCTGCTCGCGCGACTCGAACACATGGATCCGTTTCA
>JAFGEY010000298.1 GCA_016931365.1 Anaerolineae bacterium
GGCTCCCCACACCGATAGTTTGTTGCTGAATCTGAGACAACGGCTGCCCATTCACCGCTTCTCAGGCAAAACAAGACAAGCGTGCCGGGAATCGCCGCTTGAGGACTGGAACCAAAGCCTTGAGTTTGAGCACGGATTCACCTCATTCAGGGTGGGCTGTGCGCCATGGGCTGGAGGATTGCACCCCGCTGCATCATCTGGCCGCAGGATGGGCAACGCACCTCTGTCTGGCGCGAGCGAGGCGGCTCTTCATCGGTATCCTCTGTCGCCGTGGAGGTCTCTTCGGCAGAACAGCACAATCGCTCGCGCAACGCCGCCAATCGTTCCCCGTCCCGGGACCAAGTTCGTCGCCAACGAACAGTGTTCTTTAGCGCCATTGGACCGCCCCCGAGGACGGGGGCCTGGAGCAGCAAAGGATGTGCCCCAAACAACAAACACGCCCCCATGCGCGGTTTCATTTGACGTCCCCCCAAGGTTATGCTATAATCCCCACACTATCAGCACGGTGACGTAGCCAAGTGGCAAGGCAAGGGTCTGCAAAACCCTCATTCGTCGGTTCAAATCCGACCGTCACCTCTTTTTGCAACCGGATACGCTGGCGGGAGATCTCTCCCCAAGTAAAAACGTTGATTTCTTTCACACGCCCCAGCGTCCAAACGATATGCGATACAACACATAGTCAAACGTGTTGCCCGATAGATTGCCGGCGCGAATCATGCGCAGCGCCAGTTCTATCGCATCGACAACGTTTTCCCCATATCGCGCGACGACCTGCTCGCGCGCGGGCGCATCCGGGTTTCCATTCATCTCTGCCCAGTGCTGGGCGTATAACAACGCCGGCAGTTCCTCGGGCGGACTTGGGTCAAACAGCCCTTTTCCCAGCGCCTCAATCTCTTGCGGCGAAACCCCCTTTGACAGCGCTTCGCGGGCGTGCGCATACGAACAATAGCGGCAGCGGTTGACGGCGGTCACGGCCAGCATCAAGCGCTCGCGAAAGGCCGGCGCGATGACCTGGCCGCGCATCAAGATGCGAATTTCTTTGCGCCGCGAGAACATCACCCGCAGGTCGGCCACAAACTCGCCTATGTTTTGATACGTTCTGCGCTTAAACGTTGTCATCAGCATCGCTCCAATCGCTGCGGCGATCCGGCCATCTCGCTGGGGATGTTTGCAGGTGCGCGCCATCGTTCATTCTCAAGGGCGCGGCACGCCGGCCGCCTGTCCGCAAAAAATTTTTTCGGCGCTCTCGCCCACGCAGAGCGTGGGCGAGAGAAAGAAATATGTCCCGCTGATCCGGCGTCTGAGCCAGCCCGGATCAGGTTTACATCGAGCGTTTTGGGCAGCGGCCTAATCTGGATTTTACGCTGCGCAACGTGACCAATATGACCGAATACAAGATGCTTTGGCAGACGATTGATATTGCGCCACATAGCCAAATGCAAGCACTCAAACCTGATAAATCCCCGCGCTCACACCCGGCAGGGCGATCTGCCACCCCGCCTGTGTGCGCGTCAGGCCGCCCTCGACGCCCCATATTGTATCCGGCGCTTCCCGTGTCGCGGGCAGCGCATCGGCCGGCAGGCGCACCTCTACCGGACGGTCGGCGGGATTGATCGCCACCACCATCCGCTCATCCCCGGCCTGGCGTAGGAAAGCGAAAGGATAGCGCCCTGGCCTGGCGTAAACGACCTGGTATTCGC
The DNA here is from genome assembly GCA_016931365.1 of Anaerolineae bacterium. Next base: position 1,701 of record JAFGEY010000298.1, read on the forward strand.
TGCGGTTGCCCAGCGCCGGATGGATCAGTCGAAGTTGCGCCAGGTCGCGGATGGTGTTCAAGAGCGATTCGGGATCGTGCTCCTGATCGGCGACCGTGCGACCGTCCAACTCGGCCTCGACCGGCAGGTAAAGCTGCCGCGCATCGGCGGTTGAGAATCCGGCGTTCTGCGCGTGGCTCCACTGCATTGGCGTGCGCACCTCGGTGCGCATATAGCCGCCTTCTTTGGACGGCAACCCCGGCACGCCCACCATACCGATTTCGTCGCCGTAATAAATTTTGGGCGCGCCGGGCATGGTCAGCAAAAAGACAAAAGCCAGTTTCAGATCGTTCAAGGTACGGCCCTTGCCCAGGCGCGGCGTCACATCGTGGTTGCCGGAAAACATGCAGATATAGCCCGCCTCGCGCGTGGCGTCGTAGCGCATTTGGTACTCGTTGACGAACTCTATGATGTTGCCCAGACCCTCCGAATCGAAAAAGCTGAATCCACCTCCGCCCATACCCATCATCCCATACTGCTTGCGAAACAGCGAGGTCAGCCCGGCTCCGGCAAAGCCCAGATAGAAATCGACGTGGAATCCGGCCTTGATCGCCCGGTCGGGGCGGCCCCATTCCGAGATCAACACCGCTTCGGGATAATCCCGGTCCAGCCAGGTGCGGATTTCGCGCCACAGTTGGATCGTCGCGCGCGAGCCGGGGTCTTCTTTGACCAGTGAAGCGGCCATGTCCACCCGAAAACCGGCCGCGCCCATATCCAGCCAGAATTTTATGATCTTGCGCAGCTCGGCCCGCACCGCCCGCGGGCCGGGCGCATCCACCGCCTGCTGCCAGGGTTGGTCGGGATCGGGGTTGGCGCAGCCGTAATTGAGCGCCGGCTGAAAGGGAAAAAAGTTGGGCAGATAGCCGCCCATCCGCTCGGACATGCCGGCGATAAAGTGGTGACGCGAGGCAAAAGGGCCTCGATTGAACAGGCTGGTGTTCCAGATGTACCAGTCCGAGTATTCGTTGCGCTCGTGTCTGGCCGACTGCTTGAACCATTCACACTCTATCGAGGTGTGTCCGGCCACCAGATCAAGCACCACACGGATGCCCCGCTTTTGAGCCTCCTCGAACAAGCGGCGCAGGTCTTCATTGGCGCCGTAGCGCGGCGCAACCTTGTAGAAATCGGCCACATCGTACCCGGCATCGCCAAAGGGCGATTCAAAGCATGAGTTGAGCCAGATGACATTGGCGCCCAGCGACTGGATGTAATCCAGTTTGGCGATCACGCCCGGCAGGTCGCCAATCCCATCGCCATTCGTGTCGTAGAACGATTGGGGATAGATTTCATAGATGATGGCCTTTTCCAGCCATGCGGGGTTGTGAAATTCGGGTTGTAATTCCTCGGTAATGGGCGCAATAGGGGGAAACATAACAATCTCCTTATATTTAGAAATAAATCGGATGTATTCCATCCGCATTGACTAACAACGATCACAGTGGCTCATTTCTTGCAGCGTCCTCAAACACACAGCGCGATGTGCATTCGTACGCGAGCGAAGCGCCAAGAGACAAGAGTTCACTCTGCGCCAGGTTCCCGCTCGACCTCGGTAAAGGCCATCTCGATGGCCCGCGCCGCGACGCCTTCGTACACCCGCGCCATCTGCGCCCACACCATGCGCGCATCGATGAAATCGGGCGCGCCCAGCCGCTTGAGCAGCGGCATCTCGACGGCTGGCGGGGCGATGTGCAGCGCAATCCGGTCGATCTGCGCCCCCAGACTCCAATGGCGATCCAGGGTTTCGTCCAGCGGCGGCGCGTCGACCGCCTCGACCCGGTTGGGCACATAGGGCGCAGTTTCTTCGGCCACCGCCAGGCCGCCGGCGCGCCGGGCGCGCAGTTCGTCGATGAATTCCTCTTTGATCTTGCCGCGCAGCGCAAACAGCAAGAACGGGTCCTGGTCAAACTGCTCGCCCAGCAGATAATAGACCGCCGCCACGTGCTTGCAGGGATTGGCCCAATCGGGGCAAGAGCAGTCGGTTACCAGGTCATCCTTGGAAGCGGGGAACAGTGGCACGTGCACGGCTTCGAACACCCGCTCGATGTCCGGCGGCATTTCCCCGTTCAGCAGTTGGGCGGCAAAAAGGGCCTGTTCGGCCAGCGCGTCGAACACCCGCGCCCACTGGATTTGTCCCAACGGCTGCAATTCGATGCTCACCTTGTACGGCGTGCGCCGCGATCCTTGCACCCGCGCCGTGACCGCCCCCGGTTTGATTTTGATTTCAAGCACCTGGCCGCGCCGGGCATAGCTGCGTCCACGGCCCAAACGCGCCGAATCCATCAACCGGGTCAGGGCCTTGATCCAACGGTCGGCCCACCAGGTCTTGACAAACGCGCCGCGCTGGCTCTGCGCCTTGATCCCATCCTCGACCGAGATCGGCCGGGTCGGCTCATAGCTGGGCCAATAGTTGTCGTAATAGCTCGAACGTCGTTTTTTGCTCATCGTCCTATCCTCAGTCAATCGGAACTGAAGAGATGTGCCGCCCCGAAAATCGCTGCCCAAAAAGCCCGATTTTTCACGGGATAGGCTATTCCCTGCGCAGCGTCATCAGATCGCGCAGCTCGTCGGTGCTCAATTCGGTCAGCCAGCCCTCGCCCGCGCCGACCACGCTTTCGGCCAGCGCCTTTTTGCTCTCGATCAACTCGTCGATCCGTTCTTCGAGCGTGCCCGCGCAGATGAATTTGTGTACCTGCACGTCTCGCGTCTGCCCGATGCGAAAGGCGCGGTCGGTAGCCTGGTTTTCCACCGCCGGATTCCACCAGCGATCAAAGTGAAAAACGTGGTTGGCGGCGGTCAGGTTGAGGCCGACGCCGCCGGCCTTGAGCGAGAGAATGAAAATAGGCGGCGCGCCGCCTGCTGGCGGCGCGCTGCCGTTGGCGCTGCTCTGGAAACGAGCCACCATCCGGTCGCGCTGCTTGGGGAGGGTGCCGCCGTGCAAAAAGAGCACCTCCTGGCCAAATTGCGCGCCGAGGTAGCCGTGCAGCATATGTCCCATCTCGGCAAACTGGGTAAAGATCAGCGCCTTGTCGCCCACGTCGAGCGCTTCTTCCAGCATCTCGCTCAACCGCTCCAGCTTGCCGGAGCGCCCTGCCAGCTCAGAGCCGTCGCCGAGAAATTGGGCCGGGTGATTGCAGACCTGCTTGAGCCGCATCAACACGCCGAGCACGATCCCACGCCGCTCGATCCCCTCTTCGACCGATTGCAGCCGTTCCATCGCTTCCTGCACCACCGCCTCATAGAGCGTGGTTTGCTCCGGGGTCAGCGTGCAGTAGACCTTCATCTCCAGCTTGTCCGGCAAATCCTGGATGATCGTGGGATCGGTCTTGACGCGGCGCAAGATGAACGGCCCGACCATGTTTTTCAGGCGCGCCGTCGCCTCTTTATCCTGGTAGCGCTCGATCGGCAGCGCAAAATCGCGCCGGAAGCCGGCCTGCGCGCCGAGCAGGCCGGGGTTGAGGAACTGCATGATCGACCACAACTCGGACAGCCGGTTTTCCACCGGCGTGCCGGTGAGAGCAATGCGATTGGCCGCCGGCAGGCTGCGGATGGCCTGGGTCTGCTTGGCGTGCGGGTTCTTGATGTTCTGCGCCTCGTCGAGGATCACATCGCTCCAGCGCACCTGGGCCAGGTCGGCCGCGTCGCGGCGGGCCAAGCCAAAGGTGCTGATCACCACGTCATGGTCCTGCGCGGCAGCGTGCAGGTCTTCACCTTGCGCGCGATCGCTGCCGTGATGGATCATCACCCGCAGGCCGGGCGCAAAACGCTGGATTTCGCGCTTCCAGTTGCCCACCACCGAGGTGGGGCAGATCAGCAGCGCCGGCGGCAGCGGTTCGGTTGCCGCTTCGCGTTCGCGCAGCAGCAGCGCGATGGCCTGGATCGTCTTGCCCAGCCCCATGTCGTCGGCCAGGCAGGCTCCCAGCCCCCAGCGGCGCAAGAAGGCCAGCCAGGCATAGCCGCGTTCCTGGTAGGGGCGCAATTGCCCGACAAAACCGTCCGGCACAGGCAGCGGCTCCAGCTTTTCTCCGGCCTGCAACTGGGCCAGCAGGTCGTTCAGCCAGCCTTCGATCTCGACCCCGTGCAGGGGCAGTCCGTTGACCTCGGTCGCTGCGCCCAGGGCAATGCCCAGCGCGTCGCGCAGGCGCATCTCGTCCTGGCGGCGCTTTTTTTCCCAAAAGTCAATCGCCGCGTCGATCTCGTCGGTTTGCAGCATCACCCATTGGCCGCGCACGCGCACCAGCGGCATCTTGAGCGCGGCCAGTCGATCCAGTTCTTCGCGGGTCAAGGTCTCGTCGCCCAACGCGACCTGCCACTCAAACTGCACCAACGCGTCCATGTTGAGAATGCCCTGGCCGATGATGTTGGCGTCGGCCTTGAGCTTGGCGCGCACGCTCAGCCGCGCGCCGGGCTTGTTCCACCAGGGCGGCACCAGCACGCCAAA
>JAFGEY010000299.1 GCA_016931365.1 Anaerolineae bacterium
CTGGTCAAGATAACCGACAAGGCTATGGCCGTGCCGACAAAGAGCCAGGAATTCACATTCTTGATGGTTTGGTAAAAGCGGCTAAGCATAACTTATCTCCTGCCTTGATCGGCTGACTGCCCATCCTGGACGGGCAGGGTAAAGTAAAATGTGGCCCCGCTGGCTGCGCCCTCCGACTCGACCCAGATCCGGCCGCCGTGGAATTCGACAATTCTTTTCACAAGCGTAAGGCCGATGCCTGTGCCTTCAACCTGTGGATCCAATTTATTGAAAAGACCAAATATCTCTTCATGGTATTCAGGGGCGATGCCGATGCCGTTATCCTTGACAAAGAAAACCGGCTTGCTGTCATCCTCGCCGCGTTGGCCGATTTGGATGCGCGGCTCGGGCTGGTCTCCCATAAATTTCGCCGCGTTGTCAATCAGGTTTTGCAAAACTTCTGTCAGGCGTTGGCGATCTCCGTAAACGGCAGGCAGGTCTGGATCCAATTCGACCGTAATGCCGCCTGTTTCGAGCCGGCCATGGACGAGTTCCAACGCATCGCGGGCCAGAGCGGCAAACGGTATGGTCATTGAGGGGTTCATCACGCGGCCGATGCGCGAGAGCTTCAGCAACTCATCAAGCAGCAGTTGCATTCGGATGAGAGCATCGTTGATGTGGGCGACGTCGGCCTTGACCCGCGCTATATCGCCCAACAAGGCGTCTCTTTCCAGAAAGCCGACAAAGCCGCCGATGGTGATCAGTGGGCTTTTCAGGTCGTGCGAGACGGTGTAGGTGAAGCGTTCCAGTTCGGTGTTCTTGGCTTCCAGTTCAGCGATCAGCTTTTCTCGCTCATTGTCATATTGGATGCGCTCAGTTACATCGCGGGTGTTGAGCACAAAGCCGGAAATAGCCGGTTCGTGTAGCAAGTTACGCCCAATGCCTTCGTGAATGTGCAGTGTGCCATCGGCGTGAATGACGCGCGCCAGAACTGTTTCGGCTTGATCGGTCGAATTGGAAAGGATTTGCGGCCACTGGGCCTTGAGCCGCTCGGCAGTTTGGGGGTGAAGCAGCGTAAAGATGGTCTGATCGATCAGCATTTCTGGCGCATAGCCCATCACACGGCTGACCGATGGGCTGGCGTAGCGGATGGTCGCGTCGGCGTCGAGAATATAGATCATATCGTAGGCGTTTTCGGTCAAGACACGAAAGCGGGCTTCGCTGGCGCGGAGGGCCTGTTCAGAGCGTTTGCGTTCGGTGATGTCGCGGGTGATCGATCCCAGGCAATATCCTTTCTGTGCGGCAATGGGGAACACCGACTGTTGAACAAACACGCGTCGTCCATTCGGTTGGCAAACTTCGGCTTCGGTCGTCATCAGATAGTGCGGAATTTGTCCTGAATCCACAATGTCGAGCACGATTTCCTTGATGCGTTCATTATTCCCAGGCTTGCGACGTTCTGGATCGACCATTTCGGATTGAATGTCCCAGAGCGCCATTCCAATCGCGTGTGTGTGGCTCAAGCCCGAAATCTGTTCTTGCGCTTGATTCCACTCAACCACTTTGCCCTTTTCGTCAACGAGGGTGAACCCTTCGGATGATTGCTCGATAAAGCTGCGGAATTTTTGTTCGCTTGCACGTAGTGCATCCTCAGCTTGCCTGCGCTCCGTGATGTCGTGTAGCAGAACCAGATAGGCCGACTGACCTTCCCACTCAGTTTCGACGATGCGCACTTCGGTCATTTCCTGGGGTGTGCCCGTCCCTGGAATTTCAAGCGCCGTGCTCTGGGCGGCGGCCACCGAAAAAGGCGAAGGCGAGCCAGCTAACTGATCGGGCGGCCGGCCGAAAAATGATCCGGCGGCCCGGTTAGCAAAGCGCACAACTTCTTGTCGGTCTATGATCAGGATTCCATCGATGCCTCGCTCGACAATATTGTGAAAACTGGCAATGCTCGTTGACAAGAGGCGATTGGCCGTTTCCAGATCTTGCGCGCGCTCAACGAGCAAGGTGCGTGCCTGTAACGCTTCCCGATTGGCTTCATTAGCCGCCTGGAGCGCTTTACCAAAAAGCCACTGGCTCGTCACCGCCATGACAAGCGTCATGGCAAAGCCGATGCCTTCAACGATGATGGGCGAGAGGCCGACCGGATCGGGCAATTCGCCCAGGACAAGCCATTTCTGGTTGAAAGCAAGAGCAAAAACAACGTATGTCACCAGACTGACGATAGCTGCAACCACACCAACACGAGGCGTTGCCAAAACAGCAGCTACCACCGTCAAGGCCAGGAGAAACTGGCGTCCACCGCTGACCAACCAGCCCGAGTAAAGCGCAAAAGCGCCAAATCCATACAAGATGACGAGAAATCCACGCGCACGCCATTCATCTTGAACCAAAGGGAGAATGGTCAGGAGCACAACAACGACATACGCAACGACATACACAGGCAAGTTATAGACACGATCGAATCCTGATGCCGTCCACCGCCACAGGCTGGCGGCAACGCCCAGGAAACCCAACACCAAAATCGTGCCCAACTGAATCCTGACTGCACGATGTCGCTGTTGGCGCAGCCAGATTGTCCAATCCATTGGCCTTTCGTTCATCCTGTCATCTCCTTGCGCGCTCATGCGCCCATGTCTTTGCGCTAATGTATCACTGTATGTTGTCTTGCCGAGTAGAACTGGAGGGCAACGTCAGACAAAACGTTGCCCCCTGTCCTGGCTGGCTCTCGACCCAGATTTTGCCGCCGTGCGTCTCGACGATGCGCTTGGCCAGGGCCAGCCCGACGCCGGTGCCTTCGCTCTGTGGGTCGAGCTTGTCGAACAGGCCAAAAATCTGGTCGTGATACTGCGGTTCGATGCCCATGCCGTTGTCGCGCACGTACAAGATCATTTGGCCCTGATCCTGCCTTGCGCCGATCTCGACGCGTGGCTGTGGCTGGTCGCCCATAAATTTGCAGGCGTTATCCAGCAGGTTTTGCACGACTTCGACCAGCCGCGCCCGGTCGCCATAGATGATGGGCAGGTCGGGCGTAATCTCTACCATCACGTCGCGCGCCTCGATGCGCCCGCGCACCGCCTCGACGGCCTCACAGGCGATGGCTTCGAACGACACCACTTCCGGTGGATTTATGATCCGACCGATGCGCGAGAGCTCCAGCAACTCATCAAGCAGCTCCTGCATTTTGGCCAGAGCATCGTTGATGTGGGCGACGTCGGCCTTGACCCGCGCTATATCGCCCAACAAGGCGTCCCTTTCCAGAAAGCCGACAAAGCCACCGATGGTGATCAGTGGGCTTTTCAGGTCGTGCGAGACGGTGTAAGCGAATCGTTCCAACTCGGCGTTCTTGGTTTCCAGCTCAGCCTGGATGCGTTTGCGTTCCTCCAGTTCCTGCTGGGCGGCTGTGAACAGCCTGGCGTTTTCGATAGCGATTATGGCCTGAACGCCAACGCCGGTAAGAATCTCGGCGTGGCGATTGTTATAGGCGTTCATCGTGTAGCTTTGGACCGAAAGCACACCCGCGACACGCTCTTTTTGCCACAGCGGCACGATGAGGATGGAGGCCGATTTGCGGCTCTTGTCGCCTAGGCTGGCTTGCATGGGGGACTGCAATTCTTCCGCGCTGCGGTGTAGGGTGAAGGGCTGCCCGGTACGCAGCACATAAGCGAGCCACGTGTCGGGACCCAAAGTCACGTCGGGTTCGTGATAACGGACGCCCAAATCATACACGATGGGGAAGGATACCTGATTGCGTTCGGCGTCGTAGAGGCCGATATAGAATGCGTCCGCCGGCACAGTGCGCTGGACCTGGTGATAGATGACCTCAAGCACGCTGTCCAGGTTTTGTAAAGTCGAAATGGCGCGGCTGATCTCGTTCGTCGTCGCCAGATATTCGGCCCGGTGTTGCGCTTCTTCGTACAACCGCGTGTTTTCGATTGTGACCGTGGCTTGATCGGCGAACAGGCTGAGCAGGCGTATTTCGTCTTCGCTGAAAATCCCCGGCTGTTCGGTGTCGGTGACGTTCAACGTGCCGATGACATAATTTCTGGCCTTGAGCGGCACACTCAAAACGCGGCGGGCGCCCAACTTGTCGAAGACCGGCGACCGTCCCTCCCACGATTGATAATCCTCGACCATCATCGGCTTGCCTTCTTGCACGGCGCGACCGGCTATCCCTTCGCCTAGCTTCAGTCGCGCACCCAGATAGTCGACCGGCAGGTTGTGCAAGACAACAAGTTCGAGCGTCTGGTCTGGTCGCAGCAAGTACAGACTCCCTTGCAGGGCGCCGATGAGCGCAGCCCCGTGCTCGACAACTCTATGCAGCAATGTCGTCATATCAAGTTGCGCGTTGATATCCAATGAGGCTTCATACAGCTTGCGCAGCTCCGTCGCGCGTCGCGCTAACGACGCCTCGGCCTGCTTGCGCTCGGTGATGTCAACCAACTGCCCCATCGTACGCAGTTGCCCGGCAGCATCTCTGACGACGGTCACGCTCATTTCAGCTTGGCGCACCTGACCATCCTGCCGCAATACACTCAGTTCGTAGCGGGAAGGAAGCTGCTCTCCACGTCGCCGGCGGATATAGTAGTCAGCGACGAAGGCGCGGCTCTCATCAGAGAGAACATGGCGAAAATCCATCCCGGCGAGTTCTTCACTTGAATAGTGCAATATGCGCCCTAGTTCATCGTTGACGTAAGTAAAGTGATAGGCATCGTCAACCATAAAAATACCTACCAGGGCATTCTCAACGATAGAACGGTATTTTTCCTCACTTTCTCGCAGCGCTGCCTCCGTCTGTCTGCGTCCGGTGATGTCGCTGTGTGTCCCAATCACCCGGAGTGGTTTGCCGTCTTTTGTCCGCTCGATCACCTGGCCGCGATCCAGAATCCATTTGTACGTGCCGTCCTTGCATTGCAAACGGTGCTCGCTGATATAGAGTGGGGCCTCGCCTTCCAGGTGCTTGCGGATTTCCTCGTAAACGTAATCTCGATCATCAGGATAAATACGCGTATCCCATTCAGCCAGCGTGTCTCCGATCTCGTGCTCTGCAAAACCGAGCATGGCTTTCCATTGTCGAGAAAAATAGACCTGGTTCGTCTGGGCATTCCAGTCCCATACCCCGTCACCTGAACCTTCCAACGCGAACTGCCAGCGCGCTTCACTCTGTCGCAGCGCCTCTTTTGCCATCGCCGCTTCGACGACGGTGCTGGACAGCGAATAGGCCATCAGGAGAATCATCGCCAGATAGCCATACTCGATGGCATAGATAAATTGATACGCGCCCTGACTCACCAGCGTATCATTGAGCGCCGCCGCGTACATACATCCTAGCGCCAGGAGCAAAGGCACGGTTTCACGTTGGTATCCCCGCCGGTAAAAACGCACGCTGATCCAGAGGATATACGTAGAAGCTGCCAGCCCCACCAGCCCCTGGACTGCCGTAAACGGCCCCAGGGTCGCTTCATAGTAGACGATCTGGTAGCCAAGGAGGGGCAGTGTAATGGCTTTGATGGCGGGCTGATCGACCAGCCAGGTCAGCGCGCTGCGATCCACGCTCTGGACGATGACGACGAGCAGGTAGTATGCCGAAAAAGCATACGTGACGATTCCGGGCTTTTCCCCTGTATAATCAGACACAAACCACAAAAACGCCGTGGTCAAGAACGCCAGTGCGATGAACTGCACCCTTTGCCACTGTGCGCCCTCGGCAACCGAGACGGCGTTGTATAATCCGCTGCAGAACACGGCATAGAACCCTGTCGCCAGACACAGCAGCGCAAAGGTCAAGTCTTCGCGGTGCTGTTTCCGCCGGAAATAGATCAGGAGGTGATACAGGCCAACGTAAAAGGTAATGCTGGCGATGGCAATTGCCGGTATGGATTGCGCGTTCATATCGCCTTCCTTTCTATATCTGTGCCAGGGTGAAGCAAAACGTCGATCCGGCCCCCACCTCTGATTCGATCCAGATTTTGCCGCCGTGCGTCTCAATAATGCGCTTGACCAGGGTCAGGCCAATGCCGGTGCCGTCACTGGTAGAGTCAAGCTTGTTGAATAACTCAAAGACCTGGTCCTGATATTGCGCTGCGATGCCAATGCCGTTATCGCGCACGTAGAACACCAATCCCGCTTCACTTTGGCGTGTGCCAATTTCAATCCGTGGGTGGGGTTGGGCGCCCATGAACTTGCAGGCGTTGTCCACCAGGTTCTGCACCACCTCCACCAGCCGCGCCCGGTCACCGTAGACGGTGGGGAGGTCGGGCGCGATTATGACCTCCGCACCGCGCGACGCAATTTGCCCACGCACTAATTCAACCACTTCCCGAACAATACCCTCAAAGGATGCCTCCTCCGGCGGGTTCATCAGACGTCCAATGCGCGACAGTTCCAACAGCTCAGTCAGCAGCCGCTGCATCTTGGCGACGGCGTCGTTGATAAAGGCCACATCCTCCTTGACCCGTTTCAGATTCCCGGCCAGGGCATCCTGCTCTAAAAAGCCAACAAAGCCGGCAATCGTGATCAGCGGGCTTTTCAGATCGTGCGAGACGGTGTAGGTGAA
>JAFGEY010000300.1 GCA_016931365.1 Anaerolineae bacterium
GACGACGATCCGGAGGTACAGGAATTGATCGCCTTGCGTGAGCAGGACGCGTTGGTGGCCGATTTGCTCAACCATCAGCATGACGACGGCTCGTGGGAGGCTGACGGCCGGCTCTGGCAGGGTGGCCGGGCGCGGGCGACTTGTCTGACGCTGATGCGGCTGGGCTATTTGGGTTTCGGTCGGTCATGCCCGGCAGTGCGGAACGGTGCAGAATACTTGTTTGGGTTGCAGCAGGAGGACGGCGGCTGGCCCATCCCGCGCGGCGGCGTCGAGGGCGGCGAGCACGAAGGATATTCGATGGTACCCTTGCAGACCGCGCTGCCGCTGCGCGCGCTGGCGATGTGCGGCTATGGCACCGATCCCCGCGCCGAGCGCGCCTACGAGTGGCTGCTCTCCAGACGGCTGGATGACGGCGCATGGCCGACGGGCATTGCCGGTGGAATGGAAGCGGATGGCGTGTACGGCTATGTCGCCGGGTATCGCCGGCTGGCCCATTCGCGCTGGGGCTGTCGTTCCAACACCACCGGCAGCTTGCTCTGTCTGACCCATCACTCTGAGCGGCGGCGCAGCGCTGAGGCCCGCCGCGCGCTCGATTTGCTGTTGGGACGCGAGACGCGTGAGGCGCAGAACGTGGGCCTGGAGGTCGCCCGGCTGGTCGGCGCTCAGCCGGTGCGCGGCTTTTTCACCTTTTTCGCCCGCTTTGACCTGGCTCTGTTGCTCGATCTGTGCTGGCGCATCGGGGCGACGGCCGAGGACGCGCGCGTGGTCGATCTGGTCGAGTTTGTGATCGGCTTGCGCGGCGAGTACGGCCTGTGGGATTACGCGTCCGCGCCGCAGGCGTCGCGGTGGGTGACATTCGATATTGTGCGCTCGCTGCTTCGGCTTCAGGTCGAGGGAGATTGGGTCGGCGCAGAGCCGCGCACGCCGTTCCAACCGTATCCGGCGCGGCGCAAGCGGTTCTGAGTCTATTGCGTACTAGGTGAACCGTCAGGCGTCAACCGTCGAATATTGGCTACAGGACGGAATACGCAGTAATTTATTAATGGAGCATATTTTATGTCCAAATCGACCGATGTGCGCCCCGTTTCGACCGCATTGTATTTCCTCCCTGTCCAGACCCGCGTGCCGCTCAAGTTTGGGCCGGAAACGCTGACCTCAGTGACGTGCGCGCGGGTCAGAATGCGCGTGCAGGATCGACGAGGGCGAACGGCAGAGGGCTGGGGTGAGACACCGCTCAGCGCGCAGTGGGTGTGGCCGGGCGCGCTGAGCTATGCGGAGCGGCACGAGGCGCTCAAGCAATTTTGTCGCGTGCTGGCCGAGGCTTGGACCGAGTTCGACGTGCTGGGACATCCGGTCGAGGCGGGGCACGCCTTTCAAAAAGAGGTTTTGCCCGATTTGTTGGCACGGTTCAATGCCGTCCGGACACCGCCTGGCCGGGGCGAGTCAATGCCTTGGCTGGCCGCGCTGGTCTGCTGCTCGGCGTTTGACATTGCCCTGCACGACGCATATGGCAACCTGCATGGCGCGCCGATCTACCGGACCTACAACGCTGAATGGATGAACGCCGATTTGTCCCATTTCCTCGCTCCGGCGGAGCGGGCCGATGTGTCCTTTGCCGGGCGATACCCGGCCGATTTCCTCGTCTTGCCCCGACCGGATCGCTTGATGGCTTGGCACTTGATCGGCGGGCTGGATCTGCTGGATGCCTCCGACTTGACCGGCAACGAACCTGAAGACGGCTATCCGGTGACTTTGGTTGGCTGGATTGCGCGCGACGGTTTGAAATGCCTCAAGGTCAAATTGCGCGGCAATGACGCCGAATGGGACTATCGCCGGCTGGCGCGGGTGGGCGAGATCGCTGTCGCCGGCGGCATCGACTGGCTGAGCGCCGATTTCAACTGCACTGTCACCGACCCGGCGTATGTCAACGATATTTTGGATCGGCTGCTGATCGAGCACCCGCGCATCTATGGGATGATTCTGTACGTCGAGCAGCCCTTTCCCTATGACCTGGAGCGGCATCGCATTGATGTGCACAGCGTGTCGGCACGCAAGCCGCTGTTTATGGACGAGAGCGCGCACGATTGGGAGTTGGTCAAATTGGGACGCGAGCTGGGTTGGAGCGGGGTGGCACTCAAGACGTGCAAGACGCAAACCGGCGCGCTGCTCAGCTTGTGCTGGGCCAGGGCGCACGGGATGACCCTGATGGTGCAGGATTTGACCAATCCCATGCTGGCGCAAATTCCGCATGTCCTGTTGGCGGCGCACGCGGGCACGATTATGGGCGTCGAAACCAATGCGATGCAGTTTTATCCCGGAGCATCGGCGGCAGAGGCCGGGGTTCATCCCGGCTTGTATCGACGGCACGACGGGCAGGTGAGCTTTTCTACCCTTCGCGGCACCGGTTTCGGCTATCGAGTGAACGAGATCGGGCGTGTCTTGCCCGATCCTGTTCTTGTTTGCAGAGATGGAGAGAGTGAATATGGCGGTTAGCGGACAAATGCGGCCTATTGACATCCGGCGGGATTTGCCGGCGTTGAGCGAGTTGATCGAGGTCTCGTTTGCGGACGAGTTGTCGCGGCGTGGCGGCGATTTCAGCGCCGAACTTGATTCCGCGCGGCGAATGGTGCCGCTAATCAGGTTGTTGGGCAGGTTTTCGAACTCGTTTCAGCACATACTGGACGGTTTTGTGTGGGAAGATGAGGGTCGGATCGTCGCTTCTGTGGTGGTGCAGAAAATGGGAAACGATCCGACGCGCTGGCTGATCGGTACCGTCGCCACGCACCCCAAATATCGCCGGCAGGGTCTGGCGCGCAAACTGACGATGCAGGCAATCGAACATGCCAGGTCATGCGGCGCACGGACGTGTGTACTTGACGTGCGCGCCGAAAATGCGCCTGCCTACAACCTTTATCGCGGTTTGGGATTCACCCACTATGACAGCACGACTGAACTCAAACTTGAAACATGGCCATCAGTCAAGCCAATGCCGGTAGAAGGTTATACGCTGCGTGAAATGCGGCTCGATGAGTGGCGAGGGCGCTACGATCTGGCCTTGCGTGCCACGCCGCCGGATGTGCAGGCTTTTATGCCGATCAATGAGGCCGAATACCGGGTGCCAGGGCTGATGTCGCTGGCGATGCCATTGTTGGTGCGTTTGCAGCGCCTGCATGCGTGTCGGTGGGTGGTTGAACGCGACGCCGTGTTTGTGGCGACGGCGCGTTTGCTGGCCCGGCTAACGCCAAACACGACGCACGAGATCGATCTTGTGTTCGATCCGGCCCATCGTGCGGCACTGGCAGAACCGCTGTTAACGTTGTTGTTGTCGACATTGGACGGTTACGCCAAACAAAATGTGTTGGCCCAGGTACGCACATCGGATACGGATTTGATGGCGCTGCTCAAGCAGTACGGTTTTGTCGAGATCGAGACCAATCACCGCTTGGGCGCTAAACTGGAGCAAAATAATGATTGAGTTGTGCTGTGTGCCGCTAAAAAATCCGCAGCCGGATGCCCGGCGCTTTATCGACATCCTGATGGGGCGCACACAAGGCAAGCCGCCGTTGGTCGAATACATCGTCGATGAGGTAGTGATGAAACCGATCGTCGTCGATCTGTTGGGCCACGAGTGGGTTGGCTGGAGCACGGATCGGGATGCGCTCAAGGCGCACCTCGACAATTTCATCGCCTTTTGGTATCGCATGGGCTATGATTTCGTGCGCTTTGAGCAAGGGCTGAATTTTTCCGAAAACCAGCTCTTTGCGCCTGATCCCGCGCCGGGATCGACCAGGCAGCGTGGCTGGGTCGATCACCGGCATGGCACGATCTCAAGTTGGGCTGATTTCGAGCGCTATCCCTGGCCCCAGATCGAGGATGTCGATTTCTTTGTTCTCGAATATCTCAACGATCACTTGCCGGATGGCATGGGGCTGATGACCTGTCACGGCGGAGGGCCATTTGAGCATCTGTCGCACATTATGTCGCTCGAAGGGCTGGGACTGGCTTTGTACGACGTGCCCGACCTGGTGCAAGCTGTGTCGGATCGGGTGGGAGAACTGCTGGCGGCGTATTATCGCCACCTGTGCGACCTGGATCGGGTGATTGCGCTCTTTCAGGGCGACGACATGGGCTTTCGTACCAGCACACTGATCTCGCCGAACGCATTGCGCCGCTATGTGCTGCCCTGGCACAAGCGCTTTGCCAAGATGGCACATGCTCGCCAGATGCCTTACTTTTTGCATTCTTGCGGCAACGTGCTGGCCTTGATGCCCGATCTGCTCGACGAGGTGAGCATCGATGGCAAGCATTCATTTGAGGATGCGATCATCCCGGTGCAGGATTTTCAGGCGCAGTATGGAGATCGCCTGGCTGTCTTGGGAGGGCTGGACATCAACATTTTGAGTGGCTGCACGCCCGACGAGGTACGATACAAGACGCGTTTTCTGATCGAGACGTGCGGCGCACGAGGGCGATATGCGGTCGGATCGGGAAACTCGGTGCCTAGCTATGTGCCGGTGGAAAATTATCTGGCCATGGTCGATGAGGCAGCGCGATAAAGTTTTATGCTTCTGGCTTGCGCGCATAGAGGGTGAACAGGTCGCCCAGGTTGACCGGCACCACCCATTTGTCGATGTGCAAAATCTGGGTCAGTCGTTCGGCAAAGCGACCCAGCCAGGGCACCCAGCCCGACAGCCTGGACAGCAGATAGCCCAGATGCAGGTAGCGGCCCTGTGTCTGCCATTCTTCAATTTTCAACCCCGCTTTTTCCGTCATCGCGCCCAGCGTCTGGGGCGTGAAAAAATACAGGTGCATTTCCACCAGCCAGGGCCAGCGTTTGCCCATCAAGCGGGCAAAGGGGCTGTCGATGTTCATCGTATGCATGCAAAGCAGGCCGCCCGGCTTGAGAATGCGTGTCACCTCGCTCAGGTCATTCAGCGGATCGTACAGGTGTTCGGCGACATCCCACATGGTGACCAGATCGAACGAGTTGGCGTCGAGTTCGGCTTCGTGCAGCGTGCCCTGAATCATATTTAGCCCTTTAGCACGCCCTATGTCGACGGCCCATTTCGACGGTTCCAGCCCAAACGCTTCCCAGCCTCGCTCTTGTGCCACCTCGACAAAAACCCCCACGTGCGCACCCACATCGAGCAAGCGGTGTCCATTGCGTTCGGGGATCATGGCCTCCAGCGGCTTGATACGGCGTTCAAAAGTCAGCAGCCGGCCTTCGCGTTCCTGGATATAGCGCGTATCGACGACGACTTTATAATCATGGAGCATATCCACAGGGCGGCGGCGGGGGTTGGTATAGACCAGGCCGCACTGTCGACATTGGACGATCTGGTAGTGTTGGCCGTAGCTGAGGGTGGTGCAATAAAAGTGCTCGGGATTGGCGGGACGTCCGTTGACCTGGGGCATTGTGCTTGGAAAGCGGACGACGGCATCGTCGGCGCCGCAGAGATTACAATGAACATATTCCATTGACAGGGTCTTTCAACTGGATTTTCGCCCGCCAAGCGAACTGTCCGGGCAGACTGGCCCATTATAGCCGGATTGCTGCTTTTTGCAAACCACCAGATTTTTTTGTAAGCCGAGTCAGCTTCGTCCAAAGCGACGGTGCAACTCGTCGATTGAAATCTGCACCACGGCCGGCCGGCCGTGTGGGCAAACGGTGGGCGACCAAACCTCAGCCAACTCATCAAGCAACTGTTGCATCTGCTCGACGGTCAACGCGTCGTCCGCCTTGATCGCGCCCAGGCAGGCCGCCTGAGCCGCCAGCCGGTCGCGCAAGGCCGGATCGTCCGGGTGCTGCGCCGCCTCCTGGATCAATGCGGTGAGCAGTTCGGCAGCATGGGTTTCGTATAACGAAAAGGGCAATGTGCGAATCAAAAAAGTCTGCCCGCCGAAAGGCTCGACGGCGATGCCCAGTTCGAGCAGTGTGGGGATGATCCGTTCCAGCGTCTCGATCTCGCGTGGGGTCAAGCCGATGCGCGGTGCGGGGGATAGCGCGACCGGCTCGCCGGGCCGCGCGAGCTGTTCGAAAAGCACCTGCTCGTGCGCGGCGTGCTGGTCGGCGATGAGCAGCCCATCGCCGGTTTGGGCGAGGATGTACAGGCGATGCAGTTGGGCCAACGCGCGGGCCTGGCTGGCTGCGTAGGGCACAGGCGCTTCACCGACCGCGTCCGGGGCGGCACTGCCGGCGAACGGCCAGGCCAGTTCCGTTTGGCCGTCCCAGTTCTGACGCGGAAAGCCGCTCAAGGCTTCGCGCACCGCGCTCGACACGGCGTTGTAGACGGCTCGCTCCTGGCTGAAACGGACCTCGGCTTTTTGCGGGTGGACGTTCACATCGACGTAGCGTGGATCGGCTGCGATGTGGAGCGCGCACAGCGGGTAGCGCCCCGGCGGCAGCAGGCCGGCGTAGGGGTGTTCCAGCATGACCGCCAGCAGGCCGGCGCGCACCGGGCGGCCGTTGATCCAAAAGAATTGGTCGCTGCGCCGGCTGCGCCCAATCGCCGGCCGGCTGATGAATCCCTGCACGCGCAGATCGAGCGCCTGCCACTCGACGGCGATCATTTCGTCGGCGACCTCGCGGCCCAACGCCGCGCCCAGGCGGGCCAACGCCGTTCCCGGCGGCAGGGCCAATTTGGTACGTCCGTCGACGAGCAGGCGAAAGGCGATCCGGGGGTAGGCAAGTGCATAGCGGACGACCGTCTGACTGATCCGTTCGCTTTCGCCCGCGCGCGACTTGAGAAATCGACGCCGGGCGGGGATGTGCCGAAAGAGGCCGATGACGCTCACGCTGGCGCCGACCGGGCTGGCAGCCGGCTCGACTGTGACCGCGCCTGCCTGCGCGCGCACCCGCGTCCCCTCCAGCTCGCCATCGGCGCGGGTGAGGATGTCCACCTCAGCGACGGCAGTGATGCTGCTCAGCGCTTCGCCGCGAAACCCGAGTGAGGAAATGCCTTCCAGGTCGGCCAGTGTCCCGATTTTGCTGGTCGAAAAACGCTCCAGTGCCAGCGCCGCGTCGGCGTGCGGCATCCCGCAGCCGTCGTCGGACACGCGGATCATTTCCAGGCCGCCGTCACGCACCTCGACTGAGATGGCGCGCGCGCCAGCGTCGATGGCGTTTTCGAGCAGTTCTTTAACCGCCGATGCCGGCCGGTCGATCACTTCACCGGCGGCGATGCGCTGCCGGATGTCGGGCGGAAGGATGTGGATGGGCATAGCCTGCTCCTGCTTGGGGCTGTTTGACATCCTTTATACCTGCAATCGATGTTTCTGTCAAAGGCGCGTTGCGTTTGACCAAACTGGGCTATAGTTTGACCAAACTGGGGGGAGCGTTTGTAGTTTGGGGCAAAGCCAGTAAAATGGCCGCATAAACTTTCAAAGGAGAACAAGATGACCCCAGACAAGCAAGCGC
>JAFGEY010000301.1 GCA_016931365.1 Anaerolineae bacterium
GTGAGCAAGGTCACGGCGGCGTTGGTGAGCCGGTGGCGGTTGAGCAGCCCACGGATCGACGAGGCGCGAAAAAGCGGCGTGTCGGCATAGAGGATCAGAATGTCGCCCTCAAAGCTGCCCAACTGCGGTTTGGTTTGCAGCACGGCGTGGGCCGTGCCCCTGGACTCCTGCTGATGGACGTAATTCAGCCCCAAGCCAAAGACCTGATCCAGATGCCGCCGCACCTGATCGGCCTCGTAACCGACGACGACATAAATGTCCTCGCAGGCCGCAAATTGCAGCATATTTTCGACCACGTAATCGACAATCGCCTTGCCGCTCAACGGCTTGAGGATCAACGGCACATCGTCGCCGGGCAGAGTCGCCGGGCCGGCGGCCAGCAAAATCGCTTTGACCGGCTCGCGCTCTTGGGGGTTGGAAAAATATTCAAAGGCCATACGCCACCTCGTGCGAAAAAACTGGTTGCGATTATAGCATATCCACCGCCGGGTGCAAGTTTTAACGATATTTTGTGGTATGCTGCGACAAAAAAGACGCCTCGACGGGCGTCTCTTTCATAACTTGGGTTCGCAGTGCAGTCAAACCAGGTCTTGCAGGGCTTTTTCGACCACCTCTTCGACCTGGCGCAGATTGAAGGGCTTGTTGATCGAATAGTTGTGTGTCTCGGCCAAAAAGGCGCGGGTTTCGGGGTTGCCAATGTCACCGGTGCTAAAGACAATTCGCCGGGCCAGTGCGGGGTCTTTTTCGGCGACGCGCTCGTAGAATGTCCGGCCGCCCATCCCCGGCATTTTGATATCCGAGATGATCAGATCGTAATTGTGCTCCTGGAGCCTGCGCAAGGCCACTTCGCCGCTGGTCGCCGAGTCGACATCGAACCCTTTGCGATTCAAAAGTCGTGTGACCAGCGACACAATGGCCTGTTCGTCATCGATGATGAGTACGCGGTTCTTGCGACGAGATTCGACTTCGACAGGGCGCAAGAGCGGCTGCTCTGGCCCGCTCACAGAGACGGGAATGTCGATGCTAAAGCAAGCGCCTTTTTGTCCATCCTTCCGATTTTCGGCAGAAATTCGCCCGTTGTGTTCCTGGACGATCCCATACGAGATGGACAGCCCCAGTCCCATCCCCTCGCCGACGTCTTTGGTGGTGAAAAAGGGCTCAAAAAGGTGATCCAGCACGCTTTGGGGCAGGCCCAGCCCGTCGTCGATGAATTCGACGCGAACATAGGGCACATCCCCGTCTTTGATCACCGAGGTGCGAATGATCAACTTGCCTTGTCCGTGCGCGCGCAGCATGGAATCGTGCGCGTTGTTCATGACGGCGAGGAACACCTGCTGGAGTTGTGACACGTCGAACATGGTGTTGGGGAGATTCTTGGCAAAGTCAAGTTCCACATCGATGTGATCTTCGCGGAACTGAAAGGCGCGCAGAGTCAGCGTTTGCTCGATCGCCTCGTTGAGGCTGGCATATTGGTGCCGGGACTCTTTTTGGCGGGCAAAGACGAGCAAGTTGCGCACGATGCGCGCGCTGCGCTGGGCGTCTTCGTGGATGCGATCCAGGTCCTGGCGGATTTCGGGATCGCTGACCGATTCCTGCAAAAGCTGGGTATAGCCGATCACGGCCGTCAGCGGGTTGTTGAGCTCGTGAGCCAAGCCGGCGACCAGTTGCCCCACCGCCGACAGTTTGGCGGCCTGGACCAATTGGGCCTGGGTGCGCTTGAGCTCTTCGAGTTGCGCCCTGACTGTCTGGTAAAGATGGGCATTTTCGATGGCGATGCCGATCTGTGCGCCAATGGCGGTCAGCAGTTCAAATTCGGCCTCGCTAAAAGTGCGCTGCTCGCGGCTGCCGACACTCATCGTGCCCCAGACCCTGGCCTTGGTCTTCAGAGGAATTACGGCCAGGGATCGGTTGCCCTGTCGTTGAACGCCTGTACGTTGAATGTTGTTGGGATCGTCGTTGACATCGACGATCAACTCGGGCGTGCCGGTTTGGGCGACCCGTCCGGCAATACCTTCATTGAGAGGAAGATTTTTCTTTTTAAAGCTCTCGACCAATTCTGGCACCATGTTGTGGTGATACTTGAAGACCAGTTCATTGCGTGTATCGTCGAGCAAAAAGGCCACGCCCATATCCAGGCCCATCACTTTGAGGGTGGTATCGAGCGCGATCTGGAACACCTGATCCAGATCGAGCGATTGGCTGATTGCTGTCGAAACCGCGTGCAGTGCTTGCAGCCGGCGTGAGGCATGGGTCAGCTCCTGCTCGCGGCGCATCGCCTCGGTGACATCGGTGGAGAGCATCACCGAACCGACCACCTGCCCGTCCTGACCACAGATAGGTAGCGCAACTGAGTACAGCGGAACGCCTGTATCTTGAATCGAGATCGCGGCCTGGAAGCGGCGGCCCACCTTCATCGCGTTGTACTGCGCGCCGTCGGGCGCGAGCAAAGTGCCATAAGGAAGTTGGGAACCATCCGAGGATGCCGACACGTGATAGAGCACCTTTTTCCGGTCGGACACGGAAAGCTGTACGTCGTCACGGGTCAGTTGATTCAGATATGGGCCGACCTGAATAAAAGCACGCAGCAGATCGACCCCATAAGCCTGAACGAGTTTTTCGATGTCTTCAGGTTGAAGACGATCGTTTGCGGTGCCAGATACATTATCCATGAAAATCTCCTTGCTCTGCCGTGCCGGATTTATTTCATCGCACTTGGTCAAATGATGCGAAACGCTGCTTTTACATCGTCAGCACGGACGCAGCGCCCAAAAATGCGATCAATAAGACTTTTTTGGTCGACCAACGCTTCTTGAACCATACATTGGCGACGATAGCCCCCAGCGTACTGCTCAACGAAGTCACCGCCAGCATAATCGGCTTGCTGGACAGTGGAGCCATTCCGATGACCAACAGGAAAGGGATAATAGTAAACATGTTCACCGTGGCAGTGATCGCGCCCCACTTGGCCGCCTTGAGATTGATTCGGCGCGCCATCGGCAGCCACCACAGCGTGCCGGTCACGCTGATCACGAAAAGCAAAGCCATCGTCGGGATATGCATCACCAGACGCCCGTATAGGGTGAAGCAAATCTCGATGGTCATGAACAGCAACCCCAAAAAGACTTCTTGGGTCACTTTGCCTCCCTGCGGCCAGTTGGCGATGAGCAGGGCGGCCAATGCGAGCACAAACGCGGTTGTGTCCTTCCAGGTCGGATTTGTGCCAAAGACGGGGAGAAAAAGCACCAGGACACCGGCGAGTACCGGGTACAATTCGACGACGGCAAGCGTGCAGGCGGGATCGCTCTCTTTTTGCAGCGAACGCCAGCGGAAATACTCACCAAGCAGCAAAAAGAAGGACGAGATCGCCCCAAGCAGCCAGATGTTCCGATCGGTCAGATTGTCTACAGTGATCATCAGGGGGGCGAGCGGAAGACCGGGGAAAATCCAGGCGATAAGGCCGGCGAGCAGGGCAACCGCGCCAGCGATGACCCCGCAGATCAACCGGGCCCACCATGCCAACACGTGAGCAGAGGCATTATCCGTGCTATATTTGGTCAAAACACCAAATAAAACATCGCAAAGCACCGATATGAGTAATGCTATCCAGATAAGCATGTCGTGTCCTCCCGGCTCGGCGAAACAGATTTTCCGTCTGCGTCTGGTTGTTCGTCGCAGCAACAAGCCGTGTGATTGCTGACCTGACACGACTTGAGATTTATTATAAGCGAACCATAATCGCTCGTCAAGTATTGCATTCTACCCCGGCCGCGCTTTGACTCCCTGCGCGGGCATTCCGGTGTCATAGTCACGCACGACGGGCGCATAGCCATCTGCGGGGCGGGGACGGAACCCACCGCGCCAGCTCAGACGGCGCGTGTTGCACCAGGGACGCCGCTCCCAGCACGGCCCACGGAAGGGATCGCGTTTGTCGTACATCCAATCAAGCAGCCGATCGTGCAGGGCATTGCGGATTCCGACATGATCAGGGTGGTCGATCAGGTTTTCACATTCGGCGGGGTCCCGGGCCAGGTTGTATAGCTCGTCCGTATAGTGCAGGTTGATTGCCAGTTTATAGTCGCCGGCGACGATGCTGCGCACGGGCTGGAACCCGCCCCACGAGTCGTGCTCGATCTCGTAGCGCAAAAACTCGATCACGGCCGCGCGGTCGGGCGCTTCCTGGCCGTTCAATAGCGGGATGATGCTTTCGCCCTCCAGGATCGGCGGCACGTCAAGGCTGGCGAGTTCGAGCAACGTCGGCGGCAGGTCGATGTGGCTGACCAGCGAGTTGCACGAGCGACCCCGCTCAAGCCCACCCGGCGGCTCGACGATCAACGGGATGTGGGTAATTTCCTCGTACATCACCGGGCCTTTGCCGCCCAACTGGTGTGCGCCGAGCATATCGCCGTGGTCGGAAGTAAAAATGAGCCACGTGTTTTCGGGGCAGACCTGATGCACGGCATCGATCACGCGCCCGATCTCGGCATCGACAAAGCTGTTGCAGCCAAAATAGAGCGGATGCCGGGCAAAGCCGGTGCCGCGAATCTCGTTCGGCCCGCCGGAGGCCGCCCACTCGCGCTGGTGAGCCGGTTTGGCGCTCAGGTCGTCAAACGCGCCGGGCCCGACGGCATAATCATAGTCGAGGAACCGCTCGGCGTATTCGGGCGGGCAGGTGAAGGGATGGTGCGGCTCGTCATACGAGACGACGAGCAGGAACGGGGCGCTCTGTGGTTCGTTCAAAAAGCGCAGCGCCCGATCGGAAATGCGATGCGCCCAGGTAAACTCGGGGCGAATGCGGTGGCGGCGCAGGTCATCGACTGAGTTCAGCCCTCGCCGCCAGAGGGCGATCTCGTCCGCGCTCAATTCGGACAGGTAATTGGCCCCATCGTACCAATAGTCGGCCTCCCAGCCGTCGGGACAGAGGCCGGTGCCAAAATAATCGTGCCCGTCCAGATGCCACTTGCCGATGTAGGCGGCGCGGTAACCACTGTCGCTCAAGCGCTGGCCCATCGTCTTGACGTTGTCGCCGAGGGGCAGATTGTTGGTCCACGCGCCGGCGGTGTGCGGATAGATGCCGGTGAACAGCCCGGCGCGCGCAGGCGTGCACAATGGGCAGGTGGTGTACGCGCGTTCAAACTTGATGCCGGTTTGGGCCAATCGATCGATGTTGGGGGTGTGCAGCGAGGGATCGCGATAGGCACCGATCACGTTGGTGGCTTGCGTGTCGGTCACGATCAACACCAAGTTGGGCTGAACCATCCTCGTCCTCCGATAGGCGACTGGACAAATGCCTGGGTTGACAAGAAAGAATATCACATCTGAGCGGTCTTGTCAAACAATTTTGACAAGGCGCGCGCTCTGTGCTATACTTGATTCTATTATCGAGTTGCATCACGTAGAGAGGTCACGATACAATGGTCCGCATCTGGGTCCGCTCACCAGAGCATCACTGCGACGCAGGGTAGAATCTATAACCTTGATCACATTTGTGTGGTCGGGAACGTCCATGTGCATTGTATCTATGTGTATGACAATGGCTGGGCCGTGGGATTCTACTCCACGGCCTTTTTGGTTGCAAGCGAGTTCCGACCGCTTGCCGGGCATCAAATGAATTCGTTTGGCCGTGGGATGCGTCTTATCCCACGGCTTTTTTGTTTATCAAAGGAGAGCCCTATGCTGAACGTCAAGTGTTTTTACTGCGGCAAGTCGTTTGTGATCAGTCCCGAGGTAGTCACTGCCTGGATGGAAGAACACAAGGAAGAAAAACCCCGACACTATACGGTGCAGTGCGTCTTTTGCCGCAAAGCGATCAAGGTACCGATCAAACAAATCGAGCGAGGTCTGCCGGGGACGGCTGCCTCGTAAAACGAGACATCAGGGCAATCGTCCGGGATCGGAGAGTGTGTCGATCCTGACAACTGCCAGGGAGGATTTGGTTTGCACGAAACGACATCGACCGAACGCGCATTTTTGGTGGGCATCGAACTCAAGGGAAAATCGTCGCTGTGGCACGTCCAGGACTCGCTGGACGAGTTGGCTGCGCTGGCCGACACAGCAGGAGCCGTCGTAATTGGCCGTGACTGGCAATCGTTGGGGCGCATCAATCCATCGACACTGATCGGCTCCGGCAAACTGGATGAACTGGTCGGACGACGCAAAGAATTGGGCTTTAACGTGCTCATCTTTGACGACGAGCTATCGGGGCGCCAACTGCGCGAGATCGAAGAGGCTTTTGGCGATGAAGATGGATTCAAGGTGCTCGACCGCACCGCGTTGATCCTCGACATCTTTGCCCGGCACGCGCACACCCATGAAGGCGCTTTGCAGGTGGAACTGGCCCAACTCGAATATCGAATGCCGCGCCTCACCCGCGCGTGGACGCATCTGGCTCGCCAGGCTGGCGGTCGCGCCGGCGGGATGACGGGCGGCGTAGGCGTGCGCGGCCCCGGTGAGACGCAACTCGAAATCGACCGCCGCGCCATCCGCAACCGGATCTCGTTCCTTAAAAAGCAAATCGAAGAGGTGCGCAATCAGCGGCGACAGCGGCGGCTCAAGCGCAAGCGCGAAGGCATCCCGGTGGTGGCGCTGGTTGGCTATACCAATGCAGGTAAATCAACGCTGCTTAACGCGCTATCCGACGCGGGCGTGCTCGCCGTCGACAGGCTCTTTGCCACCCTCGACCCGACCACGCGGCGCGTCGAGCTACCCAACGGCAACGCGGCCTTGTTCACCGATACGGTTGGGTTTATCCAAAAGCTGCCGCACCAGTTGGTGGCCGCGTTCCGGGCCACACTGGAAGAGGTGCAGGAGGCCGACCTGCTGCTCCACGTCATCGACATGACGCATCCTAATGTCAACGAGCAGATCATCGCCGTCGAGGATACGCTGGCCGAGATCGAGGCCGCCGACAAGCCGACGATCTATGCCTTTAACAAGATCGATCAGCTGGATGAACAGAACCCGGACGAGGAAGAGCGGCTGGCCGATCTGCTGGAGACCTATCCTGACGCGATCCCGCTGTCGGCGCTCAAGCATCAAGGACTTGATGGGCTGCTCGATCTGGTTGAAGAAAAGCTGCACGCCCAGACGCGCTACCTGGCGGTGACAATCCCCTACAGTCGAGGCGACCTGGTGAACTTGTTTCACCAACGGGGCACGATCGACTCGGAAAAGTACACCGAACAAGGCACACTGATCGAGGGACGGCTGCCGGCCTATCTGGTCGCACAGTTCGAGAAAGACCCTAAAGGTTTGTGAAACCTTTAGGGTCTGCTTTAGGACCGCCCCCTGGCTCGAGCCAGGGGGCGTTTTTTATGCCAGCGTAAAATCGTGCAAAATCGATCCGCCGATAAACTCGCGCAGCAGCGAATTGTCGGGCACCAGATCGATGGGACAGGGCGAAAACCACTGCAAAAAGGCCAGCAGGCGCTTGCTCTCCACGTAGGCCAGCGTGCCCGGCTCGGCGTAACGCAGCAGCGGCTCGGCGTAGGGCTTGAGCACGGCCAACTCGTAGGCCAGCGCCGAGTTAAACATCGCGTCGGCGTTCTCCTGGTAGGGGAAAATCCAGCGATTTTCACCCCGACGCACACTCTCCCAACGGTTGATCGTCTCCACCGCCGAATAGCCTCGATATTGCGCGTCGCGCACGATGCGCCGCAGCAGGCGCGTGTCGGTGGTGGGGATGCGGTTGTGATCGTCCAGGTTGAGCTGGGTCAGCGCCGAGATATAGATGCGGTAGATGCTCTCGCCGGGGATGCCGCTGATCAGTTCCGGGTTCATCCCGTGAATGCCCTCGGCGATAATGATACTTTCCCTGCCGACGCGCATTATGCGCCCCGGTTCGCGTTCGCCGCTGCCAAAGTCGTAGCGCGGCATCTGAATTTCCTGCCCGTCCATCAGCTTGAGCATATCCGCTTTGAACAGCTCCAGGTCGAGCGCGCGGATGTGTTCAAAATCCAGGTTTCCCTGTTCGTCGCGGGGGGTAAGCTGGCGACTCACAAAATAATTGTCCATCTCAACCGGCACCGGACGCAGTCCGCGAGCCAGCAGTTGCACGGCCAGGCGTTTCGAAAAGGTTGTCTTACCCGAAGAGGACGGCCCGGCGATCAACACCAGGCGCACGCGCGGGCTGTGCTCGGCAATTTGGGCGGCAATGTTGACCACATGCTGCTCGTGCAGTGCCTCGGAGATCAGGATCACTTCACGGATGCGCCCGCTCTGGATGGACTGGTTGAGCGTGCCCACGTCGCTGATATCGAGCGCGCGCAGCCAGCGCCCATACTGGGAAAAAATCTGGTCGAGTTTGGGCGCGTCGCGTCCCCAGGGCATCTGGGTCGGGTTGCCGCGGCGAGGCGCGCGCAAGATAAATCCCAAAGGATGGGGGATCAGATCGAAATATTGCATATAGCCCGTAGAGGGAACCATATAGCCGTAAAAATAATCCTGCACGCCGCGCAGCGAATAGATAACCAAATAGTCCTTGCTGCGATTTTGCAGCAGCCGCACCTTGTCATCCTGGCCGCGCGCTTCAAACATCAACCGCGCCTCATCAAGCGGCACCTGCCGCTTGACAATCGGTTCGTCCTGCTTTACAATGTCTCGCATCAGTGCTTCGATCAGTTTGACTTCTTGATCTGTAAAGGGGGGACGGTTATGCACCGCACACAACAGTCCCGTCATCGTGATCGAGTGTTCCAGGATCATCCTCGCTTCGGGAAACAACTCGTGCACGGCAGCCAGCATTAACAGGATCAATGAGCGCTGATAGATGCGTTTGCCGTCGCTGCCGGCATTGGTCAACTGCTGCACATCGACATCCTTGGTGATCGGATAGGACAGCTCGCGCAGTTCGCCATCGACCAGGGCGGCGACAGTTGGCGGTGCGTCCCGTTGAGCGACGTGAGCCATAAAGGCTTCCAGGGGCATGCCGAGCGGCCCCTCCAGAATCAAACCGTCACTAAACCGCGCCTGGACAGTCTGCCTGGGTGATGATTTTTTTATCTCTGTATTATCTTTTATTCCCATAAACTCTCCTGATGTTTCATTGAACATCCCGTGAAAAAACTAAATTGCTGACAAGTCCATTATACCACATCCAGCGGACAAGTTTGTAATTGACTTTTTAGAACATTTGTGCTAAAATCGAATCACTACAGACGGCAGAGTTGCCGCCAACAAAAAACGGAGGTTTTTATGGCAGCGAATGGACGTAAGGAAGCTCTGGATACGGCGCTCAAAACCGTACGCAAACGGTTTGGCGAAGGTTCGATTATGAAGCTGGGCGACGCTTCACACCTCAACGTGGAAGCGATTTCGACCGGCGGTTTGTCGCTGGACATCGCCCTGGGCATCGGCGGCGTGCCGCGCGGGCGTATCACCGAAATCTACGGCCCGGAAGGGTCGGGTAAGACGACGATCTGCCAGCACATCATGGCCGAGGCACAAAAGATGGGCGGCACAGCGGCCATGATCGACGTGGAGCATGCGCTCGATCCGGCCTATGCCGAACTGTGCGGCGTGAACGTCGACGATTTGTACATTTCCCAGCCGGACACCGGCGAAGAGGCGCTGGAAATCGCCGAGGCGATGATCCGCTCCGGGGCGATCGACGTGCTGGTGATCGACTCGGTGGCCGCGTTGGTGCCCCGCGCCGAGATCGAAGGCGAGATGGGCGACAGCCATCCCGGCCTGCAGGCGCGGTTGATGAGCCAGGCGCTGCGTAAGCTCAGTGGTGCGATCAAGCAAAGCAACGCGTCGGTCATTTTCACTAACCAGTTGCGCCAGAAAATCGGCGTGATGTTTGGCAACCCCGAAACCACATCGGGTGGTCTGGCGCTCAAGTTCTATGCCTCGGTGCGCCTGGACATCCGGCGCATCCAGGCGATCAAGCAGAACGGCGAAGTGATCGGCAACCGCACGCGCGTGCGTGTGACCAAGAACAAGGTCGCGCCGCCCTTCCGCGAGGCCGAATTTGACATTATGTACAACGAGGGGCTTTCGCGCGCTGGCGACGTGCTCGACCTGGCGGTTGAGATGGACATCATCAGCAAGCGGGGTTCGTTCTTTAGCTATAAAGATGAGCGCCTGGCCCAGGGCCGCGAGAATACCAAAGAAATCCTCAAAGCCAATCCGCCCTTGCTGCGCGAGATCGAAAACCTGGTGCGCGAGGCCAATGGGCTGCCGACACTGCCTGCACTGAAAGGCGGGCCGATCCAAGCGCCAGACAAAGACATTCCGGATTTTGAGTTGGGCGACGACGGGCCGGAAAACGATCTGGACGATGAGTAAACCCCGGCTGTTCATCGGCGGGATTATGCAGGGCTCCAGCCAGGCGATGGAGGTCTGCGACCAGAGCTATCGAGATCAGATTGCCAAGATCGTACACTGCCATCACCCGGACGTCGAGATCGTTGACCCGTTTCAAATTCATCCGGACGGCGTGACCTACGATCGAGAGCGAGCTGTACAGACCTTTTTGAGACTGCTCGATACAGCCGCCGAGGCCGACGTGTTGATCGCCTATCTGCCGCACGCCAGTCTGGGCACGGCGCTGGAAATCTGGCGCGCCTACGAGGCGGGCAAACCGGTCATCGCCATCTCGCCGATGGATCAGAACTGGGCACTGTGGGCAACCACTCACCGCATCGTACCCAGCCTGGCCGCTTTTGAGCAGTTCGTCGCCGCTGGCGGATTGACCCCTTTTCTGACGCCCTGAGTTGCCTGTAAAGCAAAAATCGCGTACAATAGCCTAACTGAATACGAAATTGCCCTCACAGGGGCAATTTCGTGTTTTATGAGCCGTTGAGCGCGGAGTGCGAAAATGACCAAGTATATCTTTTGCACGGGTGGTGTGGTATCCTCGGTGGGCAAAGGTGTAACCGTCGCCTCGATCGGTCGCCTGCTTACAAGTCGCGGGCTCAGAGTCACCGCGCAGAAATTGGACCCGTACATCAACGTCGATCCGGGCACAATGTCACCTTATCAACACGGCGAGGTCTTTGTCACCGAAGACGGCGCCGAAACCGACCTCGACCTGGGGCATTACGAGCGGTTCATCGACATCAACCTCTCCAGGATCAGCAACGTGACCACCGGACAGGTCTACGAAGAGGTGATCAGCAAGGAGCGCCGCGGTGATTACCTGGGCCGCACGATCCAGGTGATCCCGCACGTGACCAACGAGATCAAGTACCGCATCCGGCAGTTGGCCCGCGATGACGTCGACGTGGCGATCGTCGAAATCGGCGGCACGGTGGGTGATATCGAGAGCCTGCCCTTCCTGGAGGCCATCCGCCAGATGCGCAAGGACCTGGGCCGCGACAATGCAGTCTATGTTCACCTCACCCTCCTGCCCCACATCGGCGCGACCGGCGAACTCAAGACCAAGCCCACCCAGCACAGCGTCAAAGAACTGCGTTCCATCGGCATCCAGCCCGATGTGATCGTCTGCCGTTCGGATTACCCGGTCGAAGAAGATATTAAAGATAAAATTGCGCTCTTTTGCGACGTTGAGCGTGAAGCCGTGATCCCGCTGGTGACGGCCAAAAGCATTTACCTGGTGCCACTGATGCTGGCCGATGCCGGGCTGGATCAACTGCTGATCGAACGGCTGGGACTGCCACCCAGACAGAGCGATCTCTCGCTGTGGCAGGAACTGGTGACCAAGATCGAAAAGGAAAAGCCCCAGATCAAGATCGGACTGGTGGGCAAATATGTGCAGCTTCAGGACGCCTATATGAGCGTCAAAGAGGCGTTGTATCACGCCGGACTGGCCAACGACGTGGACGTGGACATTGTCTGGCTCAACTCGGAAGACCTGGAAAAAGAGCGCAATCTGGACATGCTCGCAGAAGTGGACGGCATTGTTGTGCCGGGTGGTTTTGGCTACCGGGGCATCGAAGGCAAAATCGTCGCCGCGCGGTATGCGCGCGAACACCAGGTGCCTTACCTGGGCCTCTGTCTGGGCATGCAGGTGATGGTCATCGAGCTGGCCCGCCACGCGTTGAATACCGACGAGGTCAACTCGACCGAGTTCGATCCGCACGTGCGGCACCCGGTCATCGATCTGATGCCCGACCAAGAGTCGATCGCCAATATGGGCGGCACGATGCGCCTGGGCATTTATCCCTGCCACATGATGCCCGATACGCTGGCCGGCAAGGCCTATGCGCAGGATGTGGTTCAGGAGCGGCACCGTCACCGCTTTGAGTTCAACAATGCCTACCGCGACATTTTGGCGCGCAAAGGGATGGCCTTCTCCGGCCTTTCGCCCGACCGGCGGCTGGTTGAGATCGTTGAAATGGACGATCATCCGTGGATGTTGGGCTGCCAGTTCCACCCCGAGTTCAAATCACGGCCCACGCGCGCGCATCCGCTGTTCCGCGAATTCGTCGCCGCAGCCTGCTGCCACCAAGTCGCTCGCACGGACGCGGCAGACAAATCAAACCCGTAGATTATTTTGCGTGCAAAAAAGGGACGTGATATAATCTACCCTAACCTGGACATACGTTCAAACTGCTTGTCCATGGCCGGTCAAGGCAGTTGGTCGATCGAGGAAGAGGAGAAGCAATGGCACTAAATATTGAGGTCAAAAGTCTAAAGCGCGTGAACGTGGTCGCCGTACAAGGGCGCGTGGACAGCAGCAATTCCGATCAATTGGAGCAAACTTTTCAAGCATTGATGGATGATGGACACTTTCATCTGGTTGCCGATCTGAATGGCCTGGAATATGTCAGCAGCGCAGGGCTGCACATCCTGGTGTCGACGCTCAAGGCGTGCAAGCGCTACAACCGTGGCGACCTCCGGCTGTGTAACCTGACGCCGCGCATCACCGAAGTGCTGGAACTGGCCGGGATGACCCCTTTGTTCGAGATCTTTGACAACACGGTCGATGCGGTTGGCAGTTTTTAGCCATTTTGTCTTTGAATCCGGGCCTGCCTTGAACCGGCGAAAAGTCCGGAACAGAGTGTTCTTATCAAAGCGCCGATGCACGTTCAAGCATTGACCGGGCCTTGAACAACCATACGGCGCGTTTTGTTTTGGAGATATCTATGCCCAATGAATGCGATCTTGAAGTCCTGGGACGCGCTGACCAGTTGGACAAGATCCGCGAGTGGGTGGGGCAAGCGGCGCGCCTGGCCGGTCTGGACGACGATCAGGTCTTCCGCGTACAGATGTCAGTCGATGAAGCCTGTGCCAACGTGGTCGAACATGCTTACGAAGGCATCGATGGCGGTGAAATTGTTCTCAAATGCGCCTGGAACGCCGAAACGCTGACCATTACTATCCAGGATTGCGGCAGGCCGTTCGATCCGACTGCCGTGCCCGCGCCCAACTTGAGCTCAGACCTGCAAGCACGCAAACCGCGCGGTCTGGGTCTGTATTTTATGTACCAAATGATGGATCAAGTACACTTTGAGTTCGGACAAGATGGGTGCAACAAACTCGTTCTGGTGAAAAATATTGCCCCCTCACCTCAAAACAAACCCTGATTTGTCCTTGCCTGCTGAACTCTGGCCTGTTTTCAACTGATCGCCTCGGAGGCCTGTCTTGTCGAGCACAACCCGTGCCTGGCTCTTGCATCTGTACCGGATCGGCATCGGCCTGAGCGGTATTGTCCTGCTGATCATCCTGGCTCGAACTATCCCCTGGGCCGAAGCGGGTATTTCGCTGGCCCTTTTTACGCTCTTTTCCTTAATCATCAAGCGCGCGGGATTTCACATTGCGCCCGGCGTGACTCACAGCCTGGTGGGTGTTGTCGACGCGGCCGTGCTGCTCATCTTTGGCGCGCCCGCAGGCGCACTTGTCGCAACGGCCAGTTGCCTCGCCTATTTGCTGTTGCGCACCTGGCGGCACCAAACCTCAGCGACGCGCACCGAAATGCTCGAAATCGCTCTGTTCAGTTCTGGCCTGAAAGCGCTGATCGCCCTCGGGGCCGGTGCGATCTACCATTGGGCCGGCGGCAGCGTGCTGGCCGAAATCAACTCGCGCGACATCTGGCCTTTGCTGGCGCTGTTTGTCGTCTGGTTTGCATTCGATCACCTCGGCTGGGGCATTTCTGAATTTATTCATGGCGGGCTGGAGCAAGTGTGGGCGTTCCTGCGCACAGTGTGGAGCACGTCGCTGTTGGTCGAATTTTTTCCTCTCTGGGCCACGGTGATCATTGTCTTTGTCTACCACCAGGGCAACATGTTTGTGTTCTGGCTGTTGGCAGCCGGGCTGGTCGCCGTGTCGCTGGTCGTGCAGCGATTGTCGGACATGTGGGAGCGCCTGCAAGATCGATTGACCGAACTGACCGCACTCAGTGAGATCGGACGCGCCATCGTCAGTGCCCAGTTGGATGAGGACGACCTGTGCGAGTTGATCTATGAGCAGGCAAGCAACATTGTCGACACATCCTCGTTCCACCTCGGGCTGTTCGACGGCCCAAACTATGAACTCAAGATATCGATCCAGGAAGACGTCCGCCAGCAGGCGCAACGATTCGAAGGTGTAGCCGACGAAGGCATCATCGGCTGGATGCGCCGCTCCAGGCTGCCGCTGCTGGTGCGCGATTTCGAACGCGAAATGATATCATTGCCGGCCCGTCCAAGCTACAATAGCGAGCGCCCGCCCCGTTCCGGCGTTTATGTGCCATTGATCGCCGGCGATAAGGCCATCGGTACGCTGTCGATCCAGAGCGCCAAGCCGGCGGCCTTTACCCAGGATCACTTGCGGCTGCTCTCGGTGATCGGCAACCAGGCAGCGATGGCGATTGAAAAAGAACGAATGTACCAGCTCGAACAGCGCCGCGCGCGCCAGTTGGCGCTGATCGAAAGCGTAGGTCGCAAGGTGACGTCAATCCTGGACCTGGATGCGCTGTTCAGCCAGGTGGTACGCCTGGTGCAGGAAACCTTTGGTTATTACCACGTCAGCATCCTCTCCACTGCCACCGACAGCGACGAGGTGCGGTTCGAAGCGGGCACTGCCGAGCACTTGTTGCGCGCCGATCTCAGGATTCCGCTCGGTCAGGGCATCGTAGGGTGGGTGGCCGAGCAGGGAGAACCGCTGCTGGTCAACGACGTGCAGTCCGACGCCCGCTTTATCCACGATCAAAATCTGTCCGACACGCGCGCCGAACTCGCCGTGCCACTGATGGTCGAAGAACGCGTGCTGGGTGTGCTCGACGTGCAAAGCGACGTCCACGGCGCATTCGACGAAGACGACCTGTTCATCTTGCAAACTTTGGCCTCACAGGTAGCGATTGCCGTCGAAGATGCGCGGCTGTACGTCGCGCAGCAAGAAGATGCCTGGATGACCACCGCACTGCTCCAGGTCGCTGAGGCAACCAGCCGTCTATCCAACCTGTCCGACGTGCTGTCGACCGTAGTGCGGCTGACGCCCATCCTCACCGGCGTCGATCGCTGCGGCATCTTGTTATGGGATAAAACGACGCGGACATTTGTGCCCACGCAGGCCTACGGCATCGACGAGGCGCACCACACCCGCTTTGTCACCCTGCAACTCGCCGAGCAGAATGTGCCCGCACTGGTTCAGGCCTGCCAGCGCCAGGAACCGGTGCTTTTGTCGGGCGAGGCGATCAAAGCAGCCCTGCCCAGATCGATGATTGAGGCATTCGACCTGGAGAACCTGTTGGTTCTGCCCTTGCTCGCGCGCGGCGAGACGTTGGGCGCGATGGTCGTCGATTACGTCGAAACGAATGCCCCATTTACCGCGCGCAAAGTCGATATGATTGCCGGCATCGCCAACCAGGCGGCGATCGCCATTGAGAACGCTCAACTCTACGCCGTGCAGCAAGAAGAGGTTTATGTCTCGACCGCACTGCTCCAGGTCGCCGAAGCGGTGCGCAGTCTGACCGAACTGGATGACATCCTGAGCACGATCGTGCGCATCGCACCAATTTTGATCGGCGTGGAACAGTGTGCGATCCTGATCCGGTCAGCCGACGCGTTTTCACTCGTCCAGTCTTTCGGCTTGGACGACCTGGAGGCCCAAGACCTTGCCGATGCTTTCCTCAACCTCAACAGCGAACTCGTCCAGGTCTTGCTCAAAGGACGCCCCGCACTAAGCACGCAGACCGGGTCTGACATATACGCCTTGGGAGATAACGTAACCCTCGTGACCGATGATCTCGCCGTGCTGGCGCTGCCCTTGATCGCCAAAGGCAACGTGCTCGGCGTGATGGCCGTCGATTATGTCGGCATACCCATTCATTTTGTCGACCGCTGGCTCAACATCCTCAACGGCATCGCCGATCAGACGGCGATCGCGATTGAGAACACGCGGCTTTATCGACAGGAGGCCGAGCGCCAGCGTTTGCAGCGCGAATTGCAAGTGGCGCGCGAGATTCAGGCCAGCTTTTTGCCCCAGACGTACCCGCTGCTGCCGGGATGGGAGATGGATGCGTTCTGGCAGTCGGCCAGTCAAGTAGGCGGCGATTTTTACGATATGTTTATGCTGCCTGACGGTCGTTTAGGGTTGGTCATCGCCGATGTTGCCGACAAAGGTGTACCGGCGGCGCTCTTTATGGCCCTCTCCCGCACGCTGATCCGCGTCGTTGCCCAGGATATTCTCAACCCGACCGAGGCGTTGGTACGCACCAACGACCTGATCATTTCCGATACTCACTCGGACCTGTTTGTCACCGTCTTTTACGTCATCCTCGATCCCCAGAGCGGCGAAATCGTCTATGCCAACGGCGGGCACAACCCGCCGCTGTTGGTGCGCCGCAGCGGTGAAGTAGAATCGCTGCGCGCGCGCGGCATCGTACTGGGCATTGTCTCGCCGATTCACCTGGAAGAGAAACGGATGCGCCTGGAGCCCGGTGACTTGCTGCTGATGTACACCGACGGCATCACCGACGCGATCAATGAGAACGAAGAAGAATTTGGCACCGGGCATTTGGCCGATATCGTCAAGCAGTTGCGCGATCGCACACCCGATCAGGTCATTGCCGAAATCTATGATCGGGTGATGGCCTTTGCCGGCGATATGCCCCAATTCGATGACTTTACACTCGTCGTGCTCAAGCGGGCAAGTTAATGCAAGTATATTTTAGTCGAGATAAACCTGGGAAGGAATAAAAATGAAATTCACCAATGGGTATTGGCAAATGCGCCCCGGTGTTACGCCCTATTACGCTGCCCACGCTTACGAGGTGGAAGCTAACGCCGACTCACTCACTGTTTACGCGCCGATCAAACAGGTCACTCACCGCAGCCACACATCTGATCAGCCTTTGCTGACCGTACGCCTGTCGTCGCCGGCCGAGAATGTGATCCATGTACAGATGTATCATCACAAGGGCGGTCCGGCTCCCCGGCCGCAGTTCGAGATCAAGCCGCAGCCGACGCCACAAGTCCAGATTGCCAATGACGCGCAGGCGGCTACGCTGACCAGCGGGCGGCTGACCGTGCGTGTGGACAAGGTCGACGGCTGGAAGATCGAGTTCAAGGATGGCGACAAGCTCATTACCCACAGCGGTTGGCGGGCGGCAGGCTTTCTAGATACGCCTGAAGGGCACTTTATCCACGAGCAATTGGGCCTCGGCGTCGGCGAGTGCGTCTATGGCCTGGGCGAGCGGTTTACGGCCCTGGTCAAAAACGGGCAGGCGGTGGACATATGGAACGCCGACGGCGGCACAGCCAGCGAGCAGGCTTACAAGAGCATCCCCTTTTACCTGACCAATCGCGGCTATGGCGTGTGGGTCAATCACCCGGAAAAGGTGTCTTTTGAAGTGGCCTCAGAAAGGGTCGAACGCGTCCAATTCAGCGTGCCGGGCGAATGTCTGGAGTATTTCCTCATCTATGGGCCGACGCCCAAGCAAGTGATCGAGCGTTACACGGCCCTCACCGGGCGGCCTGCCCTGCTGCCGGCCTGGTCCTTTGGCCTCTGGCTGTCCACCTCGTTCACCACCAATTATGATGAAGAAACCGTTGTCAGCTTTATCCAGGGCATGGCCGACCGCGACCTGCCGCTGCACGTGTTTCACTTTGACTGTTTCTGGATGAAAGAGTTTCACTGGTGCGATTTCGAGTGGGATCGGCGCGTGTTTCCCGATCCGGCGGGCATGCTGAAACGGCTCAAGGCGCGCGGCCTCAAAATCTGCGTCTGGATCAACCCGTACATCGCGCAGCAATCCGCGCTCTTTGACGAGGGAATGAAACATGGCTACCTGCTCGAACGACCAGATGGCGACGGACAGAAAACGTCCGTTTGGCAGTGGGATTTGTGGCAGGCGGGGATGGGCGTTGTAGATTTTACCAACCCGGCGGCATGCCGCTGGTACGGCGACAAGCTGCGCGCGCTGGTGGACATGGGCGTGGACTGTTTCAAGACCGACTTTGGCGAGCGCATCCCAACCGACGTGATCTACCATGATGGCTCAAACCCGCTCAAGATGCACAACTATTATTCATATCTGTACAATAAAACGGTATTTGAGGTATTGGAAGAGAAACTGGGCAAAGGCGAGGCGGTTGTCTTTGCGCGTTCAGCGACGACCGGCGGCCAGCAGTTTCCCGTCCACTGGGGCGGCGACAACACGGCCACGTTCGAGTCTATGGCCGAGAGCCTGCGCGGCGGGCTGTCACTGTGCCTGTCGGGGTTCAGTTTTTGGAGCCATGACATTGGCGGGTTCGAGCAGACGGCGTCGCCGGATGTGTACAAGCGCTGGTGCGCGTTCGGGCTGCTCTCGTCGCACAGTCGGCTGCACGGCAGCAGTTCCTACCGCGTGCCCTGGCTATTCGACGAAACCGGAACATCCGGCCCGACCGCCGTCGCCACGTCAGGAAGGGCGAGCGACGGCGTCACTGCAAGTGACGCATTGCGCTTTTTCACCAAGCTCAAGTGCCGCCTGATGCCCTACCTGTTTGGCACAGCCATCCAGGCGCACCAAAGCGGCGTGCCGGCGATGCGCGCGATGATCCTCGAATTCCCCACCGATCCAGGTTGCGACACCCTCGACCGGCAGTATATGCTCGGCCCGTCGTTGCTCGTCGCCCCGGTCTTTTCACCCAGTGGGGCAGTGGATTATTACCTGCCGCAAGGGCGATGGACTCACTTTTTGAGCGGTGAGGTGGTCGATGGTGGGCGCTGGGTGCGCGAGCAGCACGGCTACCTCAGCCTGCCGCTGCTGGCCCGGCCCAACGCGATTGTGCCCGTCGGTGCGGACGAGCACAAGCCCGACTATGACTATGCTGACGGCGTGACCTTTCACGTTTTCGAGCTGGAAGACGGCGCGACGGCCTCGGCCTCCGTGCCGACGCTCAAAGGCGGGGTGGCGATGACGCTTGAGGCCAGCCGGACGGGGCAGCAGGTGCGCATCCAGGCCCAAGGGGAATCGGCGGGCTGGTCGGTACTGCTGCGCGGCGTCCAAACAGTGCGAGGAGTTGAGGGCGGCGCGGCGCAGGCCGATCCACTGGGTACGCAGATCATCCCGGCGGCGGGAGTGACCGCTTTGACCGTTGAACTAAAATGGGGGGACCCGGGTTTTGGCAAGCAAGCTTGCTGACAAAAACCCGGGTTCTTGGACCAAATGGAGAGAAAGCCAATGAATCTGGAACCAAGACAGCACCTTTTGTTTGATCAGGACTGGCGCTTTGCGCGGGGCGATCTCCCCGGCGCAGAGGCCGCCGCGTTCGACGACGCCGGCTGGCGCTCGCTCGATCTGCCGCACGACTGGAGCATCGAAGGGCCGTTCAGCGAAGACGCGCCGTGCGGCGGAGGCGGCGGTTCCCTGCCCGGCGGGATCGGCTGGTATCGAAAACGGTTTACCCTGTCGGATCAGGATCGAGATAAAAAAGCCATCCTCCAGTTTGACGGCGTGTACAAGAATTGCGCCGTGTGGCTCAACGGCCAGCGCCTCGGCTTTCATCCCTACGGATACACCAGTTTTCATTACGATATCACGCCTTATCTAAATCTTGGTGAACAGGAGAATGTCCTCGCCGTGCGCGTCGACAATTCGCAGCAGCCTGACGCGCGCTGGTACAGCGGCTCGGGCATCTATCGCCACGTCTGGCTGACTCTCACCGACGCGCCGCACGTCGCCCACTGGGGCGTCTTTGTGCGCACGCCAGTGGTTTCCGAGTCAGTGGCGCGAGTCGAAGTGCTGACCGGGGTCCAAAATGACGGCGACGCGCCCCGTGACTGTGTGCTGATCACCACTGTCGTCGACGCGGGTGGAAAAGTCGCCGGTACGGCAGAGAGCCGCCATCCTCTCGCGCCGGGCCAGACGCACGAGTTTGTGCAGCGGATCAGGGTGACGCAGCCGCACCTGTGGTCGGTTGAGGATCCCTACCTCTACCGTGTGCAGAGCGCGGTCAAGTGCGGCGAGCAGGTGGTCGATCGCTACGAGACGCCGCTGGGCATCCGCACGGCTGAATTCGACGCCGACCGCGGCTTTTTGCTGAACGGCGAACAGGTCAAAATCAACGGCGTCTGCCTGCACCACGACGGCGGCTGCGTCGGCGCGGCGGTGCCGGAGCGCGTCTGGGAGCGACGGCTCCAAATGCTCAAGGCGATGGGCTGCAATGGCATCCGCTCCAGCCACTACCCGCCCGCGCCCGAGTTCCTCGACCTGTGCGACCGGATGGGTTTCCTGGTAATGGACGAAAATTTCGACGAGTGGCGGATGGGCAAATTTGCCTACGGCTACCACGACGATTTTGACCGGTGGGCGATTGCCGACACGGCCAGCATGGTGCGCCGCGACCGCAATCACCCCAGCATCGTGATCTGGAGCGTGGGCAACGAGATTCCCGAGCAGACGGTGCCGGAAGGCGTCGAAATCCTCAAGACGCTGATCGACGTGGTACATCGGGAGGACCCCACCCGCCCGGTCACGTCGGCCTGCGACAACATTGCCGCGCACATCCCGGCGACGGACGCCTTTCTCGACGCGCTCGACGTGGTCGGCTACAACTATGTCGATCGCTGGGCGGAGCGGCGCGAACTGTGCTACAGCATCGACCGGCACCGCTATCCCCGGCGTAAGATGATCGGCACCGAGAACACGTCGGTGGCCGGCGTGCGCGGCGAATATGATCTCGAGCAGGCGCAAGGCTGGCACGGGCCGTACCACACACGCATGATCCAGGCCGAGCAGGTGTGGAAATTCACCCGCCTGTACGATTACGTGGCTGGCGATTTCATGTGGACGGGCATCGATTACCTGGGCGAGGTGCGCTGGCCGGCCAAAAACACCTCTTGCGGGCCGATCGACCTGTGCGGGTTCCCCAAGGACGAGTTTTACTTTTACCAGAGCCAGTGGACGAGCGCGCCGATGCTGCATATCCTGCCACACTGGACATGGCCAGGCCGCGAGGGTGAGGTGATCCCGGTGATCGGCTACACCAACTGCGACAGCGTGGAACTGTTTCTGAACGAGCGTTCCTTTGGTGAGCAGGTTTTGTCCTTCCCGCGCTACGGGATGGACCCGAGCAAAGGGTGGGGTGAGCAGGATCGGGCGGCCTTTGTGAATCCCATCACCGCCGACCTGCACGCGCGCTGGACGGTGCCCTATGCGCCGGGCGTGCTCAAAGCAGTGGGCAAGCGCCACGGCGAGGTGGTCTGCGTGTGCGAGCGGGTCACCGCCGGGCCGGCAGCGCAGATCAAACTGACCGCCGACCGGGAGGCCATCGCCGCCGATGGGCGCGACGTGGTGCACCTCACCGTGCAAATCCTCGACGCGCAGGGCAACCCGGCGCCTGCAGCAGACGAACTGATTTCGTTTGACGTGCAGGGGCCGGGACGGATCATCGGCGTGGACAACGGTGACCCGATCAGCCACGAGCCGTTCCAGTCGAACCAGCGGCGGGCGTTCAACGGGCTGTGCCTGGCCATCGTGCAGTCGACGACGGAGGCAGGCCAGATCGAGGTCACGGCCAGCGCGCCCGGACTTGAGGCCGGGCGCAGCATCATCAAAACAAAGTGACAATCTTTATCAAAGGAGAATATAGATGAGCGAACAAATTCGTGTCGGTATTGCCGGGCAGGGGCGCAGCGGCTGGGGCATCCACGCCCGGCTGATCGAGCCACTGGACGAGTTATTCAAGGTCGTGGCCGTCGCCGACCGGCTGGAAAGCCGTCAACAGGAAGCGGCGGCGCGCCTGGGCTGCCGTACCTACAGCGATCTGGAGTCGATGCTGCAAGACGACGAGGTCGAGCTGGTGGTCAACTCGCTGCCCAGCCACCTCCACCCCGACGGCAGCATCAAGGCCCTGCGAGCGGGCAAGCACGTCGTCTGCGAAAAACCGATGGCGGCGCGGGTCGCCGATGCAGACCGCATGATCGCGGCGGCCCAGCAGGCCGGCCGCGTGCTGACCATCTTTCAGAACTACCGCTATGACGCGGATTTTGTCAAGGTGCAGGAGGTGATCGCTTCCGGCAAGTTGGGCCGTATCGTGCAGATCCGCACCGCCTGGCATGGCTTTGGCCGCCGCTGGGACTGGCAAACGCTGCAAAAATACGACGGCGGCAGCCTGAACAACACCGGCCCGCACCCTATCGATATGTCATTGCTGCTCTTTGGTCCCACCAAGCCGGAGGTGTTTTGCCATCTGGAACGGGTGATGACCCTGGGCGACGCCGAAGATCACGTCAAGCTCATTTTGCACGGCCCCGGCGCGCCGATGGTCGAGGTCGAGATCACCAGCGCGTGCGCCTACGGGCAAGATATGTGGCTGGTGATGGGCGCGCAGGGCACGCTGTCCGGCTCGCGCCGCGAACTGCGCTGGAAATATATCGACCCGGCCCGATTCGAGCCCCGCCAGGTCGATGAACGGCCGACGCCGGATCGCAGCTATAACCGGGAAACGCTCGACTGGACCGAGGAGACGTGGACCAGCGCCGAACACACCGGTCCCGGTCACACCGGCTTTTACCTCGA
The DNA here is from genome assembly GCA_016931365.1 of Anaerolineae bacterium. The sequence goes on from JAFGEY010000301.1 coordinate 22,886, forward strand.
CCTGTATGAGAGCATCCGGCACGGCAAGCCGCTGGCGATCACCCCGGAAAGCGTGCGCCGGCAGGTTGAGGTGTTGGAAGAGTGCCATCGGCGCTGCCCGCGTCCATAATCACCTTCCAGTAGAGGATATCGATGAAAATCCATCCGCTGTTGAACGACCCACAAGCCGTGTTGATCGTCCACCTGCCGCCCTCGAACCCGGTCTGTGATCAGGATTACCGCCGCACCGCCGAAAAAGCGTTGGCGGCGATGCAGATCGAATTGGAGGGCGAAAATGCCGTCATCAAGCCGAACGTGACCGTCGGCGAACTGTATGCCGATCCCGACTCGGGCATCACTACCCACCCGAGTTTCGTCTGGGCGATGGTCGATTATCTGGGCCAGCATGGCGCGCGGCAAGGCGGCATCTATATCCTCGAAGACCCCCGCAACAGCAACGACAGCGAACCCCGTCACTGGCGCGGCACCGGCTATGACGAGATGGCCGCGCAGGCCGGGGTCAAGCTGCGCTGCCCCAACGCCCATTCCTGTGTCAAAAAGCCCGTCCCCAAGCCGCTGGCCCGGTCCGAACTGCCGGTGAGCCGACTGGCCGTCGCGCCGAACACTGTGCTGTTCAACGTGCCCAAGCTCAAAACGCACAACCTGGCCCTCACCACGCTGTGCCTCAAAAACCTGATGGGCGTGGTGGACGTGTTTGAACGCCACTTTTGCGCTCAGGCCTGGCAGGAACTGCCGGAGGAGGTGAGGTCGAATCCTCGCCCGCGCCACGAATGGCTGGATCGGGCCACGCATAAGCGCTGGCAGGAAGGGCTGGCCCGTCGCCTGGTCGACACGGCGCGAGTGGTCACGCCGCAGCTCAACCTGGTCGAAGGGGTGGTGGGCCGCGAAGGCACCGGCTTTCAGCGGGGGCTCAATCGTTCACTTGGATTGGCCGTGGCCGGGATCAACATGGTCGCCGTCGACAGCGTAGCCAGCTATCTGATGGGCTTTGACCCGCAGCAGTTGATCTATCTGCGCGTGGCCGCCGCGGCCGGCCTGGGCACAAACGACCTGGCGCAGTTGCGCATCTATGCTGTGCAGGACGAGGCCATCGTGCCATGCCCGGACGTCGACGCACTGCGCGCGCAGCCGCCCTTTCGGGTTATCTCTGGCCTGGCCGGTGAGGAAAACTGGCTCGACGAGGCAAAAGTTTTTGCACTCTAGCACAAAGAAGCCAGGTTTTCGACAAAAACCTGGTTTCTCCCCCAAAAGGAGATAATCAAATGCCGTTCAACATCAAAAAACGTGGTAAACTGACCTATTATTACAACGGCGACCACCCGGTGCTGTCGGCGTTGGTGACGGAGGTGCAGCCGGACGGCGACCTCAAGATTTATTTCGCCGGATTGACCGGCGGCTATTCGGCCAAGAGCGTGCTGGGCCTGGACGAGTTGGTGACGATGGACCCGCACCGCGAAATCCCGCTGGTGTTCAAGTGTTGGGAGCTGTGGCTGCAAGAGGCCGGCATCTGCGACTCGCTAAAAAACGTGGATTTCATCGAAGTACACGCCTTTGGCTGCCAGCCCAAGTCGCCCAACCCGCTGGTCGATCCGCTCGGCTACGCGGCGGAACAGGATCGCTTGCGCGCCGCCTACGCCGAGGCCTACTGCGCCTTTTTCCGCGACTATTTGCCCGACAACGGCGTGCCCGCTCGCTTTACCGTACATCTGCTCGACGTGCCCGACAAAGCCGCGTCCTATGAATTCTACAGCACCGCGCTCTACCAACGGGCGCTGCAAGAGGAGTCAAAATGAGCCGCGAACAACCCGCTCCCCCGGTCAATTTGCTGCTCAAGGGTGGATGGGTGATCGACCCGGCCAACGGCATCGACGGGCCGCTGGACGTGCTGATCGGTGGCAAAACGGTCGCCCGGGTCGCGGCGGACATCCCGCCCACAGAGGCGACCCAGACGATCGACGTGTCGGGGCTGTACGTCACGCCGGGCATCCTGGACATCCACACCCACGTCTACACTTTTCCGCCGCAGTCTGACAGCTATGTCGAGGGGATGAACGCCGACGCCCACCTGTTCGCCTCCGGCGTGACCACCACCGTCGACGCGGGCACGGCCGGCTGGCAGGACTTGCCCGATTTCAAGACCCAATGCATCGATCGCGCCCAGGTGCGCATTCTGGCCTTTCTCAACGTCGCCCGCCGGGGCATGCTCGACCGCGACTCGGAGCAGAGTCTGGCCGATCTGAATCCGGCGATCACCGCCGCCGTAGCCGCGGCCTACCCCGAGCTGATCGTCGGCATCAAGACCGCCCACTATTGGACCAACCAGCCCTGGGACGACGA
>JAFGEY010000302.1 GCA_016931365.1 Anaerolineae bacterium
CGCTTTTTGCGCTGGGCCTCGTCCCGGCCAACGTCGCCGCCGCGCTGACCGCCCTGTTCCAGGCCTACGAGCAGATGGAAATTCCGGCGGCGATCACGGTGATCAGCACCATCGTCAAAGCGGCGCTGGGCACGGCGACCCTGCTGCTCGGTTGGAGTCTGGTCGGCTTGGGCGCTGTGTCCATCGTCACCAACCTGGTCACGGTGCTGATCCTGGGCCTGCTGGCGGCGCAGATGGGGTTTGTCCCCCGTTTCAAGTTCGATCGCGCGGTGCAAGGGGGCATGCTGCGCGAATCGTGGCCGTTGATGCTCAACAACCTGCTGTCGATGGCCTTTTTCAAGGTCGATGTGCTGCTGCTGGAGGCGCTGAAAGGCTCGCTGGTGCAGGGGCTGTATTCCAGCGTGGCCTACAAGTTGATCGACGCGATCAATATCATTCCCTCGTCGTTCACTTTTGCGCTGTTCCCATTGATGAGCCGCTACGCCGAGTCGTCCAGGGAGGCGATGCACCGCGCCTACGGGCTGGCGGTGCGCCTGCTGGCGCTGGCGTCGCTGCCTCTGGCGCTCGTGCTGACCACGCTGGCCTACCCCCTCGCCAACCTGGTCGGCGGGTCGGGCTATATCCCCGATTCGGCGATCGCCTTGCAGTTGATGATCTGGTCGATCCCGCTGGGCTTTATCAACAGCGTGACCCATTACCTGTTGATCGCCCTGGGCCGCCAACGCGAGCTGACCTGGACGTTTGTGATCGGTGTGGGGTTCAGCGTCGCCGCCAACCTGCTACTGATCCCGCACTGGAGCTATCGCGCCTCGGCGTTGATCCACGTTGCGTCCGAGGGGGTGTTGTTGATCACGTTTTACGCGCTGATGCGCCGCGACCTGCCGGCGGTGCGCTGGGGCGAACTGCTGTGGCGGCCGCTGGCGGCCGGCGCGCTGATGGGGTTGGTCGGCTGGCTGCTGTACAAAGTGAACATCTGGCTGGCGACGGTGTCCGCGCTGGCCGTCTATAGCGGTGCGCTGTGGGCGCTGGGCACGTTCCGCGACCCGGAGATGGCCCTGGTCAGGCAGTTGCTGCCGGGCGCTTCAAAGGCGCGCGGGTGAGGGGTGCGCGCACGGCACCGATTGCCGTTTCCACGCAGGAGCGTGGAAACGAGCAAGTTCGCTGATTCGGTATAGATCAAGCCCCCACCCGAGTGGGGGCTTGATTTTTTCGCAGGGGTTAAGCCCAGCCTTGCTTTTTGACAAAATCGCTGACCACGGGGACGTTGACCGTCTGGCCCTGGTAGGCCTGGTAGGCCCACCAAAAGAAGACGAAATAGGCGAGCGCGCCCAGCCCCAGCGTCAGGATCGAGATGGGGATCAAGATGACGCCGGTGGCGATGGAGAGCACTGCATTGTACTTGATAAAGGGACGATTCTTTTTGTCTTCCATCAGCAGGACGATGATGGCGATGACCGGCCACAGAGGAGAAACCGGGATCCAGGCCAGTGCGGCCCACAGCTTGTCGTCCGAGGTGAGTTCGGCAGACGGTGGCAATTGCTCTTCGGTCATTTTTGTATTCCTTTCTGTGATTGCGAGTTCAACTCGTTTGGTTTATCCCAGGCACAATGGGCCTGGGTCGATGACACCTTTTTCCCGACCGCTGACCGCCGTTGAGGGCCAGCGGTCGATCCTATATGGTATTCTACGTTCCAGCCAATTATTTGTTACGGTTGCCCAAACGGGCGCAGATGCACCGTAAACGTGTACGATCCCGGTTGGAGCAGGTATTCGGGCCGCGTCATCGGGCCGCAGCTTGCCCCGCCCAGGCCGCACTGCCGGTAGTCTATGTTGAGGATCGTCTCCGGGCGGCGCACAAGCTCGTTGGTGTGAAAGGCCTTGTACAGGTCGTCGGCGGTGTAGTGCAGCGCGCTGACCTCCATCAACTCCGGCGCGGTCACCATCAGACCGACGCCCTGCTCGTTGCTCAGGACGGCCCAGCGCACGTCGGTCTTGTTGCCGCACTCTTGAGGCATAATGTAGGGCACGTACTGCTCGTCGACGGTGCTGCAATAGACGCCGACCTGCGCGCCGGCGTTGCGGTCGATATAATTCTCGTGTGGGCCGCGCCCGTACCACGAGAACCCTTCAAACCCGGCAGGCAGGGACATGGTCAGGCCGATCCGTGGCAGCGGGGGCAGGGTTGGGTCGGCCCAGATTTCGTTTTCGATCACAACCTCTCCGTCGCTGTCGATGGTGTAGGTGTGCAGGTGGTGAAAGCCGCCCGCGCATTCCTCGGCCTGGACGCGGGTCGCGGCGGTGATGCAGATTATGTGGTGCGGCACCGCCCAGCCAACCTCGACCGACTCGACCCGGTGTTGCAGCCGATCCAGCCCGGCGGCCAGCCATTGGCCGAGCAGCTTGCCCGGCGCTTCGGGCCACATCTTGAATCCGTCGTTGTCGGTGGCGGCGCGCCAGGCGTTGAGCGCGGGGCCGCCCATGATCAACTCGACGCCCTGAAAAGTCAACGAGGCGATCTTGCCGTCCGTCTTGTCAAAGACCAGTTCGAAATCCTCGCCCCGGATGACCGCCTCGTTTTCGCCATCGACCAGTTCGAGCCGCGCGCAATCGCAGTCGCAGTCATCGTTGCAGTCGCATCCGTCGTCGCAGTCATTGCCGCATTCACATTCGTCGTCATCGTCGTCGTGTATGTGGGGCGTCGCGGCCAGCGGCAGCGCGAATTGTTCCCAGGCCGCCTCGTGCCCGGCCTGCGCCCACAATGTATCGTGCTTTAGCTCGAAACTGACGTTCAGAAACACCTCGCCGTTCACATCTGGCACCTGGAGCGGCAGTTTGACCACCTTGCTCGCGCCGGGGGCGATGTCGAGCCGGCCCAGCTTGCCGTATTGCAGCACGATGTCCTGGGCGACCAGCTCCCACGTGCCGTCGAGCCAATCGAGGCCG
>JAFGEY010000038.1 GCA_016931365.1 Anaerolineae bacterium
GGCATCCGGCGCAGCGCGCTGCTGGAAAGTGTGCGGCTGGCCGGTGACCTGCTCTTTCAAGGCGTGCAGACTATCGTTTTTGCCCGCACGCGGCGCAGCGTCGAACTGCTGCTCAACTATCTGCGCGCCGCCGCGCCCGACCGGGCCGGGCAGATTCGTGGCTATCGCAGCGGCTACCTGCCCCGCCAGCGGCGCGAGATCGAGCAGGGACTGCGCACGGGCAGCGTGCGCGCCGTCGCTGCAACGACGGCGCTGGAACTGGGCATCGACATCGGCGGGATGGACGCGGCGCTCATGTCCGGCTACCCAGGCACCATTGCCGGGACGTGGCAGCAAGCCGGGCGCGCCGGGCGCAAGACGGGTGTGTCACTGGCGGCACTGATCGCTTCGGCCAACCCGCTCGATCAATTCCTGGCCCGCCATCCCGATTACTTTTTCGACCGCACTGTCGAGCAGGCATTGATCAATCCCGACAATCTGTTGATCCTGCTCGGCCATTTGCGCTGCGCTGCGTTCGAACTGCCCTTCCGTAACGACGAACCCTTTGGCTGCGTGCCCGCCGAGCGGGTGCACGAGTTCCTGGCTATCTTGCAAAAAGAGGGCGTGCTGCACTCGGCGGGGGATCGCTATTTTTGGATGGCCGAAGGGTATCCGTCAGCAGGCATTTCGCTGCGTAGCACATCGACAAACACCGTCGTGCTGGAAACGACGGAAGACGACCGGCCGCGCACCGTCGGCGAGGTGGATGCGGAGAGCGTCTATTGGCTGGCCCATCCCGGCGCGGTGTACCTGCACGAGGGCGCGTCTTTCCTGGTGCAGTCACTCGACACAGAGCAGGGCCTCGCCCAGCTCATCCCCGCCGACACGGATTATTACACCCAGCCGCGCAGCGAAACCCAGGTGCAGTTGATCGAAAAACAGGCCGAAATGTCGGTACAGGGCGCAACCAAAGCACACGGTGAAATCCTGGTCACGACACAGGTGATCGGCTACCGCAAGGTGCGCTGGTTCACCCACGAGCAACTCGGCATGGAAAACCTCGACCTGCCGCCGGCGCACCTGCAAACCACCGGCTACTGGCTTTCACTGCCTGAAAGCACGATTCAAAGCCTGCGCAACGAAGGGCAGTGGACAAACGCCCCCAACCACTATGGCCCAAACTGGAAAGAGCAAAAAGAGGCCGCCCGCGCGCGTGACGGCTATCGCTGCCAGGTATGCGGCGTCGCCGAGGGCGTTGCTTCGCAACGCACCCACGACGTGCACCATAAAATACCTTTTCGCAGCTTTGAAAGCTATATGCAGGCTAACCGGCTCGACAACCTGATCACACTGTGCCCGGCCTGCCATCGACGCGCCGAGCAGGCAGTGCGCATGCGCAGCGGGCTGGCCGGACTGGCCTTTGCGTTGGGACACCTCGCACCACTCTTTTTGATGTGCGACAGCAGCGACGTCGGTGTACACTCGGACCCTCAATCGTCCCTTGCCGACGGCCAGCCAGCGATCGTGATCTATGATCAGGTGCCGGCCGGGATCGGATTCAGCGAGCGGCTGTTCGACCTGCACGACGAACTGATGGCACGCGCCCGGGTGCTGATCGCAAGCTGCCCCTGCGCCGACGGCTGCCCGTCTTGCGTGGGACCAGCCGGAGAAGCGTACTCTGCGAGTGTGAACAGCGCGGGCGGCAAACAAACCACGCTGGCCCTGCTCGACGCGATTCTTTCGCCACAGGCGACACATCGAGACAGGTGAGCGCGACAAGCTCGGCAGCGCGGAGAATATGCGATAATGCGTAACTGCTTCAATATGTATATCACATAGAGCGACGTAGCATCAAAAACACAACCCGCGGCGTAGGGAAATCGACGGCTTTTCACCGTGCAACAATTCAAGATGGTGATATAATCAAAACGAACACGGACAAACCAAGTCTCAATAAAGGAAAGTATCAAATACGCTTTGAAAAATTAGTCGGCGTAATAACGTGTCATTTTCATATTGGTTGCGCCATTTCGATAAAAGGCGGTCACAATGACGACGAACGAACAATCTATCGCTGAACCCCTCTTGGGAGCCGGCACAGAACAAAACCACGTCGAGCGACGCTCTTTGTGGGCTTTGCTGTGGGGCATCCTGGTCCGCCCGCGCCGCACCTGGGCCTATCTGAGCCAACACGATCGACAGGGATGGTGGATACTGCTCTTGCTGCTCCTGGCGCTGACCCTGCCGCCGTCGGCGCTCTCCTGGTCGTTTGAAAAATCGGCCCAGACATCTATTACTCCATCGATGATGGAATACGAGAAATATGGCTACGTGGAACCGCCTCCGCGCTCGTCCGGCATCAACGTAGCCGGACTGGCGCTGCACATCGTGGGCCAGGCCGCCGGCACGGCCTTTAGCTGGGTCTTGTGGGCGACCGCGCTGTACCTGATCAGCGTATTCTGGGGACGCAGCAGCAGCTTTGGGCGCATGTTCCGCCTGACGTTGTGGGCGTGGATACCCTATGCGCTGCGCAGCAGCGTGCAACTGGTCTATTTGTTGATCAGCAAGCGACCGATCTGGAACCGCGGATTATCGGGGTTTGTCATCGATCGCAGCACCGCTGCAGCGGCTCTGATCCCTCCCGGCCCCGGACAAGTGGCGCTGGCCTCGGTACTGGGACATATTGATCTCTTTTGGGCCTGGAGTCTGTTTCTGCTGATCACCGGCCTGATCGTATTCACCCGGCTCAAGACCAAACGGGCCGTCCTGGCCGTCCTGCTGATCTGGGCGCTGCTGGTGCTGCTGGGGCTGATTCCGGCCATTATCGGCAGCAGCTTGAGCCAGGTCGGCGTGGGTTGATCTGAGCCATCTATGCAGGACTCACGCTTGATTCACATCGACTGCTTGCACAAAGATTTTGTGATGGGCGACCAGGTAGTTCACGCACTGGATGACATCACCCTGGACATTCCGGCCGGGCAGTTTCTGGGGGTAATGGGGCCATCCGGTTCGGGCAAATCGACCCTGCTGCACCTGATCGGCGGGCTGGATCGCCCCAGCAGCGGCGAGATTTGGGTGAACGGCGACGAGATCACCCGGCTGGACGAGAACGATCTGGCCGTTTATCGCGGTCGCCAGGTGGGATTTATATTTCAATCCTTCCACCTGATCCCCACGATGACCGCCCTGCAAAACGTCGAATTTCCCATGATCTTTGAGCGAATGCCGCCCAGGCAGCGGCGCGAGCGGGCGCTTGCCTTGCTGGGAATCGTCGGCCTGGACGACCGGGTGAGCCATCGCCCAACCGAGCTTTCGGGTGGACAGCAGCAGCGCGTCGCGCTGGCCCGCGCGCTGGCCAATGACCCGGCGATCATCCTGGCCGACGAGCCAACCGGGAACCTGGACTCGCACCGTGGTGCCGAGATTATGGCCCTGCTCAAACAGCTCAATGTTGAGCAGGGCCGAACAGTCATCGTGGTCTCGCACGACCCGATGCTCGAGCACTATGCGACGCACCAGATTCACTTACTTGATGGAAAAATAGTCAACCACACGTCAGTATAACTGGATGATAGAGAAAATATGCGCAAATGGCTTGGATCGATTGTCGTAACAGGAGGATTGATGTTCATATGGCTTGCATTGGACGCAGTCGCCCTCGCCAGCCCACCCATGCAACTGGCCGTGACGACCGTCGAACCGTCGACGCTGTCCACATCGACGGGGGGCATATTGAGCGTCTATGGCAGCGGATTTTCAGCGGCCTCAACCGTGCGCCTGATCGGTTATGGCCTGCTGGACACGGAATTTGTCAACGGCACCGCTTTGCGTGCCACGGTGCCCGCTGGCCTGCCGGCCGGCACATACGACTTGCAGATCAGCGATGGCGGTTCCAGCGTCACGCGGGCCAAAGCGATCCAGCTCGTCCCGCCGCCGACGCCCACCCCCGAACCGACGACGGCCGCCGCACCGGTGGCCGGGCAGCCACACCTGACGGTGCGCAATTATGCCATCCAGCCGACTCAGGTCAAAGCGGGACAGGATTTTATGGTCACGCTGTACATCTATAACGATGGCAGTCGGGCCAGTGAAAACACATTGGTTGTTTTTCCCGGCGGCGCGTTTTTGCCACTGGGCGAAACCGGTCACCAGTTGTGGCAGTTGCACATCAATGCGACGGCCGTGGTCACGCAGATGCTGCGCGCCCCATCCACCATCGCGACCGGTGTGCAAAATATCCAGGTCAACCTGAGTGGTAACGATTTTCAGGGCAACCACTATGAATTTCCCCAGACGCTCAGCGTGGAAGTGCTGGGCGCGCCCACCTATACGGCAAGCGCACCACGGCTGATCGTCGAGTCGGCAGAAACGAGCCCGGCGGTGGTCGCGCCCGGCGATGCCTTTACCCTGACCCTGGGACTGTCCAACCGGGGCAGCCGCAGGGCTACCAACGTCACTGTCGGAACGGGTGATACGCTGGTCATTCCGACCCAGGGCGGAAACGTATCCCCGGTCGGCACGATCAAGATCAATGAAATCATCACCATCGAGATTCCCTTGACCCTGGCTCAGGTTGAAAGCGGCGGGCGTCGGAGCCTGGCCCTCGCGTTCCAATACAATGACTATGAAGGCAACAGCTATAACGAACAGCAAAGCGTCGGGATCAATATAGATACCGGCCTGGTCGGACGGCCCAAGCTGGCAATCAGCAGCTATGCTGTAGAACCAGCCGATCTTTTCCCCGGTAGCCACTTTACCCTGACCTTGACGTTGACCAACCAGGGCGAACGCTCAGCCACCGACGTCACCGTCGGCGTGGGCGGCACGCTGGCCTTGCCGGGCGAAAGCAGCAGCACGGCCTTTGTCGACGCACTTGGGCCGGGCGGCGAGCAAGCGGTGATCTTTGCCCTGGTGCTGGGCGAGGTTGACAAAGCCGGACGGCAGGCGGTGCCGATTGATTTAAAATACAGCGATCCGGCGGGAACCAAGTATACCGAGCAGCAGAGCATTGGAGTGGACGTGAACACCGGCAGCATTTACCAGCCGCAACTGCTGATCGAGAGTTACACCATCGAGCCCACACAACTGTCGTCCGGTGATCGATTCACCTTGAGCCTGAAATTGACCAACGTCGGCGGCGGGAAAGCACAGCGCATCCTGATCATTTTGGGCGGCGAAGGCGCCGAACAACTGGATGCGTTTGTGCCCGCCGCGGCCAGCAACATCGGTTTTCTGGCCGAGTTGGAGGCTGGTGCGAGCACCGAGATCGCCCAGGCCATGATTGTGGACGCCAAAGCCGAACCCAAAGCCTACAGTGTGCCGATTGGGCTGACCTATAACGATGCCTATGGCAACCGCAAGAGCGAAACGCACCGCATCAGCTTGATGGTTCTACGCCGCCCCGAATTTCAGGTGAGTTTTTATATGCCGATCCCCGGCCCGGCCATGACCGGAATGCCCTTTATGCTGCCGGTGGAGGTGATGAATGCCGGCACATCGCGCATCAGCATTTCGCTGCTCGAATTGACCAGCGAGCAGCTCCAGATCGAGGGCGGCTCGATGTTTGTCGGCGGCCTGGAACCGGGCCTGTCCTGGACGGTGGATGCGACCGCCATCGCCATGGAGGCCGGGTCGGCCCAGGTTGTGATCAACATTCACTACCTGGACGATTTCAACCAAAAACAGGTGATCAGTCACACCCTGGAGGTCGAGATCATGGAAGGCTCTGACCCAAATATATTCGAGCCGGAGCAGGTTATGCCCGAACAGCCTCAAACTATCTGGCAGCAGGTGCTGCGCTTTTTGCGCGGCCTGGTTGGGCTGGGGAGTTAGGCATGACCACGCACGACCTGATTCGATTGGTCTTGAGTAATCTGCGGCGCATGAAGGCGCGCGTCGCCATGACCGCCATCGGCGTGATCATTGGTACGGCAGCGGTGGTGGTGCTGGTTTCGCTGGGTGCGGGCTTGCAGCAGCGCGCCCAGGAAAGCCTGTATTCATTTGGCAGCCTGTCGGAGCTCCAGGTTTACGCTGAATACTATGAACGGGGTGAAACTACCGAATCCACCGAAAAACAAGTCGCACTAAACGACAAAGCAGTCGAACAAATCCGGCAGTTGCCCGATGTGCTGGCCGCTACGCCGCTTGAGTATCTGTACGGCGGCGAAATCAGAATGGGTCGCCAGACCGGCTATGCCAGCATCATTGGCGTCGATCCGACCGCGTTCGCCCTCCTCGCGCCGCAAGTCGTCAGTGGCACGATCCAGTTGGGACGCGACAAAGTTGTCGCCGGAGCCAGTTCGGGCGAAGGGTTTCTCAATTGGGAAACCTACCAGCCGGGCGATCCACTGCCCGAATTGATGGACCAGACGCTGCGCCTGGTTCTCTATCCTTTTTCCAATGACCATACACGACCCCCAGAGCCATTTTACGTCACCCTCAAAGTGACGGGCAAACTCAAACAGCAGGGCTATCAATACGATTACAGCATATTCATGCCGCTGAAACAGGTGCTCGACCTGAACACCCGCATCTCGGGCACTCGGCCCAACAAAGACAAAGACGGCTATAGCCAGGTATTGGTCAAAGTGACCGATGCCAAGCAGGCCCCCCTCGTCGAGCAGGCGATCAAGGAAATGGGATTTCAGGTCCAATCTGCGCGCAGCCAACTGGAGGAGATCAATTCGCTTTTTTTGGTGATTCAGACCATTCTGGGCGGCATCGGCGCCGTTTCACTGCTGGTCGCGGCGTTTGGCATCGCCAATACGATGATGATGGCGATCTATGAGCGCACGCGAGAGATCGGCTTGATGAAAGCAATTGGTGCGTCAAACCAGGATGTGATGTCAGTTTTCCTGTCCGAAGCGGGTGGGATCGGGTTCATCGGCGGCGCGGGCGGCGTGCTGCTGGCTATAGGGCTGGTCTTGCTGCTCAACTTGTTGGGCAACTCTTTATTATCCGGGATGGGCGGTCAGGTCATTATGGGGCCGGGCACCGAGACATCGACAGCGCTGGCCGCCATTCCTCTATGGCTGCCCCCTTTTGCCATCGTGTTTGCCACATTCATCGGCATTGCCTCGGGCGTCTATCCCGCGTTGCGCGCCGCAGCGCTCAGCCCAATTGCGGCGTTGAGATATGAATAACTTGATGGTTTCTCTATCGGACAAGCTCAAATCACTTGGAGTCAAGGTCGGCGCGCAAGACCTGAAACCGCCCAAACCCAGTCACCCTTTCTCGGTCGAAAAGGTGCTCGGCGGGCGGGTGCAGGAAAC
>JAFGEY010000039.1 GCA_016931365.1 Anaerolineae bacterium
ATGATGCCGGATGTTTTGCCATAGGTCGGCCCTTTTGCCAAATTCCAGTTATATCATTTTTAATGAGCGTTTCAGGGTAATGCTAGTGGGTCGTGGGACGGTTTGTCGAACCGGTGCCCATTGCGCTTATCTTGGATGATCAGCCCGTCGCGCAGCCACACCACGCGTTTGGCGCGCTCGGTGACCTCTTCATCGTGGGTGACAAAGACAATGGTGATACCGCGCTCGTTCAGATCATCGAAAATACTCAGAATCTCGTTGCCTGTTGCGGTGTCCAGATTGCCGGTCGGTTCGTCGGCGAGAATGATGCTCGGTTCCGTGACCAGCGCCCGGGCAATGGCGACGCGCTGCTGTTGTCCACCCGAGAGTTCATCCGGTTTGTGATCCATACGATCCCCAAGCCCGACGGTCTGCAGCGCTTCTTCGGCGCGTTTTCGGCGTTCGCGGCGGCTCAGTCCCGAGTACACCAGCGGCAGTTCGACCTGTCTGCGTGCAGTGGTACGGGCCAGCAGGTTGAATTGCTGAAAAACAAAGCCGATCTTTTTGTTGCGCACGCGGGCCAGTTGATCATCGCTCATCTCGCTCACGTCGATGCCGTCCAGTTTATAGATCCCCGATGTGGGCTGATCCAGGCAGCCGACCATATTCATCATCGTGCTTTTGCCCGATCCGGACGGCCCCATAATGGCCACAAATTCACCGTCTTTTACAGTCAGGTTGATGCCACGCAGGGCATGCACAACCTGCGTCCCCATCTGGTATTCCTTGGTGATGCTTTCGAGTTCGATCATTATTGACCCATCCCTCGTATGCCTTCTGGTGGGCCGTTTCTAAAATCAAGGCCGGTGTTTACTTCGCCAATGTAGACTTGGTCGCCTTCTTGCAGCCCGTCCAGAATCTCGGTGTAGCTGTTGTCGCGTAAGCCGATGATCACCTCAACTTGTTCGGTTTTTTCGCCGCGAACGAGGTTGACATAGTACTTGTTTACCTGCCGATCGACGGTGATGGCACGGTTGGGCACCAGCAGGACGTTCTTGCGCTGGGCGGTGATCAATTCGGCGTTGGCCGTCATCCCGACGCGGATGGGCAGGTTGCCGGCATCAAAGCTCAAGTGTACTTTAAAGGTGACGATCCCGGCGGCGTTTTGTGCTTTTGGCGCGATTGACACGACCTTGCCGGGCAGGTCTTGGTCGGGCCATGTTTCCAGCGTCACAATGGCGGATTGTCCGACCGCGATCCCACCGATGTCGATCTCGTCGACGTCCAGCACGACTTCCAGGCTGCTGGTATTAATCAGATCGACGGCCGGCCCGGCAGCGCGCTCACCGATGGTGATGTGCACCTCGGTCACTGTGCCGTCAAAGGGAGCAATGAGCGTCGCATCAGCCAGACTAGCCTGCGCATCTTCCAACGAGATGCGCGCCTGCTCGATCTGGGCTTGCGCTGTGGCGATCTGCTCCTCCGATGCGCCGTCGAGCAGTCTGACCAGGTTGGCCTGAGCTTGCGCCAACTGTGAGCGCGCACTGGCGATCTGCACCGGGTTGCCGGCGACGAGTGAGGCCAGGTTGGCCCGGGCCTGGGCGACCTGCGCTTCGGCAGCGGCGATCTGGGTCACATTTTTTTCAGTCAGCGCGGCCAGCGAGGCTTGTGCCTGCGCGAGCTGCGATTCGGCGCTGCGAACGGCCAGATCGTTGGCGTCGATCTGGGTGAGCGTCAGGTTGGCAACGGCAACGTCATAGCGGATTTGGGCTTTTTTGAGCCCCGTGCCCTGCGGGCTGTAGGGCGCCCAACTGACACCCGCTTTCCAGTCGTTCCACACCAGCAGGTCATACATCTTTTGAGCCTGGTCGATCCCCAATTGCGCGGCGTGGATGTCGTTTTCTGCGATCAGAATTTGATCAGCCAGGGCTACAACGCGTGCCCTGGCTGCTTCCAGCCCTGCTTTGGCGCTGGCTATGGCAGCTTGCGCCTGAGCCAATTCCTCTTTGCTGGGCCCGGCCAGCAGGTCATCGAGCCGGGCCTGCGCGGTCGCCAGCGCTGCTTTTGTTTTGGCGAGTTCGTCTTCGGTCGGGCCGGCCAGCAGGTCATTGAGTTGGGCCTGCGCGTTGTCGACGGCTGCCTTGGCCGAAGCCAAATCTTGTTCGCTGGGCGGCTTGAGCAGTTCGGCCAGATTGGCCCCGCGGATGGCCAGGGTTTGCCTGGCATTTTCGACGGCGCGTTGCAGGTCATCGCTTTCCAGTTCGATCAAGACGTCGCCGGCGCGGACCGTGTCGCCGACGCGGACATACACCCGTTTGACCACGCCGCTCGTCCCGAGGGCCAGTTGTGCTTCCTGGCTCGGTTGCAGTTGTCCACTGGCGCTGGCAGTGGAGTCTAGATCGCCGATAAATGCGGTGACAGTATCGCCGGCGTTGGGCGCGCTTGCCGCGCGCGCTTGCCGGATGGCCTGGCATCCACCGATAACAAAGGCAGTGGTGATCAGCGCGGAGATTATCAAAATGGTTATCTGTCTGCTTTTCTTTCGTGCTTGCATGTATATTGCTCCCGTAAAATGGAACTCAGACGCCCGGATTTTTGCGCTCAATTGCGTCCCAGCGGGCCGATGGTAAGTGTTTGCGCTTCCTGATAATCAATGACCAGTTTATCGCCTTCCTGGATGCCGCTGATGATCTCGGTATAGCTGCCATCGCGCAGGCCGATGCTGACCTCAATTTTGGCAATCTGATCGCCTTCCTGGCGATGGACATAGTATTTGCCTGCGCTGCGGTCCGCCGTGATCGTCCGGTTGGCGACCAGCAGCACGTTATCGCGCTGTAGCGTGATCAACTGCGCGTTGGCGGTCATTCCGCTGCGCAGGACCAGGTCGCCAGCCTCAAGTTTGATGTGCACCTGGTAAGTGACGATGTCCGATTGGGTATCGGCGCTAGGCGCGATGGCGACCACCTCACCTTGCAGCTCTTCGTCAGGCCACGCTTCCAGAGTGACGACGGTGACTTGGCCGATTGAAACGCTGCCAATGTCGATCTCGTCTACGTCTAAAACTACCTCCAGGCTGCTGGTGTCGACCAGTTCGATCGCCTGGCCGCTGGCCCATTCGCCGGCAGAAATGTGCACGGCAGTGATGACGCCATCAAAGGGCGCGACCAGTGCAGCGTCGTTCAGCCGCGCCTGGGCATTGTCCAGCGAAATGCGCGCTTGCTCGACCTGGGCTTCGGCGATGGCAATCTGCTCTGGCGATGTGCGCTCGAACAGGTTAGCCAGATTGGCTTCGGCTTGAGCGAGTTGGCTGCGGGCGGAGGCGATCTGGGTAGTTTTGCTCTCGGTCAGTGCGGCCAGATTGGCCTCGGCCTGGATCACTTGCTCGCGCGCGCTGGCCAGATCGACCGGGTTTTGCTCGGTCAGCCGGGTCAAGTTCAATTTTGCCTGTGCGACCTGGGCCTGGGCGTTGCGGTAAGCGCTGTCATTGATGTTGGCCGCAGACAGGTTGTAACGGGCTAAGGCAATTTTGTAGGCCATTTGCGCATCTTGGTAGGTTTCGGCTTCGGGGGAAAAATCAGCATAGTCTTTGTGCTGCCAGTCGTTTGCTAATGCATCGTAGAAATACTTGGCGCTTTCCAGATCGACCTCAGCCAGTGACAGTTGCTGGCGCGCGACCTTGATCTGTTCCTCGATGGCGGCGTACTGCTTGGCTTCAATTTGTTCGGTAGCCTGGGCGCTGACCAGGGCGGCGCGCACCTGGATCAGATCGCTCTCGCTGGGGCCGGCCAGCAGATCGTCGAGTTGCGCTTGTGCACTGGCGGCGACGGCCTCGGCGGCGGCCAGTTCTTCTTCGCTGGGGCCGGCCAGCAAGTCATCGAGTTGGGCCTGCGCGCTGAGCACGGCGGCTTGAGCCGCTTCGATCTCGGCTTGCGATGCGCCCTTGATCAGCCCAGCCAGGTTGGCTTCCTGGATGACCAGGTTTTGCCCGGCGGTGTGCACGGCGCGTTCCAGCGCATCCTTTTCCAGTTGGACCAGCACGTCGCCCGCTTTGACCGTGTCGCCAACGTTGACCAGAACGTGCTCGACGCGCCCAGCGCTGGCCAGTGACAGCACCGCCTCGCGTTGAGGGGAGAGCTGCCCGCCAGCGCTGGCTTCTGCAGAGAGCGTACCGACAAAAGCGGCAACAATTTTGCTTTGATCTGGGGCCGTCTCGGCACGGGCGCGTTGGAGCATCAGCCAGCCGCCACCCAGGATAAGGCCAACGATGACCACGACAGTCGAAACAATCCAGATGATGCGTTTGCTCTTTTTTGGTTTCACACGCATTGCTCCTGTTTTCATAGTGTGCCCGCCATCTTGCGATGGCGGCACGCGAATCTCTACTAGGTACAAATTATAACAGAACGGGGGAGAGGGTAACAGTCCTACTCGTCACCTGTTTTTGTGGGTGGGGGAACTCTATATGACGATCGTCACACCAAGATACCAAAATGTCGGTTTCGACAAGGTTTCGACTGGCTCAATCCACCGGCTCAGCCAGCATTTGCTCACGTCCTGCAAACGAAAATCCCCGACCAACAACATACGTTTTTGATCGGGGACAGGTTCGGCTGGGTCAGAAATCTATACCTGGGCCGTTTTCCACCGTCCACTGCGAAAGCGCAGGAAAAAGATCGTGCCGCGCACGATCAAATCGGCGGCCATACCCAGCCATGCGCCGATCAGCCCAACGCCCAGCAGTTGGCCGACGATCAGAGCTATTGGGACGCGAATGGCCCACACGCTGGCTCCGGTGACAAACATCGGAAACCGTGTGTCGCCCGCACCGCGCAGGTTGCCGGGGAACACCTGTGCGGCGGCCAGCAGCGGTTGCACAAAGCCGACGATGCGTAGTGGCATAATCGCGGCGGCGATGACCTGAGGATCGCTGGTGAAAATGCGGATCAACGGTTGTGGGAGCAAAATGAAAACCAGGCCCATTACCGACATCAGGATGGCGGCGATGCGGCAGGTGAGATAGCCGTTCTGTTCCGCCCGTTTGGGATCGCCTGCGCCCAACGCCTGGCCGACCAGAGTGGTACCGGCCACGGCAAAGCCGAATCCGGGCATGAATGAGAGTGATTCGGCGCGCAGGGCCACGGCGTGAGCGGCCACTGAAATAGTGCCCATACCGGCGATGATGCGCACAAAGGTCATCTGCCCGAGCTGCATTGCGATGCGCTCACCCCCGGTGGGCAAGCCGACATTGAGCAGTCGCTTGAGCATCGGCCAGTCGATGCGCCAGCCGCGCAGATCGAGCTTGAGGCCGGAGCGTCCTTTGATCAGAATGCCGATCACCAGCAGCCCGCCGACAGTGCGGCCAACCGTCGCGCCGATGCCGGCCCCGGCCACACCCAGTTTGGGTAGGCCGAATGGCCCATTGACGCCGGTCCAGGCGACGATGATGTTCAGCAGGTTGACGATGCCCATCACGGCCATCGTGGTGCGCGTGTCGCCAGCCCCGCGCAAGCTGGCATTGCCGACAAACATCAGCGACTGAAATGTAAAAGCCAGCGCGACAATGCGCATATAGGTCGCTCCCTGAGGCAGCGTTTCCGTATCGGCGCCCATCAGACGCACTGCCGGTTCGGCAAATATCACCCCCAGCAGGGTTGCCAGCAGACCAATGGTCAGCCCGATGGCTATCGACTGGCGCACCGCGCGGTTGGCCGTGCCCCAGTCTTTCGCTCCTACCGAGCGGGCTACCAGAGCCGTCGCGCCGGTCGAGATGGCGGTAAAGAGCGTCGTGATCAAAAAGACCCACTGGGTAGACAGGCTCATGGCGGCTAGTGAAGATGCGCTCAAGTGCCCAACCAAAATCGTATCGACGATGCTGACCATCATGCTCAGCATCTGTTCTCCGGCGGCGGGCAGAGCCAGACGCAGCACTTCGCGGCGGGCGTTGGCCTGCTGCGGCTCAGATCGGTGCTTTTGCAGCCAGAGACGGGTTTGGGCGATCAGGTCGACCATATCAATCTCCTGTGAGGGTGTGAATGTGCGCCGCACTCAACTGCACGCCGACCGCGCTCAGACTGTCGGCCAGATGGGCGGGCGTCTTGCAGCCGACGATTGGGATCGTCGTGAACGGCTGTGAGGTCAGGTAGGCGATCACGATCTGGGTGAGCGACAGCCCGGTTTCGGTCTGAAGATTTTTTATCCTGGACAGTCGTCGTTTTGTCTCATCCAGGTTGTACATCGCCAGCGCGCCTGGATTCATGCGTTCTTGCTCGCCCGCATCCAGCTTTTGAAACAGCCCGTTGGCCTGCGACGAAAAGGGGATAGCCGTCAGTCCCGTTTCCTGGTGATAGGCATACAGGTCGGCAGTCATCGGCACGATGGTGCGGTCGCCGATTTGCGCCGGTTCGATCTTGGCCAGGTTCCACAGCATCTGGTTGGCGACAAAGCCTTGTATGCCCCGGGCTTGCGCATAGTCATTGGCCGCCGCGATGCGCTCACGTCGCCAGTTGGAGCAGGCGGTGTAGCGTATCTTGCCGGCCTTGACCTGCGCGTTCAGCGTGTCCATAATTTCGCTCACCGGACGAGCCGGATCGTCGCGGTGCAGATAGTACAGGTCGATGTGATCGGTTTGCAGGTTGCGCAGGCTGGTTTCCAGGTCGCTCGCGATCTCTGGCGGCGACAATCGCGGGACGTGCATGGTGTTCAGGTCGGGATGGCCGCCCTTGGTGGCGACGATGATCTGTTTGCGATTTTTCCGGGCCTGCATCCACGCGCCCAGCGTCTTTTCGCTGGTATGCTTGGGACCGGGAATCCAGTTGGCGTAGACACTGGCCGTGTCCAGGAAATTGCCGCCGGCACCAACATAGGCGTCGAGCATGGCGAACGATGTTGCTCGATCGACCGTGCTGCCCATATTCGACGTGCCCAGGCAGATGCAAAAAGGAGTCAGGCTCGTTTGATTGATGACTCTGTACATCTTGACCTTTCATAGAATGTCACGAAATACGGATTACGCCTCTTTTTCCCAGGCCACAAACTGCCGCTCGTAGAGGTCGCGATACAGTCCGCCCAATTCAACCAACTCGTCATGCGTGCCTTGCTCGGTGATCTCGCCATCGTCAATGACGTAAATGCGGTCAGCGTTGCGCACCGTGCTCAAGCGGTGGGCGATAACGATTGCCGTGCGCCCGCGCAGCAACCGGCCTAGCGCGTCCTGGATCAAGGCTTCCGTCACCGTGTCTACGCTGGAGGTAGCCTCGTCCATGATCAGCAGGCGCGGATCGACCAACAGTGCGCGGGCGATACAGATCAACTGCCGCTGGCCCACCGACAGGTTGACACCACCCTCCAGGACTCTGGTCTGATAGCCATCGGGCAGGTTGCGAATGAACGTGTCGGCATTGGCTTCGCGCGCGGCAGCGTACACCGCTTCGTCATCGATATCGGGATGGCCAAAGCGAATGTTGTCGGCGACGGTGCCGGGAAACAGGAATGGGTCTTGCGGAACCAGCCCCATTTGGCGGTGCAGACTATTCTGGGTGATTCGGTGCAGGTCGCAGCCATCAATTTTGATCGATCCCCGCTCAAATTCGTAAAAACGTGCGGCCAGGTTGGCGATGGTCGTCTTGCCCGCGCCCGTCGGCCCGACCAGCGCAATTGTTTCTCCCGGTTCGATGCTCAAATTGATCTTGTGCAAGATTTCTTTTTCTTCTGTGTATTGGAACGACACGTCCTCAAACTCGATTTTTCCGACGATTGCCGGCAGATCAATCGCGTCCGGGCGATCCTGCACCGCCGGCGCGGTGTCGAGCAGTTCGAGCACGCGCTCGCCGCCCGCCGTGGCCGCCTGGAGAGTGGTGTAGAGCTGGCTCAGGTCGCGGATGGGGTTGAAAAAGCGGCCCACGTAGGTGAGAAAGGCCACCACGATGCCGATGGTCAACGCGTCGCGGGCGACCATCGTCCCGCCCACCCACAGCACAATGCAGGTGGCGATCACGCTCAAAATATCGACGATGGGTAAAAAGAGAAAGGACAGTGACATCGCGTTGACATAGGTGTCGCGGTTGGCGCGATTGATCGCCTCAAAGTGCTCCTGAGTGGTCGATTCCTGGGCAAAAGCCTGGATCACGCGCATGCCGTTGATGTTTTCGGCCAGATCGCCGATCACGGCGGCGATCTTTTCGCGGGTTTGCCTGAACGCCACCCGCGCATGCTTGCTGAACCAGGCCGTCGCCCCGACCATCAGCGGCAGCACGCTAAAGGTCAGCAAGGCCAGACGCGGCTCCATTTGCACCATGATCACGATGGTGCCGATCAAAATGATGCCGTCGCTGAACAAGCTGATCAGTCCTTCGGAGAGCAGCTCGTTGATCACGCCGACATCGCTGAACATGCGCGAGATGGTCACGCCGACGATGTGCGTGTCATGGTAGGGCACCGAGAGCGCTTGCAGGTGTTCGAAAAGCCGCTCGCGCAGGGTTGTCAGCACGCGTTGCCCAACCCATGAGAGCGTATAATGCTGTACCGCCGACGAAATATAGATTGCGCTCAGAGCCAGGGCCAGCCAAATGCTGGTGACGACCAGGCCGTGCTCGTCTTTGTTGGCGATGTCACTGTCGATGGCGATCTTGGTCAAATAGGGCGCTAACAAGTTGGCGCCCGACGCGATCAGCATAAACAGAGTGCCCAGTAGCATCTGCCGCCAATAGGGTTTGACAAAAGCGAGCAGTCGCCAGATCACTCGCCCGCTGATCCGCCCGGTGCTTTCGTGCTCGCCCAAGCTGCGCAAGATGCCGCCGGGGCCTTGAGACATTGCGCCACCGCCGAGATTGATCATATCGCTAACCTTTCAAGTTATGTCAACCGTTACGAGTTGTGAGTTACGGGTTGCGCGCCGGCTATCGTGCAGCGCCGCTTCCTGCGGCCGTAGTTGCCGGTAATAAATGTCGGCGTACAGCTCGCTGCTTTCGAGCAGTTGTTCGTGCGCCGATCGTTCGGGGGTGCGCACTGCGCGCGCGGCGATGCGGCCCTTTTCCAACACCAGCACCTGATCGGCCTGGCGGACGGTGCTCAGCCGTTGGGCGATGACGAACGAGGTGCGCTGCTCCATCAGCTTGGATAGCGCGGACTGGATCAGCGCCTCGGTCTCGGTATCAACGCTGGAGGTGGCATCATCCAGGATCAGGATGCGCGGGTTCTTGAGGATCGCCCGCGCGATGGCCACACGCTGCTTTTGCCCGCCGGAGAGAGTCACGCCGCGCTCGCCCACCTCGGTCTGGTAGCC
>JAFGEY010000303.1 GCA_016931365.1 Anaerolineae bacterium
CGAGATGTGCAGCGACACATCGTCGGGCACGCCCATGTATTCGATGGCCGCCTCCAGCAGTGGGTGGCGCTCCCAGCCCGGCACTTCAGGGTGCACCACGTAGCGGTCGCCGTAATTCTCGGCAAAAAGCACGATGCGGTCTGCAGACACGTCACGGGGGTAAACCTCGATCTGCACCTCGACGTACGGGTACACACTAATATTGAACACCTTGCCGTACCCGGCAAACCAGGTATCGGTCCAGCCGCCATTGTCGCAAATGCGGATCGGCGCCACGCTGTTGATCACGCGCAAGCGATGTTGGGAGTCGAGAACGTCCATTCTTACACTCCTTTGCAAGATCGTGGTAAACAGTATACCACATCCGGTCTCTGATGACCAAAACAAAAACGGTTGGCGTTTTCTCCCTGCTCCAAGAGCATGGTATAATCCCCTGAAACCTGTTCGCTCCTGCGTGAGCGCGGGGAACGAGTTCCTTGTCTACTCTTTCCCTTAAAGGGCGAGAAATCAAGTTATCCACAAGGTTATCCACAGTGTTGAGAAATGGTTACAAAAGGGTTACGAGATTGTTATTCTTGAACAAATCCTGGCGCTGGCTGCTTGTGGGAGCAATCCTGATCCACCTGACCATGCTCGCCTCCTGGCGCACCGGCTTTCTGAATCGGCTGTTCTTTGACGCGACCGTCACCCACGGGCATCGCGGCTGGGACTTGTACGCCCTCTACCAGGCCGGGCACAACGTCCTGACCGGGCACAGCGTCTACCAGAGCGACGGCACGCAGATCGATATGGTCATCCCTGACGGCACATACACCCCCTTTCGCTACCTGCCCGTCTCAGCCTATACCGTCGGCGTGCTGCTCAACCTCGTTTCGCCACTGTGGGCCTACCGGCTGTGGGTGGCCTGGATCGAACTGTGCCTGCTGGGTTGCATTTGGCTCACCTGGCGCGACGCGCCAGAGAGACAGCGCGTTCCATTGACAGCGATGTGGCTCTGTTATACGCCGTTTTACCTCGAACTCTATATGGGTCAGTTTTCGTTCGTCCAGGGAACACTGGTCTTTGCCATGCTCACTGCCGCGCCCTTGTTCGACGGCGCGTGGATCGCCAGCGTGCTCTGGAAGCAGAACACCATCCTCTTTGCCCCGTTGATGGTGCGCCTCAAACGTTGGAAAACGCTTCTGCTGCTGAGCGGGTTGATCGCCCTGACTGCTGGCCCCTACTTTGCGCTCGTCCCCGGCTCGCTGAACGCCTTTTTGGGCAACCTGCGCAGCGATCCACCCTGGTTCCAGTTCGGTAACCTCGGTTTTCGACAGCTTGTGTTTGATGCGATGTGGTCAGCTGCCGACACGTTCAAGCTGGGCATCTCGCCGCAGGTGTATGCCGGGGTGCAGCGCAGCGTGGTAGCGCTTTTTCTGCTTATCCCGCTAAGTCTGACCGTGCTCGATCGCCGTCCGGATCGGACTTTGCACATCAGCCTGTGGATAACAACCTACTTTATGCTCTATCATCACGTCTGGGAACACCATTACGTGATGCTGCTGCCGGTGCTCGTCGCGCTGACCATGCGCTTTCGCAGCCGCTGGCTGTGGATCATCTACCTGCTGCTGGCGCTGCCCACCCCTTACGCACTGATCGATCCCAGCGGGCAGGTTGCTGTGCTCGACGCAATGCGCTGGACGCCGATCCGCCCCTTGTGGCAAGACCTGCTTTACCATGCCTCCAAAGCGATCCCGGCGCTGCTGCTCTATGGGTGGTTGTGCATCCGTATTATCTGTCCTATCTGGGCCGATTGGCGCAGCGGGCAAAGGTTCCTCTGGCCCTTCTCCCGTGCTGAGGAGTCCGGATGAGCGACCTCGCCCGCCGGCTGCTCGATCCCCAATATCTCTACGCCCTCGATCCCGGCCCGCTGGGGCGTTGGGCGCTAGTCTACCTTGCCTGGGCCATGCTGCTTTTGCTTGGATTGGGATGGCAAGTTTACCGGTTCAGGCAGACACGGCGCACATCGGCGGCAATCGGCGGCGCGGCCTGCGCCGCCGGACTTGCCCTGCTCGGCCTGCGTTTTGCCGCGCCGCGCATCGATTTCATCCCTGATTATGCGCGCTTCTTGCTGTTCGACGCCTGGACGGCGCGCATGTGGCCTCTTTCGGCGACCGCCATCGCCCTGCTCGCGCCGCTGCTGGGCTGGATCGATTGGCGCGCTTCTGGCGCAACGAACGCCTATCTCGACGCGCTGACCGGGCACCTCACGATCGATTCACCACCGCTCTTCCCCTGGCAAACGGCACTCTGGCTGGCCCTTCACCTGCTCGGCCTGGGCTGGCTGTGGCACTCGGCCGGGCAGCCGGTGTGGTGGGCGCTGCCCTCACTGCTCTTGCTGCTCGGATTGCCCCTGTTGGCCCGCCCGCGGCGCATCCGTGCTGAAACGCTGAAACCACTGCTGATGAGCTATGCCGCATCTCTGATTTGCGCTCTGCTGCGCGAACTGCTAAAGATAGACGTGGAAGCCTACCAGGGCTTTCGCCTGCCCGATCCGCTGTCGCCGTGGCTGAACGCGCCGGTCATGATCACCGTCGGCGTCCTCTATACAGTGTGGATTCAACTCAAGTACGTATCGGCCCCACTGCCACGTCGCTGGCAGGCGGTGCTGCCGCCAACGATCATCCTGCTGCTCACTGTGGTCTGGTTTGGCAGCACGGTGCTCATTCATCGCACGCATGGCGTCACTGCCAGCGATCCGTACTGTTATGTGCAAATGGCCGTCGATCTGGCCGAGACCGGTTCGCCGCTGCACGCCTTTCCCCTCGCCGGGCTGGCCAGCGAGCTCGGCCTGCCCACCTGGCCGGCCGTTCACATCGGCTACCATCCGCCCACCGACGGCATCCGCTCGCCGACGATGTGGCCGTTCGGCTGGCCGCTGCTGATGGTGCCCTTTTACTGGCTCGGCGGGCTGGATGCGCTCTATTGGGCCGCGCCGCTGATGGCGCTGCTGGCTTTGGCCGCGACATGGGCGCTGGTCAACGAACTGCTGCGCGCGCAGGAGCGCGCCATCCGCTGGATGGTCGCCGCGCTGACCTGCTTTCTGGTCGCCACCTCGCCGGAGGGCGCAGAACGCATGCTGGTGCCGATGGCCGACGCCGCCGCACAACTCTTTACTGTGCTTATGCTGTGGCTGCTCCTCCGCGCCGATCGTGACAAACCCGTTCTGTACGGCGCACTGGCCGGTTTTTGCTGCGGCTGGGCTTATCTGATCCGCCACCCACAGTTGCCGCTGGGCACGATCACGTTGGCCTTGATGGTTCGCTCGCGACACTCGCTCAAAGCGAGGCTGGGACTGCTCGTCGCGTTCGGCACAATGGCGTTGCTCGTAGCCATCCCAGATTTGGTTTACCACCAAACCACGTTCGGAAGCTGGCTCAACAGCGAATCGACCGAGTGGTTTCTGCTTTCTCCGGCGCATATCCCCCAATCACTGGTCTCGCTCCTGGAACAAGGGCTGTTTCGCCGCGAAGAAATCGGCTTTTTGCTGCCGTTTCTCCTGCTCGGCGGCGTCTGGCTATGGCGACACAAGCGGCGTCCTTTTATGCTGTTGGGCACTGGCACCGTCGCCGTGCTTCTTTTCCACCTTTGTTATGAGGCCCTGCGCCCGCGCGATCTGATCGCACTGCTGCCGGTACTGTACCTGTGCGCAGCGAGTGGATTCGTACTCGCTTTACGACATTTGGCAAAACAGCAGCGCTGGTCTGCAGCGCTGCTGACACTGTGTTGCCTGACCTTACTTGTAGCCCGCTCCTTTCGCTCCCTTGAACTGCCCTGGAAGACCGAGACAATCACCTTTGGCTATTTGTCAGGCGAGCAACGAGCCGCATTGCAGACCTTGCGCGAAAGCACGCCCGCCAATGCCGTCATTGGCAGCATGCTCAACGGTGGCGCAATTGAATTGTACGCACAACGCCAGGCCATCCATCCTTCGCCCTGGACGACGGAGCAAGTGTTGCACTGGATTCACTCCCTATCAGAACAAAATCGTCCTTTTTATCAACTTGACGACGGCGAAGAAAGCGCAGTACTCATGGAGCGACTTGCGGGGCAAGTGCGACTGACACCTATCTGCACGCTCAACATGCCCTATTTTGCCTATGGCGGCGGCAATCTGCCCCGCCCCGCTGTTTTATACCACCTCAGTCTGCCCTGACGCTTATCCCCATTCCTATCCATTCAATAAACATGAATACATGATCAGTAATAGTAGTAGACCCTGTGGATATGTGTGCAGAATGCATTTTTTATTCATTTTGATGCCGTGTATTCTAGCTGTACTGAACGGGCCGGTATTCAAACCCTAGCAGTTGTGTGGTTTGAAAAGCAGTGAATTCTATTGATTTGGGATATTCTGTGGAAAAACTTGTGATAAAATTTGTGATAAAAGAGGGGTTTGGCTTGACCATAATGACTGTGCCTAGCCTTAGCTTTTTTTGAAAAAAGGCAACTAGTGCTAGTGTGGCCCCATGAAGACATGTTCGACCTGGGGGCGAGTTGTCCACATTTTTCCCTATCTATCCACAGTTTGCAGTCAGTTATCCACAAA
The DNA here is from genome assembly GCA_016931365.1 of Anaerolineae bacterium. Next base: position 4,589 of record JAFGEY010000303.1, read on the forward strand.
AAAAGCCCGAATAAGCGTGTTTTGCCTATTCGGGCTCCCGAGTAGCCGGTAAAGCTAAATTCACCGGCGTTTGTTGTACATTTGCTCTTGGATGGCGGTGATTTCGCGCCGCAAGATGTTGTCTTGTTCGAGCTGTCCCTCGATCTTTTCGACGCCATAGAGCACTGTGGTGTGATCTCGCCCACCGAGGGCTTCGCCGATCTCTGGCAGTGATGCCGACGTTTCCTTGCGGATCAGGTACATTGCGACCTGGCGGGGACGGACAATTTCTTTGTTGCGTTTGCGCCCGATCAGGTCTTCGATGCTGGTGTTATAGAATTGCGCCACGGCCTGAGTCACTTGCGCGGGAGTCAGTGTCTTGGGCATAGCGACAAAGTCGCGCAGCACCATCTCGATCGTCTCAACGGATGGCGAGGTGTTGGTCAACTGTGCAAAGGCAATGACCCGGTTCAATGCGCCTTCCAACTCACGGATGTTGCTGACCACCTGTTGGGCAATTTTTGTGAGCACGTCTTGCGAAACGGCCAGACCTTGTTGCCTGATTTTGAACTGCAAAATGGCAATGCGCGTCTCCAGATCGGGCGGCTGAAGATCCGCGATCAGACCCCATTCAAAGCGTGAGCGCAGGCGTTCTTCCAGCGTAGGGATCGCTTTTGGGGGACGGTCACTGGTGAGGATAATTTGCTTGTTGGCCGCATGCAGCGTGTTAAACGTGTGAAAAAACTCTTCCTGCGTGCTTTCTTTGCCAGCGATGAACTGAATGTCATCGATCAGCAGCACGTCAGGGTTGCGATACTTGGCCCGGAATTCTTCGGTATCTTGAGTGCGGATGGCGTTGATCAGGTCGTTGGTGAACTGCTCTGACGAGACGTACAGCACTTCCAGGTTTTTCAGTTGGCTGCTGTGCCCGATGGCGTGCAAAAGGTGCGTTTTTCCCAGTCCAACACCGCCGTACAGAAACAGCGGGTTGTAGGCCGTAGCCGGAGAATCGGCGACTGCTCTTGCCGCGGCATGCGCCAGACGATTGTTCGAGCCAACCACAAAGGTATCGAATGTGTAGCGGGGATTCAGTTCCATATGTCCGCTTCCATTGCGCGCCGCGTACGCCGCGCGGTTACCATTTGGAGGGGCAACATAGGCCTCAGTCGGATTCTGCTTGAGCAGTGGCAGGTCTTCGTCAGCATCGACATCTTGCTCATCGGACCAAACAATGAACTGGACATCGACCGCGCGATCCAGAATGCCCGACACTGTGCGCTGAATCGGTGTGTACAGGCGGTTCTGCAGCCAATCTTTAATATAGCCGTTCGGAACTCCCAGGACAAAGTTCTCTTCATCCCATGCGACAACGCGGGTTGGTTTGAGCCAGGTATTGAACGTTGCCCGCGTCATTTGCAGTTCAAGCTCACCCAACGCGGCCTGCCATATTTTGTCGGCGTTCTCCATCTTTAACTCCCGGCAGGGCTTGGCCTGCAGATTTTGATCGGTTATCGGTAAAGCCAATGGGCGAACTGCACTTTGCCGAGGCCTGGTTTATCCCCCAGTGCTCAGATTGCGCGCGACAACCACGCCAAGTGTAGCAAACCTTGTGGCTGCTTTGATTAGCGGCTTCGGGTATATGCTTTTTTTGTGTTTGTCAAGACTTTGATCGAGTCGGCCGTGGATGTTTCAACCGAATGACTTGGTACTGAAGTTACCGGTTGGGCTCACAATAGAATCAATGCTACCCAATGTGTGAGTCAAACCTGGAGACTGAAAGATGACTCGTTCATGAGATGCGCGGATGAAAGTGGTGCGCACTGACGAATCGTGTGTGACAACTGTTTCCGGGGACTCTGTTGGAGGCCACCTGATGGGCATCAGGTGGATACTCGTAACCGAGTGCCAACCGTCCCCCCTGTCAAGACTGACACCTTTCGCCAGTCTCGAATTGCAAACGTATTGTAACAAAATCGGGGAGGGTTGGCAAATAGCTGAAGCGCTGCTCTGTGGATAACTCGCCGCGACTACCACGGCTCGTAGTTACAGTCAGACTTGAAGCCTGTATCTAGTAGCTGAAAATAGGCTGAGAAAAATTTGCGAATCGATAAAATTTAAGAAATCTTTTGTCAACTGATCTCAAGTGGAAAGACCCTAAAGATTTCACAAACCTTTAGGGTCTGCCGAACGCCCCCGCGGCAATAAGCGTGATCGCCACATTTACCCAGCGAAATCCCGAGCCGGCAAAATAGGTGGTGACAAAAGAACCGCGTCAAACAGTGCTCAAGGTGGTTTTGCGCGATGGGCGTCATTTGGGGTACAATGAGCGCACGGTTGTTGTAGAGGGTGTCAACAAAGGAGGTCCGATGGATTTGGGATTGAAGAATCGCGTGGCGCTGGTCACAGCAGCGAGCAAAGGGCTGGGTCGCGCGACGGCGCTGCTGTTGGCGCAGGAAGGCGCGCGCGTAGCAATCTGTGCCCGTGCCAGAGGCACGCAGGGGCAGGCGGCGCTGAACCGGACGCGCGACGAGATTGCCGCGCTTGGCGGCGATGTGCTGGCGCTACAAGCTGATGTCAGCGAACCCGGTGCTGCACAAACGCTGATCGATGCGACGCTGGCCCGCTTTGGCGGCCTGGACGTGCTGATTGCCAACGCCGGCGGCCCGCCGGCCGGCGGATTTCAGAACTTGTCAGAAAAAGATTGGGAGGCCGCAGTCCAACTGACGCTGATGAGTTTCGTCCGGCTGTGCAAGGCGGCAATCCCGGTGATGATCAAGTCGGCTGCGGCCAGCATCCTGGCGGTCACTTCGATGAGCGTCAAGCAGCCGCTGGACAACCTGATCCTGTCGAACAGCCTGCGTCTGGGCGTGACGGGCATCGTCAAATCGCTGGCCGATGAGTTAGGGCCGGACGGGGTTCGTGTCAACGCCATCTGCCCCGGCTGGACGCACACCGACCGGGTGGATCATTTGCTCCAGGATCGCGCGGCGCGCAACGGCACCTCGGTCGATGCAGAGGTCGCCCCGATTGCCAGGGCTGTGCCGCTGGGGAGGCTGGCTTCGCCAGACGAGTTTGCGCGCGCGGCGGCGTTTTTGGTTTCGCCGGCAGCCAGCTATATCACCGGGGTCAGCCTGCTGGTTGACGGTGGGATGTATCGCGGGGTGATGTGAATTGTTGCATCGTTTTGTTACACATTTATCATTTACGCTAATATGGATTGCCGTCACCGGCTGCTCAGGATATGTGATGGTCGAGGTGACGCCCCTGTCAGGTACGCCGACGCCGACCGCGCAGATCGAACTGGTCACGGTGACGCCGCGCGCGACGTCAACCGCTGTGCCGGCGACCCCGCTGCCAACATTTACCGCTACGCCCACGCCGACGCCGGTTATTCACATCGTCCAGGCGGGGGAAACCCTGCTCGATCTGTCGTATCAATATGGGGTCAGTGTGCAGGCCTTGATCGAGGTCAACGGCATCGAGAACCCTCGTGCGTTGAGCATCGGGCAAGAATTGATCATCCCGTACGGGGATGAAAATCATCTGGAACAACAGCCTACGCCCACACCAACGCCGATGCCGCTGCGTGTGGTCAACGTAGCTTTTCACCAGACGCCGGCCGGAAGCCTGTGGTGTATGGGCGAGGTCCAGAATGAACGAGACGAGGTCCTGGAGTTCGTCCAGGTGCAGGTGTCGCTGCACAACGCCGATGGCGAGTTGGTCGAGCTGGGAACGACGTTTGTGGCGTCCGAGATCGTGCCCGGCCAGGGCGTCGCGCCTTTTGCGCTGCTGCTGCCCGATGTGCCGCTCGGCAGTTGGGCCAGCTATCAGATCGTCGTGCGCAGCGCGGAGCCGCTGACCCATTGGGGCGAGCGGTACGGCGACCTGGTCGTGCAAGACCTGCATGGCGAGATGAACGGCAGACTGTTTCATGTCGAGGGACTGGTAGCGAACAAGGGTGAGGTCGCGGCGCACCATATCTGCTTGTTTTTCACGCTGTATGCCCGGGATGGCACGGTCGTCGGTGTGCGTCAGTCAGAAATGCCCGCAGTGATCACTGCCGGCGCGCGCGAACCCTTTGCATTCGACCTTATTCCGCTGGCGCCTGCCGCAGACGCCAGCGCCCTTGCCTGGGGGCTGGGCAGCGAACCATGACCCAATCTACACATTTGTTGTACACTCGGTACACGTTTGGATGATTTCGTTTGCTTTTTGGATGATCGCATGGTAAAATAAGGCATCAAAATCAGGTTTACATGTCATATTTTTGCCTCACAAGAAGGAGGAGTTTGCGTAACGATTGGCGTATCGATGGTATCCTGCTGTTGGGGTGCGCACCCAAGACAATGGATATCAAGTTGATGTTTTCAAATTTCTCTCAGGAGGAGAACACAATGTTTACCAAAAAGTGGAGCATTTTGCTCGCTCTGGTGGTTATCAGCACGTTGGTTTTGGCGGCGTGCCAGCCGCAGACGGTGATCGTCGAAAAAGAGGTCACCAAAGAGGTGGTCAAGGAAGTTGAAAAAGAGGTCACCAAAGAGGTGGTCAAGGAAGTTGAAAAAGAGGTCACCAAGGTCGTTGAGAAGGAAGTTCAGGTCGAAGTGACGCCAACCCCAACCCCCATTCCCCAGGGCGGGTTCTTGAATTTCTCCACCTTTGCCGACGCCGACATCCTCAACTCGCTGCTTTCCAGCGACAGTTCATCGAGCGATTTCGAGAGCTATATGTTCGAAGCCGCGTTCGAGACTGACCCCTGGACCGGCGAGACGATCCCCGGCCTGGTCGAGAGCTGGGATGTGACCGACGGCAACAAGACCGTCGTCTTCCACGTCCGCCAGGGCCCCAAGTGGACCGATGGCGAGCCGATCACGGCCAAGGACTTTAAATTCATGTTCGACGCGCTGATGGCCGTCGATGACGAGGGCAACCCCGTCTTGATCGAAAGCCCCCGCCTGGACATGGTCGAATACGTCGAGACGATCGAACTGGTCGACGACTATACGCTCAAAGTCACCTACACTGAGCCGATCTGCACCAACTTTGAGGCGTTGAGCCTGGCCTGGCTGCCGAGCCACGTCTTCCTCGCGGATCCCGATTTCACCTTTGCCGACCTGATCGAGCACCCCTTCAACTGGGAACCGACCGTGTTCAGCGGTCCGTTCATGTTCAAGGAATGGGTCAAGGACGATCACTATACCGTGGTGCGCAACCCCGATTACTACAAGGGCGCGCCCTACCTGGATGGCATTGTAGTCCGCATCGTTGCCAACACGACGGTTGAGAAAGAGATGTTCAAGGCCGGCGAGATTGACCTCGTCGGTGTTGACCCGAAATTCCTGACCGAACTCGAGCAGGTTCCGTTCGCGGACATCTATAAATTCTTCCGCACCGCCTACGACTATATCGGCCTGCAGCAGGGCGACCCGACCAACCCGCAGCCGCGTCTGAACGATGACGGCACGGTGAACGAAGAGCACGGCGAGCACCCGATCCTGATCAAAAAGGAAGTCCGTCAGGCGCTGGTGTACGCAATCGACCGCAACAGCATCATCAACAAGGTGCGCATGGGCCAGGCCGCGCCGATCGAGGCACATGTCATCCCCACCTACGGCTGGGCCTTCAACGATGAACTCGAATCGCGTAACTATGATACCGCCAAAGCGGCCGAGATGCTTGACGCGGCCGGCTGGGTGCTGCCCGAAGGGGCCAAGTATCGCGTCTGCCAGGGCTGCGGCACCGCGCCCGATGGCACGCCGATGAAACTGAACCTCAAGACGAACGCCGGCAACGAAGTGCGCGAGCAGATCATCCAGATCGCGCAGCAGCAGTGGGGCCTGGTGGGCGTCGAGGTCGAGATCGAGGCGATGGAATGGAACGCCTACCTGGATGTCCTCTTGGGCCAGAACTTTGACGCCGTCTGCATCGGTTGGACCGGTGTCGACCCCGACAATGAGACGCTCTTCTTTGCCAAGTACGACGTCCCCGGCGGCGGTTTCAACTTTACCTCCTTCTACCGGCCGGACTATGAGCCGATGGAGCTTGAAGCCAAGACCGTGGAAGGCTGCGCTTACGAGGACCGCGGCGCGATCTATAAGGAAATCCAGGAGATTTTCTACGACGAAGTGCCGTACGTCTTTTTGTATGCCACCCGCGCGATCACGGCGATCAATGACCGGATCGGCAACGTGAACCCCGCTCCGTGGAGCACGCTCTACAACGTCCACGAGTGGTACATCATCGGCGATTAAGTTTCGCATCTTGGGTGATGGCGTCTGAACGGCGCCATCACCCGTTTGTGTGTAAACTTCCAAAGTCGGGCGAGCGGCGGTGAAATCCATCGTTCGCGTTGGCTTTGGAAGTTTGTTCTAAAAGCAAGCAAAGGTTACAAGTAGGGGCGAGGCATCCCTGACCGGGGTTGATTGGACGAGATTTGTCCCTTCGGATGCGTACCCGATTGACAGACCAGCGACGAGGGATGCCTCGCCCCTACCGGAAACCTGTTTTCTAGTCAGGAGTAGATCATGACCCGCTATTTGATTCGCCGCTTGCTGCAGGCAATCCCGACTTTTTTGGGAATCACGCTGATCACGTTTATTGTGATCAAACTCGCGCCCGGCGATCCGGTGATGCAGATGACTTTTGATCCCAAGATCAAGGCCGAGACGCGCGAAAAGATTCGCCAGGGGTTGGGTCTGGACAAGCCGATCATCGTCCAGTACGTCATCTGGCTGACCGGCAACGATTGGCTCAACTGGTTTGGCGAACAAACCGAAGACAGGTACATTACCAAAGGCGTGCTGCGCTTTGACTTTGGCAAGTCGTACCTGCAAAAGCGCCCGGCGATCGACCTGGTCATGGAGCGCGTGCCCAACACGGTGATACTGAACATAGCCTCTTTGATCATCGGCTATCTGATTGGCATCCCGACCGGCGTGTATGCGGCGGTCAAACAGAACGGTGTGTTCGACAACGTGGCGCGCGTGCTGGCGGTGATCTTTAGCGCCGTGCCCGGCTTTTGGCTCAGTCTGATGGTGATGCTCATTTTTGCCGTCCAATTCAGCAAATGGGGTTTGCCGAGCATTCCGATGGGTGGGATGTACACGGTAACGCCGAACAATGAGTTCAAGTACAACCTGTTCGACCGCCTGGCACACTTGCTGCCGCCGGCGCTGATCCTGGCCACCGGAACCATTTCGGGGTTGTATCGCTTTATGCGCACCGAAGTGCTGGAGGTAATCCACCAGGATTACATTCGCACGGCGCGGGCCAAGGGCTTGGCCGAGCGCATTGTCAACTTTGTGCACGCCGGACGAAATGCCTTGATTCCCATCGCCACCTTTTTAGGCCCGACGATCACCGGTTTGCTGGGCGGCTCGGTGATCACGGAGACGATCTGGTCGTGGCCGGGCTTGGGACGGCTCTTTATCGACGCCAACTTTCAGCGCGACTATCCGATCGTGCTGGCCGGTTTCGTGATCGGCGCCATCGCCGTGATTTTGGGCAATATGCTGTCCGATATTTTCTATGCCGCATTTGACCCGCGCATCCGGTTGCACTAGGCCGACGGAGAGGAAAAGAAAAATGGCAACATCCCTGACTTTTGACAAGAATGATGGCTTGAGCGCGCGAGAACGCGCCCGGGCAATGCAGGACAGGCTGGACATCGAGCGCGAACCGGTCAGTTATTGGGATATGGTCTGGTTCCAACTGCGCAAAGACAAGTTGACGCTGATTGCGTTTGCCATCTTGCTGATACTCTCTGTGCTGTCGTATAGCTCGCCATTGATCAACCAGTACATCCTGAAGGCCGATCCCGATGAGATCGACCTGTTCAGCACCTATCAAGCGCCCAGCAAAGGGCACTGGCTTGGCCTGGACGAGCTGGGGCGCGACCAGCTGGCCCGACTGCTTTCCGGTGGGCGGATTTCGCTGTCGGTGGGGATACTGGGCGCGGCGCTGATCATGACCATCGGCGTCTTTTTCGGCGCGGTGGCCGGATACTTTGGCGGCGCTATGGACGATGTGATTATGTGGTTCATCAACACGATGAGCTCGATCCCTTTCCTGCTCTTTCTGATCATCGTCTGCCAATTGTTCAAACCCAAGTGGTATGTGCTGGTCATTTTTATCGCCCTGAACGCCTGGATGGGCACCGCCCGTCTGGTGCGCGGCCAGGTGCTATCGGTCAAAGAGCGCGATTACGTGCTCGCCGCCCGGGCGCTCGGCGTGCCGATAAGCCGGATCATTGCCAGCCACGTTTTGCCCAACGTGATCCCCATTGTGATCATCCAGACGGCGGGCAGCATCGGGGGCCTGATTTTGACCGAAAGCGCCCTGAGCTTTTTGGGCCTGGGCGTCCAGCTGCCGACTGCCACCTGGGGCAATATGCTGACCAAGGCGCAGTCTTATTTTACTTTGGGCTCGCACCTGGTCATTTTCCCCGGCCTGTTGATCACGACGACGGTGCTGTGTCTGTTCTTGATCGGCGATGGCTTGCGCGACGCGCTCGACCCGATGATGCGCGGGCGGTAGACGGAAAATTAAAAACCGGGCTTCTTAAGAAGCCCGGTTTTTTTGTGCTGTTGGGTAGGGCGGCTTGCCATAGCCGCCACGTTGGGGGCAGGTATGGAAACCTGCCCTACTTGGGCAAGGCCCTATTCTTATTTGTAACTGCTCAGCCGCAAAACGCAGCGCCGATCGAGTAGCCGCTGCGCTTTTGGCAGTGGCGTATCGAGACCACAAAGTACTTGCGACAAGCCTGCTGGGTCTCGATACGGCCTCAAAAACGCGGTGAGGCCTACTCGACCAGCG
>JAFGEY010000304.1 GCA_016931365.1 Anaerolineae bacterium
GTTTGCGCCAGGGGAAAAGTGTGCGTGACCAGACCCTTGACGTCGATCTGGCCGTCGCGCACCATCGCGATCGCGCGCCCATAGGTATGCTTCATCCGCCGGACGTATTTGATGGTCAGCCCTTTGCGCCGCACGGCGTGCGCCGGGAAAATAGCCACATTCTCGCGCGGGATGCCGCACATGATCAACTTGCCGCCGCGTCGGGCCATCTCGGCCACCAGCCGGGTGGTCGTCTCGTCGGCCCAGGCGGCCTCAATCGCCACATCGACGCCGCGTCCGCCAGTCAAGCCCATCAGCCAGCGCACCGCGTCGCCCTCGTCGGCCTTGAATACGGCCGTCGCGCCCCATTTTTGGGCCATCGCCAGCCGTTCCGGGATCAAATCGACCACATAGGCCGCGCGCGCGCCGGAGCGCAAGGCCACCTGCAAGGTCAGCAGTCCGATCGGCCCCGCGCCGACAATCGCCACCGTGTCGCCGGGATGCAATTTGGCCAGCCCGATGGTATGCAAGGCCACGCCAAGCGGTTCGAGCATTGCCCCCTCTGCATCGTCGATCTCGTCAGGGATCGGAAAGCAGAGGTGCGCCGGGTGGGCCATGTACTCGCGAAAAGCGCCCTGCGTCGGCGGCGTGCTGCAGAACAAAATATGTTCGCACAGGTTGGGGTGCCCCGCCTCACAAAACTCGCAGTGCCCGCACGAAATCGCCGGCTCGACAGCCACCCGCGCGCCCACCGACGGCCCTGCCGCGCCCGGCCCCAGCGCCACCACTCGCGCTGAAAACTCGTGACCGATCACAAACGGCTCTTTGACCTTATCATCGCCGATGCCGCCGTCCAAAAAATAATGCACATCCGAGCCGCAGATGCCAACCGAAAGCACTTGCAGCAGCGCCTCTCCCGAACCGGGTTCGGGTATGGAAATGTCATCGACCCGCATGTCGCCGGGACCGTACAGTCTGGCTGCTTTCATTTATCGTCGTCCTCCACATGAATGGTATAAACTGACCACCGACCGCTGACCGCCGATTGTCAGACGCAGTATAGCACAAAACCGCACAATCGACCAAAAAATTGCCCGTCGAGCAGGCCTGTGTTATACTGCTGACCGGAGATGTAGCATGGCTTCCAAAACCCGTATCGATATTTTGCTCGTTGACCGCGAACTCGTCTCCAGCCGCAGCGAGGCGCAGCGCCTGATTATGGCCGGCGAAGTGGCGGTCAACGGCCAGCCTGTCACCAAGCCGGGTGCCCTTGTGCTCGCGGACTCTGAGGTCAAGATCGCCGAACGGCTGCCCTATGTCAGCCGGGGCGGGCTCAAGCTGGCGGCAGCACTCGACGCCTTTGCCGTCGACGTGGGCGAATTGATCGCTGCCGACGTAGGCGCGTCCACCGGCGGTTTTACCGACTGTTTGCTCCAGCGCGGCATAGCGCGTGTGTACGCCATCGACGTAGGCTATGGGCAGCTCGCCTGGCCGTTGCGACAAGATGAGCGCGTGGTGGTGATGGAACGCACCAATGCCCGTTACCTCGAATCGCTGCCGGAACCGATCGATCTGGCGACCATCGATGCCTCGTTCATCTCACTCACCCTGCTACTGCCGTGCGTCCGCGACTGGCTCAAACAGGACGGGCAGGTCATCGCTCTGATCAAACCCCAATTCGAAGCAGGCAAAGATCAGGTCGGCAAGGGCGGTGTGGTACGCGACCGGCGCGTTCACCGCGAGGTGCTAGAACGCATCCTGACCTGGTGCAGCGAAAATGGCCTGCCCCCGCAGGGATTGATCCGCTCGCCGATCACCGGGCCGGCGGGCAATGTCGAGTTTTTGGTTTGGCTGCACAAATCAAGCCAGCGGGCGGATCGGATCGATCAATTCATCAAAAATGCGCTCTAGATTTTCGACACGCCCACAAGATCAAAACCCTGGCCGCATATGGCGGCCAGGGTTTTCTAATTTCGATTCGTGCAACCCGTATGGTTTTTGCCCATTCTACGTTTTATAAGATAGAGAGGCAAGGATGTCACGTGATCGACCAAGCCAGACTGTTGGAACGCGCAAAAGCATACGATCCGGCGGCGCTATCCGAACTCTACGACCAGTACGCACCCAAGATGTATGCGTACATCTATCGACGTATCGGTGACGCTGCATGGGCCGAAGACCTGACCAGCGAACTGTTCGTGCGCGTCTTGCGGGCAATCCAGAACGAGCAACTGTGGCGAGATTCGTTGCCAGCGTGGCTGTATCGCATCGCGCACAACCTGGTGATCGATCACTACCGCCGCCAGGGCAAAGCCGCCGTCCAGCCCATCGACGAACAACTCGTCGCCGCCGACTTGAACAATCCGTCGCTTCAAATAGAAGACGCATCCGAACGGGAAAGACTCGGCCGCGCACTGAGACAGCTTACGCCCGATCAACAACATGTCTTGGCCTTGCGGTTTGGCGAAAACCTCAAAGCGCACGAGGTTGCCCAGATTATGCGCAAGTCAACCGGAGCCGTTGAAGCTTTGCAGCGACGAGCACTGGCCGCCCTGGAAAGAATTTTGAATCGAGAGAGCAATGAACAAAAAACAGAGTACATTGGAACGTAAACTCGGGCAATACTATCAAACCGTCCCTCCTCCTCCCAACGGACTGTCACCTGCACGCGCGCGGATGCTGACCGAAGCGGCGGCCATCAAGGCCGCACAAACGCAGCCGCGCTCACAATTACAACCAAGGAGACGTACAATGAAATTCGCACTGGCTTATAAATTGATCGCAGCCGTCATGATCGCTGTGTTGGGCCTTGCCGCCGTCGGCAGCGGCGTGGTCTTTGCTGCCGCAGACAGCATCCCCGGCGACACGCTGTACCCGGTCAAACTCGCCGTCGAAGATGCTCGCCTGGCGATGACTTCCGGCCCGGCCCAAAAGGTCAAACTGAACCTGGCTTTTGCCAATGAGCGCGTCGAGGAAATGCGCCAACTTGAGGCACAGGGAAAAATGATGCCCGAAGAAGGGATCAGTCGAATGACGCGCCACACCGAGCAGGCGATGGAACACATTGGCCGGGTACATCCCGACGATGCCCCACCCCTGTTGGAACAGGTGCTCCAAACAACCGCCGCACAAACCCAAGTGCTGGAAGCCGCGCTGAACACGGCCGCCGATCTCGATCGGCCCACCTTGCGCAATGCGCTCGAAATCACCACCCGCACCCGCACGCGCGCCACGGATGCGCAAGGATCGACAAATCGCAACGAAAATCAAGACCAGAACCGCAATCGCAACAACCAGGGGCCGCAAGACGATCCACAGCCCACAACGCTGCCCGTCACGCCGACCGTAGCCATCTCGCCGACGGTGACGATCACCATCACCGTAACGCCGGTGCAGAATCGAACCCAGGAACAAGAGCAAAATCGCGAGCGCAATCAGGTGCAACCGACCGAGACGCCAGTTGCCGGGCCACAAGAAAACCAAAACACCGAACAAAACCAACATCAGAATCGCAACCAACTCGCTACAACGCCAGCTCCAGGGGAAAATACGGATCCTAACCCCACACCGACTGTCACACCGCAACAAAACAAGGAGCAAAATCAAGATCAAAACCGAGAACAAAACCAGCCTACCCTGCCAGTGGCAACGCCACAGGTCGAGAACAATCGAGAGCACAATGACCTAACACCGACGCCGCAGGCAGGCGATCCCGGAAAGTCCAAAAACTAGGACAACATCCCCAAACGCACACGCAACAGGGAGGGTCGAATGGCCCTCCCTGTTTTTTATTGCGCATTTGTCAGCAAACCGGCGTTGGATTATAATCGCAACACGATGAAGCGAACCCAGGTGTACCCTATCATTCAAGCTCTGCTCGCCGCCGCCATGTTCGGCCTCAGCGCGCCGCTGGCCAAGCTCCTCCTGGGCCAGATCGAGCCGATCCCCCTGGCCGCATTTCTCTACCTGGGCAGCGGCATTGGTTTGGCATTATACAAAGGGATACAAAGGCTGCGCCGAACGTCCCGCCAGGCCGAAGCGCAAGTCCGTCGAGCAGACATCCCCTGGGTGATCGGCGCACTGCTGACCGGCGGCGTCGCCGGGCCGATCTTGTTGATGGTCAGCTTGCGGCACACCCCGGCGGCGACCGCCTCGCTGCTGCTCAATTTTGAAGGTGTGGCGACCACATTGATCGCCGCAGCCGCTTTCAAAGAGGCAGTTGACCGGCGGGTCTGGTGGGCGATTGTGCTGATCACCCTGGCCAGTGTGCTGCTCTCCTGGAGTTCCGGCAGCGCATGGGGCATTTCCTGGGGTGCGCTGGGCGTGCTGGGCGCATGCGCCATGTGGGGCATAGACAACAACCTGACCCGCAACATCTCGGCCAAGGATCCCCTGACCACGGTGGCGATCAAGGGGCTGGGTGCAGGCAGTTTTTCCTTACTGCTGGCTTTGGCCCTGGGCAACCCTTTTCCCCGCTGGCCGGCCGCCCTCGGCGCGATGGCGCTGGGCAGCGTGAGCTATGGCCTGGGCATTGTGCTGTTCATCCTGGCCCTGCGCGGGCTGGGCGCGGCGCGCACCAGCGCCCTGTATGGCGCGGCCCCCTTTGTTGGCGCGATCTTTTCTTTCCTTTTGCTCAAAGAATCGCTCACTGCGTCTTTTATCATCGCCTTTGCCATGATGATCGCCGGGGCCGCGTTGCTGCTCGGCGAAAAGCACCGGCACATTCACCTGCACCCCACGCTGGAGCACGAGCACCGCCATCGCCACGACGACGAACATCACGGACACGAACACACGGAGGAGGTCGCACCGGAGACCGCCCATTCGCACGTCCATCGTCATGCGGAAACGGAACATACCCATCCACACATGCCGGACATCCATCACCGGCACGGACATGAAAAGACTGTCGACCATTAACACTCCATCAAACCAAATTTGCTTTCACGAGTACTGGCGGTCAAAAAAGAGAGGTAACCGCTCAGCCTGTGCTCAAATTTGGACAGGATGAACAGGATTGACAGGATAAAAGGCCAGCAAATCCTGAAAATCCTGAAAATCCTGTCAAAAAACGATCAGAAATCAGCTATAGTTGAGCAATTACGAGGAGAGAAAATGAAGCTTTACGAAGAACTGCGTCTCAATGGAATCTGGGATTTGCGCGACGAAATCCTTACCTATCCCCTCGACAATGCGCACGTCTTGAGCTGCCAGCCCGACGGCTGGATCGCCCAGCCGGTGCCCGGCGATATCCATCAAGGATTGATCGACGCCGGGCGGATCAAAGAACCGCTGCTCGGGCTGAACAGCTTTGACTGTGCCTGGACAGAGCAGCGCTCGTGGTGGTTTCGCAAAACGTTTGCCGCCTCGGCCGAATGGCTGTACGCGGACATGGTAGAGCTGGAACTGAACGGCCTGGATTCCAATGCCGAGATTTTCCTCAACGGCCGCCACCTCGGTGCGCACCGCAACGCCTTCCGTCCCTGGATCGCTGATGTCAAATCCTGGCTACGCGAAGAGGAGAATGTGCTGCTTGTGCGACTCAGCGCCGGCGTGGAAGACGTGCCGGAAAGCCTGGCTGATTCGATGGGCGGCGTCCGTGCCAGCACCGAAGCCGGCAACGGCCGCCCGGAGCGCGGCGACATCCGCCGCGTGGCCGTGCGAAAGCCACAATATTCCTTTGGCTGGGACTGGAGCCCCCGCGTCGCCACCACCGCCATCGCCGGCGACGTGGTCATCCGGGCCATGAATACGGCCTGCATCCGTGATGTGCGCCTCAGTCCGCTAAAACATGGCAAAGAGGTTTTGGTCCAGGCCACCATCACCGTGGACCAATTCCACTATTACAAGACCGCCGAGGGCACGGTCAAACTGACCCTCACCGATCAGGACGGCCGTACCTTTAGCGCCAAACAACACGCCCTGCTGCGTTCCGGCAACACCTATGTCAACCTGACCATCCCCATCCAGGATGCCAAACTGTGGTGGCCCAACGGGCTGGGCGAACAGCACCTCTATCGAATAGAAACAGAACTGGTCATAAAAGATCAATTTATATCGTATCCTGCCTTTGATTATGGCATCCGTTTTCTCGACCTGGACACGGACAACAAATTTGCCATCGTCATCAACGGCAAAAAAGTGTTCTGCAAAGGGGCCGACTGGATCCCCGCCGACACGATCTATGCCCGCGTGACGGACGAAAAATACGACGCCCTGATCCGCGAGGCGCGCGACGCCAATTTCAACATGCTGCGCATCTGGGGCGGCGGGCTGTACGAGCGCGAAGCATTTTATCATGCCTGTGACCACTATGGCATCATGATCTGGCACGATTTCATGTTTGCCTGCGCGCCCTATCCCGATCACCTGGAATGGTTCCGTTCCGAAGTGGAAAAAGAGGCCGACTATCAGACCAGACGATTGGGCAAACATGCCTGCATCGCTTTGTGGTGCGGCAGCAATGAGAACAACTGGGGCTTTCGTGACTGGTGGAAGGAGAAAACGCGAGGCGGCGCGTGGACGTACAATTACCTGCTACCACGTATTGTTGAACAAAACACGCCCGAAATCCCCTACTGGAACGGCTCGCCCTACGGCGGTGATGAGCCAAACGCCAGCGACGTGGGCGACCGTCACCACTGGGGCGACTGCATGATGAACCCACAGATGATCAAGCGCATCACGCCGGAAGAATACGACCTCTGCACCTCGCTGTTCGTCTCCGAGTTTGGCTACATCGGCGCGTGCAGCAAGGAAACGACGCTGGCGTACCTGGCTGCTCCTGCAGAGCAGAACGGCGCGGCTCCAGAGAGAAAAGGCCGGGTCTGGCAGCACCACACCAACACCTTTGAAAAGGACACCGTCGAAGCGGGGATCAAAAAGCACTATGCCGACCCAGACACACTGTCCTTTGACGACTATGTGCTGTACAGCGGGCTGTGCCAGGGGATGATGTACAGCTATGCGCTCGACTCGATGCGCGTCCGACCCAACTGCCACGGCGGCCTGTTCTGGATGTACGAGGACTGCTGGGGTGAAGTGGGCTGGACGATTGTGGATTACTATCTGCGCCGCAAGCTTTCCTGGTACTTTGTGCGGCGCACCTTTGCTCCTCTGCGTCTGATCGTGCGCCAAGCCGGCGGCGACCAGATCCGTGTTGTCCTGGCCAACGATACGGCCAACGACGCATCGTTTGATCTGGAATACGGCTATATCAGCCTGGATGGCCAGGTTGCCGACTTGCAGATCCGCCCCGTGCAGGCTCCGGCGCTGGAGCGCGCCGAACTGGCCGTGTTCGACAAGGACGACCACGATCCGACCACCGGCCTGTGGATCGCCCGCGTCCCCGACCGCGCTGACATTCCTGTCGCTGTGTTCCGTGCCGTAGATTATCGCCAGTTGCAGATGCCGCGCTGCACCCTGCGCGTGATGGTTAAAGATGGCTGCACACTCGTCGTCGCCACCGACGTGTACGCCCACGGCGTTCACCTCACCCTGCCGGATGGAGCAACGCCGTCGGACAATTATTTTGACCTGCTGCCCGGCGAAACGCAGCGAATCGCGATTAGCTCGGCGCAGTCTGTAGACTTGGCCGGCATTGCCGTGACATGTGTCAATGCCGCGTAGAAAAAAAATGCGCCCCCGCTGAGCGGGGGCGCGAGTATCGGGCTATGATTGGGTGGTCGCCCCTCTTTTTATTCCTTCAAAAACAGCTCGATCACCGGCACGGTAACGTCTGGCTTGCTTATCGGCAGTTCCAGGGTCAAAATCTCTGCCCCCAGGCCGCCCATGGTCGTGTTCTGCGCCTGCTGGTGCGGGTCAACGGCGACCATCTTGATCTCAGAAGCGTCATTGAGCAACTGCGCATACTCGACGCGGTTGGCCAGCCCCGGCAAGTGAACGTGGCGGAACGGCCAGGCAAAGAGATGCAAGTAAAGCCGGTTACCATTCTGCGTATACCGACAGTCCGGCGGCGGGACGAAATCGCTGGCCGTACAGCCATAGATAGACCGGTCGTGCAGGCGCATCCACTCGCCCATGCCGCGCAGTCGTTCGATAGCCCGACTGTCAAACTCGCCGCGCGCTGTCGGCCCCACGTTGAGCAGCAGGTTGCCTCCCTTCGACACCGTGTCCACCAGCATTTGCACGAGCATTTCTGTTGATTTCCACGTATATTCGTCGCGGTAATAGCCCCAACTGCCGCTAAAGGTCTGGCAGGCTTCCCACACCACCGGCTTGCCATTGACGGTCATCCATCCGGCCGGCTGATATTGCTCCGGTGTCTTGATGTCGCCGCCCTGCGGCAGATCCAGGCGGTCGTTGACGATGATCCCCGGCTGGAGTTCGCGGGTCATCGCCAGCAGCTTTTCCGACTGCCAGTCGTCGCGCCCTTTGCCTTTGCTCCAGCCCCAATCCGCATCGGCATACGAAAAATCGTACCACATAACGCTGATCTTGCCGAATCCGGTCAACAGCTCGCGGGCCTGGCCGTGTAAATACTCGGCATATTTGCGCACCTCGCGGCCTTTTTGCGCTTCCCGATATTCAACAACATCGCGCATCGGGTGCAGGCCGTCGATCGTAAATTCAGGGTGATGCCAGTCAATCAGCGAGTGGTAAAAGCCCACTTTGAGCCCCTCGTTGCGAAAAGCATCCACCGCCGGACGCAGCACGTCTTTGCCCCAGGGTGTCTTGGGCGCTTTGTAACCGGTCAGCGCCGAGTCCCACAGGCAAAAGCCATCGTGGTGCTTGGTGGTCATGACGAAATACTTCATTCCGGCGTTCCTGGCCTCTTGCGCCCAGACGCGCGGGTCGTACAGGTCGGGGTAAAAATGGTCGAAATAGACCTGATAGCGCTCATCAGGGATACGTTCGACATGCTTGATCCACTCGTGCCGCGCGGCCAGGGCATAGATGCCCCAGTGGATGAACAGGCCAAAGCGGTCGTGCATAAACCAACTCGTGTCTCCAATAGTCGGTTCGGGTACAGTAGGCATTGTTCACTCCTTTGTGATTGTCGAATGAATAGACCGCCGACAACTGACCGCAAACTGCCCATCCCACTCGGCAGCGGTCTGCCGTCAGCGGTCGGCGGTCGGCGGCCTAAAACTCTGACAAGATCAGTTCGTTCATCGTGCGCTTGGGCACGTAATGCACCTGGTTGGGGTCGCGGTAATAATTGATGCTGCCGCCCGGCTCCAGGTCGGTAATCACCACTGTCTCTACCGGTTTGCCCAGCGCCAGCAGCAAGGTGATCTCGTACCGCTCCGGCACCTGGAGCACCTCGCACAATTTGGGCCGATCGATTGCACCGAGCATACAGCCCCCCAGCCCCTTTTCGGTCGCGCCCAGCATGATCGACTGGGCGGCGATGCCCGCGTCGTGACCCGGACTTTTGTTGATCTCGGTGTCGAGCAAAATAGCGATGTACGCCGTGGGCCGTTCTCCTTCCGCCGGGCCGCCCCAATCGGGCAGGGCGCCGGCCCAGCGCGTGTGCGGGAACACTCGGGCGCAAGTTGCCGTGTCGGAGACCAGGATGTACTTGAGCGGCTGCCGGTTAGCGGCCGCCGCCGAATGCCGCGCCAGGTCGACCAGCTCACGTAATGTGTCCAGGCTCGCCGTCACGCTTTGATCGAAACGGCGGTAACTGCGGGTCTTGTAGA
>JAFGEY010000305.1 GCA_016931365.1 Anaerolineae bacterium
ATCCTCTTGAGACGAGGAGAGACCACCATAAGGTGGCCGTTCGTGCTTTTGTCGCAATACCCTCGCAGATGGGCATCCTCTTGAGACAACTTCACGGTTCCGCTGAGCTGCACCTTGCACGTGCGTCGCAATACCCTCGCAGATGGGCATCCTCTTGAGACGGCATTGGGGCCAGGCGAGAAACACACGGAGACTACGTCGCAATACCCTCGCAGATGGGCATCCTCTTGAGACAAAATGGCAAAAATTGTTCTGCATAGCAGAACGGTTGAGTCGCAATACCCTCGCAGATGGGCATCCTCTTGAGACAAACTGCGTCTCTTTTCCAGTTAACTCCATGGAAACTTGTCGCAATACCCTCGCAGATGGGCATCCTCTTGAGACCTAGCGTACGCGAAGTACGCGATGCCGGCCGCCAGCGTCGCAATACCCTCGCAGATGGGCATCCTCTTGAGACTCGTTCCCAGCCGCCCCTGCGCACGCCGACGATTACGTCGCAATACCCTCGCAGATGGGCATCCTCTTGAGACCATTTTCTGAGACAGAATGGCCGCAGCTGCCACCGGAGTCGCAATACCCTCGCAGATGGGCATCCTCTTGAGACCCTGAGCAAGTGCCAGGCCACAGGTTTGTTCAGGTTTGTCGCAATACCCTCGCAGATGGGCATCCTCTTGAGACAGGAATTGAAACCAGCGCTTGCGAATCAAGCGGGGGGCGTCGCAATACCCTCGCAGATGGGCATCCTCTTGAGACCCTGGGGGAAATGGTATCCCCGGTGGGTATTGGTGTCGCAATACCCTCGCAGATGGGCATCCTCTTGAGACTTGAAGGGCGATAAGTGAGATGGTGCTCATCATTTTTTGTCGCAATACCCTCGCAGATGGGCATCCTCTTGAGACTATATTGCGCGGTTTGGTTTGATCGAGGGAACAATCGTCGCAATACCCTCGCAGATGGGCATCCTCTTGAGACTTCATAAATTGATCGCGTTCGCGATCTACGCGGCGATGTCGCAATACCCTCGCAGATGGGCATCCTCTTGAGACACTCAAACTGGGGAGCTCACTACTGAATGATAGAAAGTCGCAATACCCTCGCAGATGGGCATCCTCTTGAGACCTTTCCTTCCGCCCGAATGGATTACCCAAAGAATAGAAGGTCGCAATACCCTCGCAGATGGGCATCCTCTTGAGACAGTCATGTCAAAATGTGGGCAAAATGACCCACCCAAGTTCTTTTTTCGCTCGCTGCGCACATTTCTGGCCCCAATTCAAGCACTCGACGATCTCATCAGGTCGTTTTTTAAACCACGCGCGTGATAGATAGGGGGAGGTGGACTCAAAACTGTACTTGTACCTGCGATCCCCTGCATCTGTGCAGCCTGCATCTGTTTGGTCGGGTTTCGTTACCAGAGATGAGTGTACTCGTATTATAACGCTGAACTCGCCCTTCGTCAATCGCTTCCAGATCGCGTCCGGCCGGGCGCAGGAGGAGAGGATCGCCATGAACCAACTGATCGTGGACACGCAAGGCGCGCAGCTGCGCCAGACCGGCGAGCAATTGATCGTCCAACGCGGCGAAGAGACGCTGCAAACCGTGCCGCTTGGCCCGCTGCAGCAGGTGATCCTGATGGGCCGCGGCGTGAGCGCCACGACGCCGCTGCTCTATGACCTGGTGCGGCGCGGCATCGATGTGATCTACCAGAGCCAGCGCGGGCGGTTCGGCTTTCGTCTGGTCGGACCGGACTCCAAGCACAGTGCGCTGCGCGTCGCCCAGGTGCAGGCCGCGGCGAATCCGGCGCACGCGCTGGCACTGGCCAGAGCCACGGTGGCCGGCAAGCTGCACAATCAGGCGGTGATCTTGCGGCGTTACGGTGCGGCTGATCAAGGGCGCGGGCAAGCAGCACTGCAAACGATTGGTACGCAGATCGGCCAGGCGCGTCAGGCCGCCAATCTGGACGCGCTGCGCGGCCACGAGGGGAGCGGCGCAGCCGCTTACTTTGCCGCCTGGCCCATCCTGTTTGACGCGCAACGCTGGGGGTTTGAGGGCCGCGCCTACTACCCGCCGCCGGACCCGGTCAATGCGATGCTCAGCTTTGGCTACACTTTGCTGCTGAACGACATGACCGGCGCCCTGCATCGCATCGGCCTCGATCCAGCGATCGGCTTTTTCCACACCATCGACTATGGGCGTCCATCGCTGGCGCTCGACCTGGAAGAGGAATTCCGTCCGATCATTGTGGACACGATGGTGTTGTCACTGCTTCGGCAAGATATGCTGCGACCAAGCGACTTTACGCGCAGTGAAGACGGCCGCCGCCCGGCGATCATGACCGATGACGCGCGGCGCTTTTTCATCGCCCGCTACGAGGAGCGAATGGCGTTGCGCGTGCACCATCCGGCCTGGGAGCAGTCGTTGAGCTTCCGCCAGTGCATCGAGCGGCAGGTACAGCACATGGCGCGCTGCATTCAGGGGCGAGACACGGCCTACCAGCCGTTGATGCTCAAATGACCGTCAGTCTGGGGACGCTCTCGTTCGGGTTGACGGCCGGCGATTGGGTCTGTGGAAGGGGCAGGTATGTTTGTCGTAGTGGCTTATGACATCGCCGACGACAAGCGGCGAATCAAGGTGATGAAACTGCTTGAAGGCTACGGCACGCACATGCAGGAAAGCGTCTTTGAGTGCAACCTGGAGGCGCCCGTCTACCGCGAGATGGTCAGTCGCTTGCGCAAATCGATCCGGGCAGATCAGGATAACGTCCGTTTGTACCATCTCTGTCACGCCGACATTAAGCGGATCGAGCAGATAGGCATCGGGCTGCCGGCGCCCTGGATGCAGACGTTTCGCATCGTCTGACGGTAGGGGCGAAGCATTCCAAGATTAAACTGTTCAGTATCATCCTGTGTCCTGTTCCATCTTGATGCATAATCTGTCTACATACCCATGTCAGGGAATGCTTCGCCCCTGTTCAGAAGGGAGGCAGGTCTTCCTGTTCTTCTTCCGCCGGCCCTTCGACGGCGACGATCCGATCCAGCCGAAAGTGGCGCTCGTCCTGGCGCAGCTCGCAAAAGGCAATCAGGACTTCAGAGGCCTCCCCCGCGCGGTCGCCATAGATCTCGATGCCCAACGGGCGGACCGCGCGCCGGGTGATCCGCGCCTGCGCGTCGGCATAGACCATTTGCACCGTCCCGCCCGTCGCAATCGCCGTCTCAATGATCGCGCGGATGGTCGCCGGGCCTTGCGCGGCCGGCTCGACCATGGGGGCCGGCGGCGCAGCCCGTTCATCCGCTGCGTCCGCATGCGTCTGGGGAAGCCGCTCGTCCTGAACCCACGGCTCTGTCTGTTCGGCCGTGTCATCGGCGCTTGTCCCCCGCTCAAGGAGTGCCACCCGGTCTATGAGCGCCGCGTTCGACGCATATACCTGCGTCACACCGGTCAGGTCGTCCGGGGCAAGCGCGGCAGCGATGGACGACGCAGCGCCTTCCAGTCCTAGATCGGCCAGGCCGGGCAGCAAGGTGCGCAGGTGTTCGTAGGTCTGCAAAGCCACCAGCAGCCGGGGCAGCGGCCAGGGGTAAACCAGCGCGCGCGGATCGACGGTCTGATCGTCCTCGGACAGCGCCAGTATGTACCCCAGGCGGCGCAGGTAGCGGAACAGATCCCCGGCTTGCGCGCACCCGACCCAGGCATCTTGTCGATCGACCAGCAGCCGGATGCGGGTGCGAAACGGACGACGGGCATACAATGTTTCGCGCACGACCGGCGCGCCTGTGCGCAGGCGGTAGCCTGGTTCACAAGTGATGCACAACAGCTCGTCACGCCACCGCTCCAACTGTGCCGCGGCCTTTTCGGGCAGCGGATCGCCGTGAACGCTGGTCAAAAAAAGGATGATGTTGGCTGGATCGTAGCCCCAACCGACCGCCTGCCGGAAACTTGATTGAGTGATGCGGCAGCGCGCCGGCGGGCCAGGATCGATCAGCCGGGCCAGGTGAGCCATTTCAAAGGCCAGCATCGGGCGCGCCCACAGGCTGACGGTCAATTCCAGATGGTCGTCGACGATGAGCGGCGGCTCTGGCGGCGGCCCAAAGCGAAACGAATCGGACGGTACGGCCAACTCAACGGCGGCGTCGACGAACGATCCGGTCAGGTGTGGATAGCGCGACAGCGCCTTGTCCAGCCACGCTGCGCCCTCCGGCGTTGGGCGCAGCGCGCGCTCGGCGCCTTGCCGGCCGCTTTCGAGCAGCCCCAGGCGCGGCAAGATCGCACGCAGCAGGTGATCGATAACCTGCCGGGCGCGGTCGCGCATCGCCTGGCGCACCTGCGGAAAGCGAGAAGCGGCGTCGTTCAAGGTCAAAAACCCGCGCGCGTCCAGCCGGGCGACCACCTCCAAAGTCGGCGTCCAGTCCGAGATCGACAGGTCGGCTACCAGGCGCAGCGCTTCCAGAGTCAGCGACTGCCAGTAGAAATCAAGCGATCGCTGTCGCCGCTCCGGGGGTAGCCAACACCAGCCCAGGTTCAGAGCCAGAAACCAGGTCTGCCGCAGACAAGCCAGCTGATCAGCCGCCGAACGCTGCAGCCAGGGAAGTGCTGCGTCCGACAGCGAGAGTGTCTGCCCGGTGACCTCGACCAGCTCGGCCTGTCTGAGCAATGCGACGAGAAAAGCGAGTTCTGGAGCTTGCGCTTCGCTACGCGGAAGCGGGCGCGCCGGTTTGAGCGTCACCTGGCGCGCCAGGCGGGACACGCTACCTATTTGCAGCGATCCCTGTTCGTTGAGATTCAGTTGGCCTTGGTGAATCAACGCCAGACAATGCGCTGTGTCGCGCAGAAAAGCCAGCGGGATCAACGGCCAGGGCAGGGCGGACATAATGGCCTCCTCCATTTTAGCCTTCGATGAACTGCGCGCCCAAAAAGCCAAATTCGGGGCCGACCGGCACGACGCCGGTCTTTTCGGCGTTCAGCGTCAATTCCAGGTCGCCAAGCGCCGCCTGGGCGCAGGCCAGCGCGCGCATCGCAGCCTGGGGATCGGCACACATGACCACGAAATCATCCGCATAGCGCACCAGGGCCAGCCCCGCGTCGATCATGGCCGCGTCAAAGGGGTGCAGGTAGATGTTGGCCAGCAGCGGACTGATCACTGCACCCTGAGCGATGCCGTATCCCGGCAAAGATGCCCCGGCGCGCAGCCAGCCGGCGATCAGTTGCGTGAGGAGCGGATCGCCCAGGGGGTCAATTTGCGCCAGTAGACGGCCGTGTGCCACGCGGTCAAAACAGGACTCAATGTCCGCATCAGCCGCCCACGACCGCCCCAGGCTGTGATGCCAGAGCACGTGGGCGATCGCCGTGAACACCGAGCGTCCGGGACGAAAACCGTGGCTGCACGACAAAAAGACCGCCTCCCAGATCGGCTCCAGTACGTTCTTGACCGCGCGCTGAGCAACCCGGTCGGTCACGGTGGGAATGCCCAGGCGGCGGGTGCGCTTCTCTGCCTCCAATCCCCCCCGCA
This sequence comes from Anaerolineae bacterium, assembly GCA_016931365.1. Next base: position 5,501 of record JAFGEY010000305.1, read on the forward strand.
TGCGGGTGTGCTCCTCCCCCTCCAATCCCCCCCGCATGCGGGGGGGAACAAGGGGGGGTCTCGGAATGTCGAACCGGAGCAGGTCTTGGGGCTGGTAGGCGCCGCGCTGCAAGTTGGCTTGTAGTGCGCGCAGGCGGGCGGGCCAGTCTTGCGCCCACTCGGCCACGGTGACGCCGTCGACGCCGGCGCCCTTGTGCCGGGCTGAAACCGTCCGTCCGCCCCAGACATCCATCCAGGCTTGCTGCAGGTTGTACCCGTCGCACACGGCCTCGAACAGCGATGGCGCGTTTTCCATCAACGTTCCTCCAACCCGGCTTGCATCGCCTCGCCGGCCAACGCGTCGGCCAGGCGGTTGCGTTCGCGCGGGACAAACCGCAGCGTAGCCTGCGGCAGTTGGGCCAGCAGCCGGGCTGCTCGCGCGTGACGAGGGGCCAGCTTGTGATCGCGCACGGCAAAACGCCCGGCCAACTGTCCAACGACGACTTGATTGTCGGTGAGCAGCGTGATCGTGGGGTCGACGCGCGCCAGGGCCAGTTTGAGGCCCAGAATGACCGCCTCGTATTCGGCTTCGTTGTTGGTCATCCCTTCCAGGCAGCAGCTTGCGGCATCGAGGATATGACCGGATGCATCGCGCACCACCACGGCCACGCCGCTGCAGCGGTACGACAGGTCAATCGATGCGTCGCAATAGTAGAGCAGCCCATCAGCTTTCATGATCTACCTCCGGGATGGCCGCCGGTAAGGAACTGTTGCCGGCGGCCTGTTGGCGGCCCGCTGCACTCAGGATGCGCGCTGCACGTCTTTGGCCTGCACGCCGCGCGGCGTGGCCAGGGGAAGGTAGGTCACCCACAGCCCCTTGAGCGGATCGAACCCGCGCACGTCGTGGGCGTGGAAAAAGATGTCGGCGCCCGTCGCGTTGCCGTCGATAAAGCCATACTGCCGGTCGGGCAGGTAGAACTTGATCTGGCCGCGGCGGCGCAGGCCGCTGTCCATATAGACCTGCTTGCTGGCCCGCCCGCCGGTGCGCTTGGCCGTGTTGCCATCCTGGTGCTCAAAACCATCGCGGTGGCGGTAGTCGGGCGCGTTGCCCCAGCGCAGCCGGAGCCGCTGCTCGTAGGCCCCATTGCGGCTGTCGCGGTTGATCACCAGGCCCATCTCGAAGGGCGGGCTGATCGGCGCAATGCTCAAACCCTGGGCGTCGTCGAGGTAGAAGCGCGGCGGCGCGGCGTTGCGTCCGCAGTGCATGGCATAGTTGTATTCCACCAGCACGTCACGGTTGCCGTTGGGCTGGTAGAACTTGAGTGAGACGGTGTTCAGGCCATCCCATTCGAGCATCACGGCCAGGTCGTGGGCCAGGTCTTCAAAGCGGTTGGCGTGCTCTTGGCCATAGGCCTGGGCAATGCGGAACAGTTCTTTGACCAGCTTGTCGGCGAGTAGTTGGGCGGCTTGGGCGTTCATTTCATCCCTCCTTTTGATTGTTGATCCGTTGAGGTCAGGCGTACCTGGCCATTCAATTCTCATCTCTGGTAACGAAAGTCAGCCGGGTAAAGCGCGTCCGGCCAGGCCGTCAATCGCCGCGACGGGACGCGGGCGGATTGCACATACTGCGCCCCGATCTCCTCCCAGCCGCCATCCAGGTGTTGGATCGCGGCGGCAGTGCCGGCCGCAAAACTGCGAAAGATGACCTCGACCTGCGGCCATGCCTGGGCGATCACCTCGCGGACTTTGAGGAAATCGCCGTCGCCGGTCCACAGCTCCACCCGTCCGATCTGCGGATCACCCGCCCAGCGCGTGGCCATGGCAGCCATTGCCGTGTCGGCGTTGGCGACCATCCGCCCGTGACTGCGCTTGGGACGCTTGAGATCGAGGTCAAATCCGGCCTGTGCCAGGCGCTCGCGCACAGCCAGCGTGTCGGGGATGTCGGGCACAAAGGCGATTTTGACCTCCACTGGACCATATCGTCCAGCCGCTTGCAGCAGCTGCCCATAGTCCAGGCAGGCATTCAGGCCGTATTGGTCACTGCAAACCAGATCCAGGTTGGCCACATCGGCCATCACCGCCACGCCAAGACCGTTCGTTTGTCCATCTGTCTGCGGCTCAGTCTTCGACTGCAGCTCAACCTCCGGCTGCAGCCCCACACTTTCCAGCCCTTGGGTGTTTTCCTGTCGCTCGGATTCGTCCGGCTCTGCAGAGGGTGGTAAGAGCGGCATGCCCGTCATCGTCGGCAGCTCAGACGTCGAGAGATGCTGCCAGCGCTGCGCCAGCGCTGCAGCGCCAGGCAGTTGGCGGCGGGTCGCTTCGTCAAGAACGCGTTCATAAGTCTGAACTGCGCCCAGCCGCTCGATCGTCTTGAACAGACGCGAGAGGATCTCTTCCGTCAACGTTGCGTCCAACGCCTGCTGCCAGCATTGTTCGGCCTCGGCAGCACAGCCCAACCTGTACAGGCACGCGCCCCATTGTACCAGCAGCTTGGCTCCGTTGGCATAGTAGGCGGGGCTGTACTCGGTCGCCAGCCGCCAGTTCTGATAGGCCCAGCGAAACACCGGCAGCGCCTCCTGCAAATCGCCGGCGCGCAGCAGGCAGCCGGCCACTTCCAGCAGCGGCTTGTAGTGGTCTGGCTCTTGGCCCACCGAGAACCAGCCAGCCAGCTTTTCGATCTCGGCGGCGGCGCCGGCCTGCCGGGCCCAGATGGCCAGGTCATGCGGGCGCAGGCCGGCGTCGGCCAGAACTCGTTCCAGCGTTTGCGGGTAATGGAACAGGGAGCGGATCAGTGCGGCAGGGACCTGGGTGTTGTCGATCAACAGATCAGAATCCATCATTGTCGTGCCTCCTTTTAAAGTTTGGCAGTCGTGTTCACCTCTGGTAACGAAAGAGATTTTCTGGCCAGTTTCGTTACCAGAGATGAAAGGATTCAAACCGGATTCAACCAGCAAAGGAGGACAAAATGAGACATGTGCGAGTGGACTATCCGCCGGCGGGCGCACCCCCCCGGCAGCAGATGCAGCGTCAGGCGCGATCGACGCCCCGTTGCGCCCGCCATCCCGGCGTCCATATGGTACTGGCCGGAACCAACATGCAGTGGAACACGGTGCGCTACATCTGCCCGATGTGCGACGCGATGGGACTGCCACCCGTCGAAGTGGCGACTGGCGTGGTCAGCGGCTACTGGCCGCAGCGCGGCTACGGGTTCATCGACAACGGCGGCCCGCGCATCTTTTTCCACGTCTCGGACCTGACCGGGCAGTTTACACCCTATGTGGGGATGCCGGTCACGTGCCAGGTGGAGCAGAACGCCAAAGGGTTGGTCGCCAGACAGGTCGGCGCGCACTGACAGGCGCGGTAACCAAAACAAGGGAAGGCTCGGCCTTCCCTTGTTTTGATCGTGTCAATCTGTCAATAAACCAGGTTTTTTACAAAAACCTGGTTTATTGATCAATCTACCACCGGCTGCCGTTCAGCATTTCGTCGGCCTCGAACAGGTTATAAAACCCCATCGCCTCGCGGTTGCGGCACACAAACTGCCACAAAAAACGCTGCCAGTCGGTGAGCGTGCGGCCGGCTTGTACGGCTTGGGCCAGGCCCGGCAGATAGGGCATCACCAGGTCAGCGGTCAGCCGATCTTCCAGGTCTTGCGACAACTGCCGGGAGCGCTCTGGCGCGAGAGGACGTATGCCCTCTGCATAGGCATAGGCGCACTGCGGGCAGATCAGAAAATGGAGCGCCAGTTCCTGGCGCTCCAGCTCGTTCAACGGCGGGTCCTGGGCGACCAGCCGGCGCACCAGTTCGGCATAGTAGAGCGGATGTTCGGGCATCGTTGTTGCCTCCTGGAACAATGGGTGGTCGGGATATGCGAAAGCACTCTCCCGGTGGGTATGGTCGTCCACCGGGAGGATCGAGCTTCAGGCGATGAACGCCGTGGGATCGACCAGATCGTGCATATCCCACTTGTCGTCGTCCAATGACTCCTGTTCGCGCCGGTCCAGACTGGCCAGGGCCGCATCCAGGTAGCCCTGACGACGGTCTTGAGGCAGGTGGCGCTTGCCGCGCCAGGGAATGTCCGCATACTCTTGCTCGTCGTACAGCGTGCGCGCGGTCTGGACGTCGCCGGCATAGCGTTTGACCCACGCCGTCGTCTCGTCCAGCGCAAAGAAGCGGATCACCGCTTCATAGTTCAAACCGCTGCGCCCGCCACCACGCGCCATGTGCAGCAGTTGCGCCTTGAATGGATTCGGCAGCGCGGTGGACAGCACGAAAGCTGCGAAATCCGGCGCGATCTCGGGCCGCGTCACCAAGTTCTCGATCTGCCGCAGCGCCCGGCTGACCGCGCTCTCATAGTGGTCGAGCTTCCACTGGATGTGCGCGCGCATCGGCCTGGCAGGCAGGTAGCGGCTCAGGCACTTGCACAGCGAGAGCAGCAGCCCTGGATCTTCGTCCAGCGGGTCCTCGCCGAAATGCTGTGCAACCTGGAACGCGCGTTTATAGATCACGCCCAGGGTGTAGCGGATCATCGCCTGGGACAGCGGGTCCAGATCGGCAAAGGCACACCCTTCGATCATCAACGCGGCAAAGGCATAGCGCGTGGCCAGATCGCGGACCGCTTCGGGCGGATCGCGGCGCTGGCGCAGCGCGGCCAACACTTCAGGCTGCAAGCCCAGCTCGATGATGCCGGCAATGACGCGCCGCCGTTCCGTGCCATCTATGCGGGTGGGATGCGTTCCATCCATCGACGCTCCGGTCGACCGATCGAACAGCCGGGTGACGACCTCTTCAAGCTCTGCGCGCGTCCAGGCTGCCGGCTGGCCGGCGTCTTGAATCGTAGTAACAGACCGCGTATGCAGATTCAACATCGGTTCCTCCTCGTCTCGGAACAGGGCAGCGACCTGACGGCCGCTGCTGGCCAGACAGATAAGGAGCCAGTCGTTCACGAAGAGATCGACGATCTTGCTATGCGGTCTATATCTGGTAACGAAATCAACGGTGGGAAGTCAGCTCGAAAACAAGATTTGCACGGAATGAGAGGATGTGTTAAAATAAAGAGGTTATAAGAGCCAAGTCAGTGAAAACTCTTGACAATCAAACACCATGATACTCTTCTTTTTCCGTCATTGCCCAACATCCATCTGATACGATCCTGACTTGAATCTGCCTTCGCTCCACTGCCGGACCCTCAAATCAAAGGAGCCGCGCTATGGATCACATCGCCCGCTGGTGGCACGATCGAGCCAGCGATCTGAGCGAAGAAGAACTGAAACAGACCACCCGAGGGTATTGGGATAGAAAACTCCCCACCTCAGATGCTTCGCCCGAACAGCGAATCGCGTGGTATATTGCACGTCTGCTGCCTGAAGAGTTGGCTGTTGCCGAAGACCGACGCCATGCCCTCGAATATCCGCCCTGTCATACGCTGACCCTGCTGGTTGGACACTCCCCGGAGCCTCTGCTGCAAGCGATCGGCGTTTTCCAGCCACGGCGCATAGTTTTGGCCCTCAATCAAGATTATGGTGGCCGCTGTGGTAAAAGCTATGGTGAGGAATTGCAGGGATGGATCACGGCTTACCTTGCGCCCTTGCTGCCCAAAGCGCTTGCCATTGACCTGTGTGTGATGGCCGACCGGCCCGATGCGGTATTTCAATCATTTTGCCAGTGTGTCTTGCCTGACCGGCAGCGAAATCTTGCGGTCATCGTTGACATCACCGGGGCCAAAAAGAGCATGGTCGCCGGCGCATTCCTCTTTGCTGCCTATGCCGACATTCCTATCTCGTACGTGGATTTTGACCAGTACGACGCCGAATATCGCCGCCCATTAGGCTACCACTGCCGGATCGGCACATTGGCCAACCCTTACGATGCGTTTCGCCTGCGCGAGTGGGAGCGGGCGCAGCGGATGTACGAAACCTATCGCTTTCGCGCGGCTGCCGATGCTTTGACCGATATTCTGGCCGGACTGCGCCAGACGCCATCCCCCCTCGCTTCGAATGCCCCAAGTCCTTTCCTTCCCTTCGATCTGGGCGCGGTCCGAACGCTGCTTCAGGCTGTGTGCCTGTACGCAGCCTGGGACGAGGGCGATTACGTGCTGGCCCATCGCCTGTACCAGGCGCTGCGCCGAGATGTCCCTGGCTTTGCGCCGCCGGCGGCCGTGAGCCTGCTGGCCGGGGTGTGGCCGCATGCGGAGGAGACGGCATCTGCCGAGGATGCTGCCCGTCAGTTGCTTGACCTCCACGAACGATTGTGGACGCCTCCAGGTTCGATCTTTGAGTCCAATGCGCGCCTGCTGGCCTATGCTCATGACGAGTTGGCCCGCATCGAGCGGATGGTTGACACAGACGAAGACCACCGCTCGGCGCTGCTCCGCGCGGCCGGGTTGGATGAACTGCTGCTCAAGGCGCGCCTGGTACGCCTGTGGAGTGCCCAGGGTGACTTGATCGAACTGTGGGATCAAGATGAACGAGAGATGTTTCAGCGCCGATCGTTGACCGAAGACGAGCAATCCAGGCTGTACGAGGCTTTGCTCACCCATCAAGGCACCGACCATATGCGCCGCGCGCTGCAAAAATGCACCGTGTACGACAAGTGGCTGGCCCGTACCGTGCCGGCATTTGTCAAACTGGATCTGTGGCGGACATCTTACCGCCTCCGGCCGGCAGCCGGGGTAACTCCATTGGTCGGATATGATCGAGTGGCCGGCCTGAATGGTGAAACGTTGACCCAACTGCGCAATCAGGCCATCCATATGTATCTGTACGTGACACAGCCGATCGTCCGGGCCGCCGTGCAACTGGCGCGGGCCAACCTGGACGATTTTCGGGCCAACTGGACACACCTGTGCGGCGACGTCCCCCCAATGACTGCTCAAGACGTTGGACAAATACCGTGGGAACAGTTGTGCACGTTGTGTGGGCTTGATTTTTTGCCCTTTGTCCCGCCGCGCGAGGAACATACCTGAATGTTGTCTCAGCTTCCGCTGCTGCGCTTGCGCTTTTGCCTGCGGGTGACCGAAGCGGCCGCCCTGCCGCCGTACAAGGGCGATCTGCTGCGCTTTGCCCTGCTCTGGCACCTGGGCAGCCTGTGGTGCCGCGAGCCGGAGCGCTGCCGTGACGGCTGCCGGCAGCCGGGCGAATGCCTGTTTGGCCGCCTGATCGAGCCGCTGGCAGACTCAACCTGGTCCGAGCCGCTGCGCCGTTTGATGGGCAGCACGCCGCCGCCGGCCTATACCCTGTGGGACTGCCAAGACCGGCGGACCCAGGTTCTGCCGGGCGACCGGTTCAGCTTTGAGCTGACCTTGATCGGCGAGACGGCGATCCGCCAACTGCCGGCCTTTCTGGCCGCCTTTATGATCTGCGGCGAGCGCGGGATCGGCCGCGAGCGGCTGCGCGGCCAACTGGAGCGGGTTGAAGCGTTGAGCGGGCCGGATGGCCAGGTGCGTGAGCTGTTGGTGGACGGTGCGTGGCAGGGCGGGCCGGTCGAAGAGATGGCGATCGGCTATGCGGATGGCCTGCATTGGGCCATCCCCCCGATCTTCCCCCCCGCAAGCGGGAGGGACCGAGGGGGGGTAACGCGGTTTTGCCTGCGCTTCCTCAGTCCGGTGGAGGTCAAGGTAAAAGGCCAGGTTGCGCGCACGCCCGAGTTCCCGGCCCTGGCGCGGGCGGCCGTGCGGCGGCTGCGCATTCTGAGCGAAGTGCACGGCGTGGGCGAGTGGTCGCACGCCGGCTATGGGCCGCTGCTCGATCTGGCCGACGGGGTGCGCCTGGAACACCACGAAACGACGTGGCTGTGCCTGCCCCGGCACAGCCAGCGTGGCGGCTGGATGGCCACCGAAGGGTTCGTCGGCCAGGCATGGTATGTGGCAGAAGGGGACGTGCGTCCGCTGCTGGCGGCCTTGTGGCTGGGCCAGTGGCTGGGCGTGGGCAAGGGCGCGACATGGGGCGGGGGAAGGTATGAGGTGCAGGTGGTTGAGTAAAAAAGGATGGAGGTGCGTATGAGTCAGGATCGACACCCAGGCCATTTGACCGAGTTGGCTGTATTTTTTCGCGGCGTTGAAATGTTCGCGCAACAGGCAGATGGAGCGGTTCCTCCGGCGCTCAAGAAACCGACAGATTCCACCGTCACGCGAATTGCCCAATTGGCTGAACAGTTGACCAGAGGTTCAAGTGTCCCATTATCGGATGCTGAATCCGGGCCAGTCACCAAACCATTGTCTCCTATTTTGGGCCAGATCGCGCTGACCCAATCTGTACCTTCTGAGGCGTGGGGATTCAAGCTACATCCACTTACACTGGACGATGATATGTTCCCCGATCTCAACACTGCCTCAAACGCTCAGCAGTCCTATGCAAACCTCTGGCGTGAATTTGCCCACGAGATCGATCAGATCACAACCACCAATGCTGTGTCTGAAGCGGGTTATCTCCACACCCTGCTCTTTTTGTTGCAGAAATACCTTTCGTTCGTACCTTCGCCGCTCTCTGGCGTACCTCTGTACGAGTTTATCAAAGTAACGGCCGCTCTGGCCGCATGCCTGGAACAAGGATTGGGAGAAGCGGAGTTGAGCGCCCTGTCAGGCGGCGATCCGGCTATGCAAAATCGGCCGATCGCAGTGATGGTTCGCGGCGACCTTTCCGGTATCCAATCGTTTATCTATCGTATCACCCGACCAGCAACCGACGCGACATTTCGTGGGGTTGCCAAACGGCTGCGCGGGCGTTCGTTCTACCTGTCGTTGCTCAGCGAGGTCGTTGTCGATTGGTTAATGCGCGAATTAGGCCTTACGCCGGCCAACATCCTGTTTTGTGGCGGTGGGCGCTTTGATCTGTTGATCCCGCAAGATGCGACCACCGGACAACAACTGGCGACGTGTCTAGATCGCGTCCAGGATTGGTTATTAGACACATTTTACGGTGAATTAGGCCTCCAGTTTGCCACCTGTCCGGTCACGCCGGCCGATTGGCTGGATATCAGCCACGTTTATGACACGTTGGAACACCGCTTGAGTCTGGAAAAGACGCGCAAGTGGCAGCGCAAGGTCGGCAACCAAGGCTTTTATGTTTCGGCACAGAATGAGTACCATGCCTGTCCGGTATGCCATCTCTCGTCTGTAAATGACAGCGGTCAGATTTGTCCGATGTGCGACCTGCACCACAAATTGGGCGGCAAGCTGCCTGGCGCGGAGTGGCTGGCGTTTGTTTATGAACGGATAGCCTTACCTCACGACGCGGCGGCGGCACGCTTCGAGCTTTTTAGCACAACCGCAGTGCTGTTGGATGACAAAGAAAGGGTCGAGCTGCTCAAAACCACAACGCCATTTCAGGCCGTTTTTTACCGGCTCAACGACACGACTTTTTTGACCAGTTCAAATTCCCCTGGTGTAGGGTTGGGTTTCCGATTCCTGGCCAATACGGCACCGGTTGCATTGAACAAGATCACTATGGATGATCCGCGTGCAGAACCGATTTATCGTGGCGAAGTGCTGGATTTTGACCAGATTGCCGAGCTCAGCGCTGGCGCGAAACGTCTGGGAGTGCTCAAAGCTGACGTCGATCACCTGGGCCTGATCTTTGGCGAAGGTCTCAAACCGCTCACCGTGGCGCGTTATGCTACGCTCAGTGGAGCGATGGAACGGTTCTTTTCCGGCTGGCTGAACCGGTTGTGTGATCGCCTCTTTGATGACTGGCAGAAAGATGCCGGCAATCAACATTCCTGGCGTGACCAAGTGAGCAACATGTTCTACGTGTTGTACGCTGGCGGCGATGACTTGTTCATCGTTGGCCCGTGGGACCAAACACTCGAACTGGCCAGTCGTTTACAGGCCGATTTTGAACAGTATGCCTGCCGCAATGCCAATGTCACCCTTTCGGCAGGGGTCGTGCAGGTCAAGCCCCACTATCCCGCGCAGCGATTCGCGCTCCTGGTCAGCGAGCGGTTGGAAAACGCCAAACGCGCTGACCGTAAACGGATTGATGTCTTTGATCACGTTGCGTTGTGGAAGTCTGAGGACGGCTTGCCCGGATTTGCCGATTTGCTCGCGTATGCCCGCTTGCTGCACAAACATGTCGGCGAAAACAGCCTGCCGCGCACGTTCGTGCACTATTTGGGCCGTTTGTACTGGCAGCACTTTGCGATTCCGGAAGAGCAGCGCAAGTTTCCCCCAAAGTTTACTTTGATGTTCTTGCCAAAATTATACTATGCGATCAAGCGGCGCGTCAGCGCTGAAGCAGATCGCGACTTGAACCTGGCCCACCACTTGTGGACCAAAAAGATGATGTGGCACGCACCAATTTTGGTCAGTTATGTGAGTTTGATCACCAGAAAGGAGTGAAACAATGCCTGACTTGACCCCTCAAAATGTCATTCAAGAGTTGGAGCACCGTACCGGTTCACTTTCTCAAGCGCTCAGCATTGAAGATTTCGCCGAGCCGGACAAGCTAGCAGACAGGCTGGCGCGAAGTTACAAAGATCGACTCAAGGCAACCCAATTGCGCCGGTTTTTTCATGCCATCAAAAGCATTGAACGCGGTATGCGAGGCTACAAAGACGAACAGAGCCTGCCCATTGAAATCAGAAGCAAACTGCTTCCTCTCATGCCAGAACTGGCTTACGCGCGCGGGCGTAATCTGATCCCTGAAGATTTTTATGGTCTGATGAAAGCCTGTCTTGCATCGAAAAAGCTACAGACCGTAGGAGATTTCCGCCGGTTGACATTATTCCTGACCGCTGTTTTGGCCTATCATAAATTGTATGCATAGGAGGTGAGCAATGGAACTCGAATTCAAAGGCAAATATGTTCTGAGCGGGCAAATCACTTGTGTGACCGGTTTGCACATTGGCGGTGCGGCTGAAGGGATCGAGATCGGCGGCGTTGACAATCCGGTGATCAAGGATCCGCTGACTGAATATCCCTATATTCCGGGGTCTTCTCTCAAAGGCAAGCTGCGCCACTTGCTGGAATGGAATCTGGGTAAGGTAGAGTGGAATAAGAGTCAAAACGGATACACAGCTCATTTTTGCGGTGAATGTGAAGCCTGTATACTTTTTGGCGCCTCTCCAGATAACCAAGAGCGGCTGCTGGTGCGGCAACGAGTTGGCCCTACGCGGCTGACAGTGCGCGACAGCTTTGCAACTGCAGAGACGGTTGCCCAGTGGCAAAGCTGGCTTGGCGAGGGAGTGTACACCGAGGTCAAGACTGAGAATGCGATTGACCGTGTTACTTCAGAGGCCAACCCTCGTCCTATGGAGCGCGTGCCGGCCGGATCGGTGTTTGCGTTTGAAATGATCTTTGATGTCTACTGTGACACCGACAAAGCGCTGCTTAAAAACCTGTTCACGGCCATACGTCTGCTGGAGAACAGCGCGTTGGGCGGCTCCGGATCGCGCGGGCACGGTCAGGTGCGCTTTGACAGCCTGAGCATCGAATGGCGGCCAGCCAAATACTATGCATCGGGTCAGGACAGCGACAAGTGCCAGGTTTCCCTGCCTGGCAAGGGAGCGGTCAGCGAGATCATCAAAGGCTTTGATCAGATCAAATGGCCTTGCTAACGCTCACCTTTCGCTTGACTCTGATCCGATCGAGATAAGGAGGGATCGATGGACACGTATCCCGTCTATTTATGGCCCAAGGGCGCGCTGGCTTCTGCTGTCAACTCGGATACCTTGTTCGGGGCAGTGTGTTGGGCGATTCGCATCCTAAACCTGACCGATGTAGAAAAGCTCCTGGCCGACTTTGACCAACACCCACGTTTCGCCTTTAGCGCGCTTTGGCCGGTCATTCAAACACAGGCGGAGGACGGAAACGCTGCGCGGATTCGCTTTTACCCGCGTCCGCTGCTGCCGCCGTTGAGCCCCGTGCAAATTGATGCTTTGACAAAAGAAGAGATCAAGCGTCAAACAAATGCAGATCACGTGACTGCCAAAAAGGATGTCATTGAAAGGGCCAAACGGCTCAAACAAAAGACGCTTGTATCCGAACAGCTTTTTGCCGAGATCGTGACCGGCCAGACCACAATGCAAGGATTGTTCCGGCGCATCAAGGACTGCGGCTCGCGCGCGGCCGATGTCGAACCAGTAGGAAATGCCTTGATCGGCTATGCAGAGCGGCGGCTCGTGTGGCAGGATGGTGTATTGCGTCCGCTCAGCCGCGAAGAAGCGGTGCAGCACAACCAGGTGGACCGCGTGGCCGGGGCAACGGCGGAAGGGCTGTTGTTTTTTGAGCAGGAAACCCATTTTCGCGTCGGCAGTGGGCTGTGGTGTGTCTTGCGCGCCGATGCTCAGGCAGTGCGCGAGTGTGTTCTCCCGGCGTTTCGCTACTTGCAAGACACCGGCCTGGGCGCCAACCGCACAGTGGGCAAAGGGCATTTCCGCATCGAGGTCGGAGAACCGTTCGAGTTGCCTCAAGCGGATGAGGCAGACAGTTTTGTAGCGCTCGGTCACTACCTGCCCCGTCCCAACGAATGGGCGGCCGACGCCAGTCCGCTGCACTATGAACTGCGCAACCTGTGGCCCAAGCGAGAGAGCAAGTTTGTCCACCCAACAGCCGGGCAGCGTACGGCGCCGATTCGCAAACGGCGCATGCGTATGTTTGCGCCAGGATCCATTTTTCCATTGCAAACTCGCCAGGAGCTGTACGGCCAACTGGCGCAGGCTGTGCTGCCAGAGGGCGAAGACCATGCAGTGTGGCAGAGCGGGATCACCGTTCCTGTATTTGCCAGGATAGCAACGCAACAAGGAGGAAACGTATGAAGTTTGAACCTCCAATTACCATACATGCTCAAGTTGAGACCCCCTTGTTTATTTGGGATGGTGAGGTGCTATCCCCTCTCTCCTTTGTGACAGATAACAGCCGGGCCTACGTAATTGATGGCGACCGCCTGATCCAGGCTTTTTCTGCAAGAGGACAGGAAGCTTATCTCGCCTGGATCGATCCTCAACTTTCTCACTTGGCTGAACTTGATACCCGGCTGGCTCAAGTAGGAGGGGATCAAGAGCTTCGCCGGCAGTTGAATCGCGATAAGCGTGATGCCGCGTCGCAATTGTCAGTTGAGCGGTTCATTCGCGATTTGCTCCATCGCGACCCTGCTACGTTTGTTCAAATGTCCAAGACTGTCGCCTATGCAATGCGTTGGAATGTGCGTCCTGGCGGTGACGGTTTTCGAGGATTCACCAAAGCCGCAGGATATCGTCCCTATGTGCCCGGTACAGAACTCAAAGGCGCGTGGCGGACGGCGTTGCTGTACGCTTTGACCAGAGAAGCGCAGAATTATGCAGTGCTGAAGAACGAACTGGTCGAGTTTCGTAGGGTATTTCAGAGTGGAGAACCGCCCTGGAGAAAAGTTCAACGGCTGTCCCAGATTGCCGATCAGGTCGAGAGTGGTGCCTTGCGAGGAACGACAAAAAACGACGCCAAATATGACCTGCTCAGACTGCTTCATATCGGTGATGGAGATATGATGTCCTCCGACGTTTTGCGGATACGCGCTCTGGAATCGGTGGGCACGAATCGTTTTACTCGTACGCTGGCTGAAGCAGTTGAACCGGGCACAACTTTTTCTTTTCGCCTGTCATTGGCTTCTATTGGAGAAGTCAAATGGGCGCTGCAAGAACTTGGCCTGGTTCACTTGGCCGGCGCTGTGCTTTCGTTGGATAACCTGCTTAAAGCGACTTATCTGCGCTCTAGTGCAATTCTGAGCGCTGATGAAATCTACTTTAGCAATAACCCAGGTATGAAAAAAGAGATCGAGCGTCTTCAGGCGATAAATACACCTGAATCACCACTGCTCCGCCTGGGAACAGGGCAGGGATTTCTTTCAACAACTGTTGGCTTGAATGTACGCGAACGCGATCCCGAGCTGTATGACCGCGCCATCCGGGAAGGCGTGTCGTTCCAACGTCGCTGGCGTACACAGCAGGGCAATTTTCCCAAGACCCGGCGCACCGTCAGCGACGGGCAGGGCCGCCCTTTGACCGTGCCGGGATGGATCAAACTCCATATAGGGTAGTTCGTTATTATGCACGATATCGATTGGCACGCTCTGAAGCCCCTTATTGACGCAGGAAATGAAGGCGCCAAAATTGAGTTCAAAGAGCAGCTCGACTTGAGTTCGAGGACTGGAAAAGCAGAATTTGTCAAAGACGTCACGGCCATTGCTAATACCACTGGTGGAGATGGACAACTGGTAATAGGTGTTATGGATGCGCGTCGTCGTAGCCCAGGCTCATCAATAACAGAATGGCTAACTGGCTTCTCGGTACTCGATCCCGATCAGCTTCAAGGGCAAATGACCCAAGCTATTGCACACTTTGTCGAGCCACCTTTCGAGATTCGATATGTGCAAGCCTTTTATCCTGGACTCGATATTTCTTTGGGGATCATTGCTGTTCCCACTTCTCAATGCCGCCCGCATGTCATCAAAAATGATGGAGACAGAATCTATGCCGGACAAATCTTTGTCCGGCGCGGTTCGCAGATCGCACTTGCATCTCGGCAAGACATTATTGATATGTGCGGAGACTATTACCTGCGCATTTTGGAAGAGGAGAGGCTGGCTTTACGTGAATTCCTTGAGAATACAGAAGAAGACGCAGTGGTGTATAGGTTAATGGCCCGACAGGTATGCCAAAAACTATACCGGCAATATCCCAAAGCTGTTAGAGACGTGCGTATGAGAAAGCTACTCGAATTCTTTGGACACGTAGAGCTTTTTCAGCAGTGGTTCAAGGAGATATAAATGGGCATTGTACACTTTGCGTCAGTTGGCAGATCGCCGGGGGCCGTGACATCGGCCTTGAGCTACCTGGAACATCACGCCGATGAGGTGCGCGGCAGCTATGAAGGTGATGTGGTCGAGACGGTCGTTTTGTTCTGTTCGCACCAAGTCAACGATGGCGACCTGCCCAGCGACGAGTACATCTGGAACGATTACGGGCGTCCCAATCATCGTCAAGACTGGCGGCTGCCAGCGCGCGCGCAGAACGTCATTGAGGTGGTCCGTGATTTTTTGGTGCGCGAGCAATATCTGGCTGCCCCAGGCTATTTGTACGCCTGGCCTGTAGATGTGAACGACTATGCGTCGTGTTTTGAGGCCATCGCCAAAGCCACGTTGGCCCTGGCCCGCGCCGACGACACTGGCAAGTACGTGTGGGCTAACTTGACCGGCGGCACCAATGTGTTGAACGCAGCGTTGATGCAGGTGGCGTCTCTGAGCGGACTGATCGGGCGGATGTACTACACTTTTGTCTCCCGCGAACAGAATCGCAGGTATTTGCAGCCTTTCAGCGACCGGGACTCCGAATTCGCGCTTATCTGGCTGCCCATTGTCAAGACCACGTTCGATTATGGATATTACCGACTGTTGGAACTCTTGGAAGACGGGCAATGGCATATGGGCCAGACTCTACTCAGTCTCCTCAAACAAGACGCGGATCCGGCAGTACAAGGGATCTTTTCCAGGATGCCTTTCGATCTCTTCAAAAACCAGTACCTGAATCGTATGCAAGAAGACGTGTTCGAAGAACAACGGCACATACCGGGCGAAATTGATCGCCCGGTGCGCATCAACGATGGAGGGCGCAGGTTGCTCGAGTATCTGCATGCAAATGAATTGACCGAGGCCATCGTCAAGCGCGGCCAGGCCCATTCAGATCTGGTACAGGCGTGCCGGCAAGAGCTGGCCGAATACCGGTGCTGACGTTGTTTGGAAAGGCGCCTTATGCCTTGCCGTCACCGTCCTCCCATTCCCGTCACCCTCGTCCTGCCCGCCGAGCCGCCGGCCCAGGACGAAATAGACGCCATCCTGATGGCCGCCGACGCCATCGTCGGGCGCGCAGGGCGTGCTGGCGTGGCGCTTATCCTCAACGGCTCGCAGAGCAAAAAGGCGCTGGCGCAGGGCTGGGACCAACTGCCCGATTACGGCCGCCTCAAGCATCTCTCCGGTGACGCCATCGCCCGCAAGGTGGATTGGTGCATCCACCACGATTGGCTGCGCATCGAGTACGACCGTGATATCCCCCTTTTGGTCCACAGCCCCAAAGGGTGGGAGCGCGTGAAAACGGTGTGGGTTGAGCGCGTATTGGGGTGGTTTACCGAATGGGCAACTGAGCAGCCGGAACGGGTCTGGCCGCGGCTGGAACACATCCACCGCGAGATCAAGTTGGGCGCGCTGGAAACCATTGTTCAGGCGCAGCAGACCGCGTTGTCGCCCGTGTTGCGCGCCTGGTTTCCCCACGAAGTGCGCGCCGTGCGCCAGGCCATCAACCACACCCTGGAGACGTTGGGCCAGCCGGGCTTGCCACATCCGCCGCGTCCCAAAAGCGCAGAGAGATGATCCTGCTCAACTTTTCCCATCCCCTCACCGCTGAGCACCTGGCGCAGATCGAGTCGCTGGTCGGCCGATCGGTGGCGCAGGTCATTGATGCATCGGTGCAGATCGATCAACGCCGTCCATTGGCCGATCAGGTGAGCGAGATCGTGGATCGAGTGGGGTTGTCGCCGCAAGAATGGCAAACGCAGCTTCTGCTGGTCAACCTGCCTGGCTATGCGCCGGCGGCGGCCGCGCTGCTGGCCGAGTTGCACGGGCGGATGGGCTATTTTCCGCCCATTGTGTGGGTGACGCCGGTGGCGGCCAGCACGCCGCCCAGCTTCCAGGTGGCTCAAGTGATCAACCTGCAGGCGCTGCGCGATGCTGCGCGCACGCACCGCTAACAAAGATGGAGGAATGATGGGGATGGAAAGAATAGTCAGTTGGGTCGCTAATTTGATCCAGATCGGTTCGGTGGTCTTTGCCGTGGTCTCTTTGCTGTTAGCCCGGCGCGAACTGACACGTTACCTGCGGAGGCGCAAGACAGAGCTTTCAGAGCGTCCCTGGGCCTTGATCATCGGGCTGGGAAGCGACATTACCGGTCAGGTCGAGGGCTTCCTCAAGGATCAAAAGCCGAACATGCCCGTCGAAAGCTACGTGCGCGACGGCATGGTTTCCACCGAAGATCTGTACCCGCTGCTCAAAGACCTGCTCAGAATCAAGGGCAAACTGACCCAGGCCGGTGTGACCGAGGTGCACCTGTTCTACAAAGGGCCGGTGACGATGGCGATGGCGATCGGCGCGATCACCGATAACTGGGTGCCGATCAAGGTGTACGAGTACACCAAAGGCACCTATCAACTGACCTGCGTGTTGGAAAAGGAAACCGTCAAGGGGCTGCTGGCCGGGGACGTGATGGATGTTGGCAAGTCCGTGCTGACTCAAAGCTAAAATGCCGCCTCTTGGGGGAATGCACAGCGGCCCAGAGACAAAACTGTCTCTGGGCCGCTGTGTTTTTGGACGTGGGATGGCGTCAGCGCCCGGCCGTGTCGGCCTCTTCCATCGCCGCTTGTAGCCGGCGCACGCGCGCAGCGCGGTCGGGCGGTTCTGACTCCTGTCCGGTCACCAAGGCGGCCGGGACTTGCTCGCGCCGGTCGGTGACTGAGGCCAGAGACTGGAGCAGATCAGCCGATGGAAGCTGCACCTGGCTTGAGCGCCGGTAACTGGGCAGCGGTTCGAGGTCGCCCAGACCCAAGACCCCATCGTCAGCGCTGCACACCGGGCAGTCCGACCGCGCCGAAACCTGCAAGGACATGAGTTCGGGGCGCCCGGACGTCGTTCGCCCGATTGCGTCGTAGGTCAGGTAGCGCTGTAGCGGCTTGAAGGGGTGAGCCAGGTTGTGCACCTCGGCAGCGGCCAGCGAGGCGACGATGCCGTCCAGGTGGCGCACGGCTGGCGCGGGGACGCCGGTCACGTAGCCGCGCTGGCGCAGAGCCTCGCGCTGGTGCAGCGGGGCCAGCTCCCACCCCGCCTGCTGAGGGTCGATGATGCCGGCGCAGTGCAGGCACCAGCAGCCCAGGTCGGGTAGCGCAAACTCGCCGCTGACGTCCTCGATCTGGCCGTCGCTGCCCACGCCGATGTGAAAGCCGACGTGCAGCAGCGGGATCAGGTATTGGGCAGCCAGCCGGTTGAGCAGCATGCGGCTGGCATGGTTGTCGGTGGCGGCGATCAGCAGGTCGCAAGCCTTCAGTGCGTGTACCGCCTGGGGGTCAAAGACGTCGACCTGAAGGGTTTGCACATGTGCCTGCGGGTTGGGCTGGCGAGCGATGCTGCGGGCGACGTTGACTTTGGGGCGCGCTTTCTGCGCATCGGTGAGCGTCGCGCTGACCAGGCGGTTGAGATTGCTCAGTTCGACCACATCGGGATCGACCAAGACCCAGTCGCGCACGCCCAAGCGGGCCAGGTGATCGACCAGCGCGCTGCCCAGGCCACCCAGACCGATCACGCCCACGCGCAGGGCGTTGAGCGTGTGCTGCAAGTCGGGGCCAAAGGCGCGCACCTGGCGGTCGAAAATGGTCGACAGATCGACCCGATCGGGCTGGCTGCCGGTTTTGCTGGCTGCGCGGCTGAGACGCTGGACGGACAGCGGGGCGCGGCGGGTCAGATCGCCGGTCAGGATCGAGTGCATTGGGTGAGATTGCGGGCGGTCGAAGGTTGTCTTGGGCCGGCCATCGTCGTCCTGCCGTTTGTGGGTGGGGGTGAGCCACAGGCGCGCATCGAGGGCCTCGTCACTGACGAGCACCGATCCATAGGGCACGCCGTCCATCCGCCGGACGAGATAGGCAGCCTGGGCGGCTTCGTGCCGGTCGTCGATCGGCGAGAAAGCGAGCAAGTGTCCCTGGCCGGGATGGCTGTGCCAATCGACCTGGATCAGCCCGTGGCGGTGCGCGCGCTGATGGATGAATGACTGGACCTCCGGCTTGAGTTCCAGGTAGGTGGCTGTCTGTTGGTGGAAAGCATCCGGCGGGAGCAGGATGACGTCGCGCACCAACAGACGCAGTTCGTGGTGCAGGCGATTGACACCGCAGAGCGTGATCGCCATCTGTTCGCGGCTGCGATCGCCCAACAAGTGAGCACGCAACGTCTCTGCCGCGTGTCTGGAGAGAGAGAGGGTATAGTTCATCGGGTTCCTCCTTGCGCTGACTCGCAGGTCAGCCGTCGTTGGTCAGGGACTCGCGGACCATGTTCAAAAAGGTCCACAGGTTGTCTGGTTGGCCAGGGTCGGCATGGGGTGTCCAGGCTCCCGATGCCTGCATATCCATTTGGACGCAATACCAGTGCCAGCCCTGTTCGGTCAGGTCGGGCGCGCCGTGATAGGCTTTACCGGTGGCGTGTGGATCGAACTGCCCGTTGTGCAGTACGAAGGGCTTGTTGAGGTAAAAGCCGATCGGCGGCGTTTCCGGGTAGGTTTCGGGAAAGACGATCAGCAGGTCGCAATGGCGCTCACGAAAGCGCGCTGGCAGCGGGTAGCCCGGGACGATCAGCCAGTCGCGGTTCTCATCGTCATAGTAGATGCCCTGATAGGGCGGCCGGCTGAAGCGTTTGGCGATCATCAGCACCTCGGCGTCAATGCGCCGGTTGCGGCGGCCAAGGCCGGGTGCAGCGGCCGGAATGAGGCGGGATTTGAGCCAGTCTAAAGCCATTGGTATGCCTCCTGGTGTGCAAAGGAAGGAGGCCGGAGCCAGGCAACGATGGCGTGCGCATTGGGCTCCGGCGCTCCGGCATAGGGCTGCGGCCGTTAGCGCTGGCCCTTGACCCTGGGTGGGGCGTCCACAAAGACATCGCCGTCTTCGACAGCAATATCTTCGCCGGGACGCACGACGAAATTGCCCTCGCGGGCGCGGCGGATGATGTTGCGCCCTTCGGTGATGCCGCCAGCTTTGCGGATGTCCTCGATCTTGGCAACCGGGGGCACCTGGACGCGCCGTCCGTTGATGATGGCTGTGGTCATGGTTCACCTCCTTTGAGTTGTGCGAACGAGTGAGTGTGTGCCGGACAATTGAGATGCTCAACTCTGGTAACGAAACGGGCCGGGGATGGAGAGGCACGTGGGTTGTGCCTCTCCATGAGCATTGTGCTGGCGTCAGGCGGGCAGGTCGGCCAGTGCTTCCTCTTCTTGAGCCGGGTCGACTTCGACCAGCGGCTCATCGTCCGGTTCGGGGGCGGCATCCGCCAGCGGCAGGTGATCCACCTGGTTGCCGATCCGGGTCAGGTCGATGAATCCGTTGGCCATCGCGCGCAATGCAGCAGAGACGCTGCCCGGCGTGGAGGCGATTTCGACACGTACGCCGCGCAGGCGCAGTCGCTGCACCAGCGGTGTAAAGTCGCCGTCGCCGGTGACAAGCACGACGATGTCGGGCCGCGAGTGGACGATGAACTCCTGGATGTCGAGCGCCATCTCCAGGTCAAAGTCGCACTTGAGGCGGCCGTTGGGCAGGAGCTGGCCGACCTTGCTGCGGACCAGGAATCCACTCTGGCGCAGACGGTGCAGGGTGACGCGGTCTTCTTCCTGCCGTTCGGGCTGCGGGTGGGTGGCGATGTAGAGCATCGCTTCGACCAGGTGCCGGCCCTCGGACAAGTAATCGTGCAAGGCCAGCAGATCGATCTGGCGGCCAACGCGGCGGAGTGCGTGCAGTGTGTTGTGATAGTCCACAAAGACGGCCACGCGCTCGTGAGTCAGGGTGTTAGGAACGAGTTGCATCGGTTCACCTCCTGG
Organism: Anaerolineae bacterium; assembly: GCA_016931365.1. The sequence continues at coordinate 26,060 of JAFGEY010000305.1, forward strand.
TAGGTACAGATGGGTTGAGTTTCCGTTCAACTCTGGTAACGAAACGAGCGGCGTTCGGACGATCTGTGGGGAGAACCTGATGTCGGGTATTGGTGCTGCCAGACCTGACGGTTTCGACAGCTTATCACGCTCTGACGATCGGTTGAGATTGGGCTTGGGGTACGACAACGCAAGTTTACTGGCCTTCCAAGGGGATGAAATTGCTGGCTGTCACATCCAGGTTCGGGTCAAGATTCAGGTACCGCTGCGTGATCGCGGTGCTCGCATAACTCTACAGTTCTGATATTGTCATGTCGCAAGCGTGACCTACATTTGTTCCAAGAACAACCGCTCCTATTCGACAGGGCATTGCTACCTCCTCCGGTCTGTAGTATAATCGGCGCGTAGTATAATGGCTTTAGCGTCTTTGCATCACTATCATTCTCACCGCATTTGGGCTTGTGGAGGAGAAAGCGATGAATGATTGGCAGCCGATCCAGCCTGAAAATCATCCTGGTGGACGATCGGCTGTTTTTGTGTCGGAGCAAGCTGACCGCAGTGAGAGGTCTCCCTGGATCGCATCCTGTCGGGTCAATACCAGTCGGATTTCTCCCTTCACCAAGTCGTAAACGATCCGTTCAAACAACGCACACCTTTTGACCTACCAGCCAGTCGTCATCTTTGAGTTTTCTGGATGAGGAGGCGAGAGAATGAAGGATAAGCGCGTCAGGCTGCACTTCTTATCGGCGCTCGTTGTCCTGCTTTCTGTTCTCACTTTTCTGCCCGGATCGGGGCAGGCGCAATCTCTGTACGATGTCGTCATCTCCGAAATCGCCTGGATGGGCACGGCGGTCTCATCCGACGACGAGTGGATAGAGCTGTACAACAATACCAGCAGTCCCATCAACCTCACTGGCTGGATGCTAACCGCTGCAGACGGTACTCCATCCATTGCGCTTGCAGGTACAATCCCTGCCGGCGGCTATTTTCTGCTTGAGCGCACGGATGATACTACGGTGCTCGGTGTGACCGCTGACCAGCTTTACACCGGCGCGTCGGGCAACGATGGCGAAAATCTGGTCTTGCGAGACAACGCATCCAACATCATTGACCAGGTGAACTGCGGCATAGGATGGTTTTCTGGGCACACCGATGGCCGCGTCCCGATGGTGCGCGTTAGTACTACGTCTGACGGCAGCCAGGCCAGTAATTGGACCTACAACCCGCGCTGTGGCACGGCAACCAACTCCGCCGGCATATCCCGTACTTGCACACTCACTATCACCGATGTCGGCCACTCTCTGGACTATGCTGTCTACTTTAACGAACGGGCGACAACGGCCACCAGCACCACGACCGAGCACACCCAGGCAGAAAATGCGCTGCTTGTCTTCATCAACCAAGCGACAATCAGCATTGACGTAGCTCTGTATGACCTGAACCGACAGAGTGTGATCGACGCCTTGATTGCAGCACACAACAAAAGCATCCCTGTGCGAGTCGTGGGGGATGACGAGGCGGCTGCCGGCGAGTCTGCCGCCGGCTACCAGGCGCTCTGCGACGCAGGGATAGCGGTTGTGACCGATACCACGACCAGCAAGATTCAGCACAACAAGTTTGTGGTGTTTGACGCCCAAGTCGTGTGGACGGG
>JAFGEY010000040.1 GCA_016931365.1 Anaerolineae bacterium
GCAACCATCGTCCAACGCCTGTGGAATTACTGCAACGTCCTGCGCGACGACGGCGTCTCGTACGGCGATTACGTCGAGCAGCTCACCTACCTGCTCTTCCTCAAGATGGATCAAGAGCAGGTCGATCTGTGGGGCCGGCCCAGCGCCATCCCCGTCGCTTACAACTGGGCCAGCCTGCGCGCGCTGAACGGCGCGGAACTGGAAAAGCACTACCTCACCATCCTCACCGAACTCGGCAAGGGCTCCGGCCTGATCCCGGTCATCTTTCGCAAGGCCCAGAATCGCATCCAGGACCCGGCCAAGCTGCGCCGCCTGATCACCTTGATCGACGACGAGACGTGGAGCGGGCTGGACATCGACGTCAAGGGCGAAATTTACGAGGGCCTGCTCGAAAAGAACGCCCAGGACACCAAAAGCGGCGCCGGCCAGTACTTTACGCCGCGCCCGTTGATCCAGGCGATGGTCGACGTGATGCGCCCCGCGCCGGGGATCACCATCTGCGATCCGGCGGCCGGCACGGGCGGCTTTTTGATCGCCGTGCACGAGTATATCGCCCGCCACCACCAGCTCAACCGCACCCAGTACGAACACCTCAACCACCAGGCGCTGCACGGCTGGGAGATCGTCGACAACACGGCGCGGCTGTGCGTGATGAACCTCTACCTGCACGGCATCGGTTCGACAGGCGGTTCACCGCAGCTCACCACAGGCGGCGCGAACGGCGCGCCCGGTGAAACGGGCCGCTCTCCGATCCGCGTCGACGACTCGCTGGCGGCCCACCCCGGCGAGTATTTCGACATGGTGCTGACCAATCCGCCGTTTGGGAAAAAGAGCAGCGTCACTTTTATCACCGACGAGGGCGAGATCCGCCGCGAGGCGCAGACCATTGTGCGCCAGGATTTCTGGACCTCGACCAGCAACAAGCAGCTCAATTTCGTGCAGCACGTGCGCAACATTCTCAACATCAATGGCCGGGCCGCCGTCGTCGTGCCCGACAACGTCCTCTTTGAGGGCGGCGCCGGCGAGACGGTGCGCCGCAAGCTGCTGCACGAGTGCGATGTGCACACCTTGCTGCGCCTGCCCACAGGCATCTTTTACGCCCAGGGGGTCAAGGCCAACGTCCTCTTTTTCGACCGGCGCGCGGGCGGCGAGACGGCGGCCACGGACACACTGTGGATTTACGATCTGCGCACGAATACACACTTGACGCTCAAGGAAAATCCGCTCGTCCGCGCTGACCTGGATGAGTTTGTCGCCTGCTACAATCCAGAGAACCGCCACGAGCGGGCGGCGACGTGGAGCCAAGAACCCGCACAGGGTGCAGGCCCGGACGGTCGCTGGCGCGCCTTCAGCTATGACGAACTGTTGGCCCGCGACAAGGTCAACCTGGACATTTTCTGGCTGCGCGACGAGTCGCTGGAAGAGACAGCCAACCTGCCCGAGCCGGATGTATTGGCGGAAGAGATCGTCCAAGACCTCGAGTCGGCGCTGGAGCAGTTCCGGGCGATCGTCGAAGATTTGGGAACATAGCAAGCAGCGGGCGCTCTGCACCCCAACCATTCATCGGGGGCCGCCGATGTCCCGCCAAACCGGCTTTGCGCACGGCGGCGTCGGGCAGGCCGCGCGGGATATCGACCTCGACCCGGATCGGCGCGCCTTCCGGGCCGACGACGGCGCAACCGGTGATTTGAGCGCGCATAGAAGGTCTATCTGCCGCTCGTATCGAGGGCTATGTAAAATGAAAAACCGATCATCAAACTAACTGCGCCATCATCTCCCCGGCAAACCAGGAGCCGTTGGCGGTCAGGTTCAAGTTCCCGCCTTTGTCCTTTTCAATCAGGACAGCCTCTTGCCAGTGCTGAAACAGCCCTTGAGCGCGGGCCTTGCCCAACACATCGTCAAACAAACCGGACTGCATTCTGGCCGACAGGATGGATACCTCCAGCGGATGCAGCCGGTTTTCAGTTGCGTTCCGTCGCAGCCCACCTTGCAAGCCGGGAAATGTTTCATTCACACCGGAGCGGTATGCTTTGTATTCGGGGTGGCGGTAGTGATAATCGCCAAACACGCCGTCGGCAATGGTCCCAACAGCCAGGCAATCCTCTCCTCGTTCGGGAAAAGTAAAGTAAAGATTTGCATCTCTGGCACGCGCAAAGTGATTAAACAGGGTTTTCCTGTACCCCAGAAAAGCCAACAACTGCGAAGCAGCTTGAAACAAAAAATAGTCTACCAGGCGATCACGGTTTGCCAGATGATGCTGTTCGGTAAAGCGGCGGTTGTGCGGGGATAATTGCAGTTCATACAGGGAAAAGCCATCCACTCCTGCCGCCGCCAGGGTATGAATGTCATTCAGCAGCCCTTCCAACGACTGCCCCGGCAAGCCATAGATCAGATCCACGCTGACGATCCAGCCCATTGACACCGCTCCGGCGATTTTCTCCAGAACGACATTCGCTGGCTCGCGCCGATTGATGTTCCGACGAACCTGATCCTGGAGGCTTTGTACGCCGATGTGCAGCCGGGTGAAACCCAGGCTGTCGAGCACAGAGAACATACTGTCATTCAGTTCAAAAGCCGTGGATTCCAACGCCCACTCGGTTTGTGGCCCAACGCGGAAATATTCACGGCAACTGGCCGCCAGACGGCCAAACGGCTCTGCTCCTAAAAACGTGGGAGTGCCGCCGCCAAAATGGATGGTGGAAACCGGTCGGAGGCCAAGATTGCCCTGTCGGCTCCACAGGCTCATTTCCCGGTCCAGCAAATTGAGATATGTCTCGATGTGCCTGCCCTGATGTTGGCCCAACTTGAAAGAGTAGCAATCGCAAAAGGCGCACCTGGCGGCGCAGAACGGGATATGGACATAGATGCAAAATGGCTTGGCGACATCCAGGCAGACGACATCCCGGCTCAGCACCGCCCACGCCTGCTCGCCGCTTTCGTCCAGGCCACGCCTGGCCCATACCGGTAAAGGCAATTGCCGCTCGTTGATCTGGTACGGCGGCCGGATCGCCTGCCATGCTTGCCGGATGGCCTCCAGATCGATATCCGGTGGAAGCGGACGAAAAAACTGATCAAAGAAGGATCCCATACACTTTTTCTCCGTCCGAGTCTGGCGGTTGCATCGCCGCCATCCACAACTCTTCCGCTGTTTTCCGCAACATAGCGGCAACCAATGCTTTCTGGAGCTGACAGCGAAATCCTGCCTCGACCTGGAGCGATCCGGTATCCAGCGGGCAGCGGTCGGGACATTCCCTGGCGCAGTGATAACGATTAAAACAATCCTTACATTCGCGTGGAATGACGCCCAATTGACGGCGCAGTTCTTGCACCCGGCGATCATGGATCTCGAACTCGCCGCTCTCGCGGCTGGCCGCGCCGATCAAGACACCCTTCTCCGCAGCACGAGCTGCATCGGTGACTTTGAAGCAGCCGGTAGCCACACCGCCCGGCACCAGGTTGAGGACATGGCGAAACACATGGCAATAGAGGCCATGAATCTCATCGAGACGGCTGCCCGAACTAGACAGAGGCGCCCCATACTGCCGGGCGATTTCTCGCGCCTCCAGAAAATGAACGACAAATTCGTCAGCCAGGTCGGCGTCCGGCTTATCGGCGCGAGCGGCCCTTCCGCCGATGTAGATCGGTTCAAAGTGGATTTGTTCGGGGGCAAGTTGCCGGCAAATGTAGGCAGCGATCTCTGCCTGGCGGCGCAGGCTCTTGCTCGTAATTGTCGCCCGCACATGGAACCGGCAGCCTTCCTCGCACAGAATGTGTGCTGTACGCTCGATAGTCGGACCGGTCCCTTTGCCGTTCCCAAGCGGCCGCTGGCTGTTCTGAAGGTCGGTCGGCCCATCGCAGGATAAGCCGATCAGGTCAAAATGATGAGCCAGCCAGATTGCTTTTTCTTTGGACATCACCCCATTGGTCGCCACGTAGCGCCAAGGCTGCACGTGATGTTCAGTGGCAATTTTTTCCAGCAGAGTCAATGCACTTGCCATCCGGCCGCCATGCAGGGTCGGCTCACCTCCTCCATGAAACACAATATAAAACGGGCGCTCCTTGCGCCGGCAATTTTCGGCCACCAGGTGCGCCGCAGCAGCGATAACATCCAGTTCTAATCGAGCGGTGGGGCGTGGCGACGGGTCGGCATAGCAGTACACACAGCGCAGGTTGCACTCGTTGTTCAGGTACAAGGTCAGACATTCCGGTTCAAAGGGTTCATCCCACAGACGGGTTGCGCTCAACTGCGCTCGCCTGGCGTGGCGACACAATTCGATGGCGCAATTGAACCCTTGTTCAGAAAGACCGGTTTCTGGGGAAAGCTCGACCTGCGACGATCTGAGAGCCGACTCGAATCGCTCTGCACCCGCCAAGTCCACGATGCACAAATAACCCGGCGCATAAAAGGTGGCATACTCGATACAGTCCCGGCGGTAGATGGGCCAGTCGCCGTTACACAGCGGGCGGAATATCTGAGATGTCTCGAGCGGCGACGATAGTGCGGACACGATGCGCCGCCCTATTCATCCAAAAGGCCCGCAATGTCGGGCGGATCTCTGGGAACACAGACCAAGCGGTCGACCAGAGCCAGGAACAGATCCCGCGCGTAGGCGAACCCGGCGGCCTCATCCCACTCCATTTGCTGAGCCAGTTGCGCGCCGATCTCGGTCAGGGTATGCCGTCCGGTAAACTGGTTGAAAGCAGCCAGGCTCTCTCTTTTCATCTGAAACAGTTTGCGCGTTGCGCCTGTTTCTCTGACCCGACAGCAAACAAAGTCCTGATCCACAAATATCTCGTAATCGGGATTCAAGGTCGGCCTTACTTGGGCCAGTTGGTCGTCAGGCAGGTCGCGCAACTGTGACAACTGGCCGCCACGGCCACCTTTGACGGAGCCGTAAAAGACACGAAATTCATCGAGTAAGGCTGGCCAGAAATCCCGGCGGCTACATGTAAACGCCAGGCCACGACGTGAAGACTTGATTGACATAACAGATTTTCTCCTATTCGTTCTATCCCCAGATCAATGTCATTAAGTTAAGGTTGATTGTGTGGGGAAAATGACTAAAGTATGCCTTCTGAATTCACACCCAGGAGGCCCTGATGTCC
>JAFGEY010000306.1 GCA_016931365.1 Anaerolineae bacterium
GGCTCGCCGATGTCACCCTGCCACAGCCGCTGCATCTCTTCGCAGGTTTCCAGCAGGTCGTCCAGTTTTCCTTCAGCCAGGACTTTGCCGTCCTGGAGAACGATGATCTGGTCGGCGCGGCGCAGGGCCGGTTTGCGATGTGAAACGACCAGGCACGTCGTGCTGCGCTGTTCAAAGACGCGCTCCCAGAGCGTTTTTTCGGTCTCTACGTCGAGTGCGCTAGAAAGATCGTCAAAGACGAGCAGCTCGGGGTCGCGCACAAACATACGTGCCGCTGCCGTTCGCTGCCGCTGCCCTCCCGAGATTTTGACCCCCTTGGCTCCGAGCATCGTCTCCAGCCCGTGTTCCAATTCTGCCAGGTCGGGTTCCAGCACCGCCAGGCGAATTGCTTCCTGGATGTCGGCCTTGTCTTTTGGCAGGCCCATCAGGATGTTGTCTTGGAGCGATTCGCTGAATAACAGTGGCACTTGTCCGGTGTAGGCGCTGCGCGGGGGCACGAAAAAGGAAGCTGGATCTGTGACCAGCTCGCCGTTCCAATAAATCTCACCGGCGTCTTTGGGCAGCAGGCCGAGCAGTGCGCGCAGCAGCGTGGTCTTGCCCGAGCCGATTCGCCCGGTGATCACCGTAAATGTGCCGCGTTCCAAAGCAAACCCAATGTTCTCAACGCCGCGCTCCGTATCCGGGTATTTGTAGCACAGCCCGTCCACGCGCAGCGACGTTAGGCGATGGTCCGCCGTCTTGGCGACAAAGGGAATCTCGGGCAGGTCGCCGCGCATGTAGACGGGACCGTGTTCGACCAGCGTCTCTGGCGGCTCGCCCTGTAGCAGTTTGGCCATCCGCCCCAGCGACACGCCGATCTGCTTGTACCAGGCCCAGAATCCGCCGATCACGCCCGTGAATTCGGTGACGAAACCGAGGTAATACACAAACAGTGCGAAATCACCCACAGTAAACGAGCCTGCGCGGATCGCCTGTCCCGAGAGCATCAGGATCGCGCCGGTACCGAGGTTGATCGCATTCCAGAATACCGAGTGGAACAGCTCGTGAAAGATACGGTCCCTGAGCGCTGCCTTGCGGCGTACCTCGTTCAGTTCGCGAAAATGTTTCAGCATGCGCTGTTCGGCCGTCGCCACCTTGACCGCTTGTGCCGCGCCAAACATCTCGCCGACAAAGTCCGTCACCCTGCCGGCTGCTTTACGCCGGGCCTTGCGGTATTTTTCAAACTGTTTGACAGCCAGGTTGGCCAGGATGGTGACAAACAGCAATGGCAGAAAGACGATCAGTGCGATCTGGCTGTGGATATTGATCATCACCACCATAGCAACGATGGCAAATACCCCGAATGAAACGGGGAAAAACAGCTCGCTGACAAATCCCGCAAACTCGTTCACGTCACCGCGAAAACGGCTGACCGCCTCCCCGGGCGATCCGGGCACCGCGCGTGCGCCGGGCCGGTCGAGGATGCTGCTGAACATGTTTTTGCGCAGCAAGGCAGACATAGCAAACATGTTGGAGACGTGGACCGAGATCGCGCTGAACAGGAACCCCACTCGCCCTACGGCCGTGGCCACAAGCAGGGCGCTCAGCGTGTAGGGATTCAGGCCGGCTTGTGCTTCGCCTGAAATAGCGTCAAAGAGGGCTTGGATGATGAACCCGGTGATCTGGAACCCGACGGCGACGAGGACGACGTTCAGCGAGATGTGCAGGAGCACCATCCATGGCCGGAACCAGATCAGTTTGAGCAGATATTTCCAGGTGGGTAGTCTGGGTAAATCATCTTCTTGTTCGTCTTTTGATTTCATGTTCTCCTGGCTCATGCCAATACTTCCTCCATGCCCGTCTGCAACAAACTATAAAAGCGCGTAGTGGTGTCACCGGCCAGCTTGAGGCGCGGACCGTATTCACGGATGTGGCCTTTTTCGAGGATCATAATCTCGTCAGCACGCTGGACGGTGCCCAGGCGGTGGGCGATGATGATCGCCGTGCGATTTTTCACCAACCGGTCGACGGCCCGTTCGATCAGGTGCTCGGTGGCCGGATCCAGGCGCGACGAGGCTTCATCGAGAATAACCAGCCCGGGATCTTGCAAAAAGATGCGCGTAAAGGCCAGCAGTTGCTGCTCGCCGGCCGACAGCCCGCCACCGCCTGAATCAAGTTCTGTGTCCAGCCCGTCGGGCAGCGAGACGAACCATTCGCCCAATCCCAGGTCCTCGATCACCTGCTCGATCTTGGCGTCAGAGATGGTGTCGTCAAAAAACGTCAGGTTGTCGCGAACGGTAGCGTGAAACAACTGGATGTTCTGGGTGACCATACCCACACGCTGCCGCAGGTTGGGCAATGGCACCTCGCGGATATTGGTCGCGGATCCATTTTGTCCCAGACAAATCGTGCCCTCGTCCGGATCGTAGAGGCGAAAGATCAGCCGGGTCAGCGTCGTTTTGCCGCTGCCGGTGCGCCCCAACAGGCCCAGGATCGTGCCCGGTTTGAGGGTAAACGAGATATCGTTGAGAACCATTTCCTTTTCCTGGGGAGCATCGGGCTCGGGCGGTTTTGATTCGCCTGCTTTGCCTGTTTTCTCATCCTGTTGCTCACCCGTCTGTGCGGTTCGTGCGTCGTCGTAGCCAAAGGAAACGTTGTTGAATGCGACGGCCAACGCGCCAGACGCGATCTGCCTGTCTGTCGAGTCGATGGCTTGCACGATTTTTGTTTTCTGGTCGAGCAGTTCGCGGCTGCGGGTGATGCTCGCCCCGGCCTGCTGCAGGTTTTGCATCTGGCGGGTGATGCGGTTGATCGGCCCCATCAGCATATTGCTATAATGGAAAATAATGTACACCGTGCCAATGGTGATCGCGCCCTGGGCAAAGAGATAGGTACTGATCGCAAAGGCAACTGCATTGCTGACGGCAAAAAGCAGTTCCATCAGGTTAACCATAATGTTTCCCATCATCCACGCCTTGAGCGTTTTGGCCTTTAGCTGGCGCATCAAGGTGTAAAAGCGGCGCATGACGTACGGCTTGGCTCCGGAGGAACGGATATCCTCCGTGCCAGCGAGTCGCTCTTCGAGAAAGCCGTACTGCTCTGCGCTGGCTTCGCGTTCGGCCTTCCAGTGGGGTGAGGCGAGATTACGCATGCGCCACAGGACAAACAAGGCAACCAGGGCAAATGAGCCCAGGGTTGCGCCGACGCGCCAGTCCTCACGAGTGAGCAGCAGCAGTACGCCAACCAGTAACAGGATGTTGCCAAATATCTGGATCACAAACTGGGAAAAAAAGTTGGACAAGACGTTGATGTCACCGTCGATGCGCTCGATCATCTCGCCGGGCGTGCGCGCATTGTGAAACGACATGTCGAGATAGAGACAGTGTTCGGCCAGGTCGGCGCGCAAGGCATTGGTTGCCGTCCAGCCCACGTTTTCACCGATGTAGGTGGCTATGACGGAGACGATCTGCTGCGCCAGGGCCACGCCCATAAAGAGCAGGCCCGATTGCCAGAGGATGTCGGTTTCACCGCCCGTTTGTGTGGCGTCGATAAAGCCGCGCATGATCTGGGGGTTGACCAGTTGCAGGCCGATGTTGCCCAAGATCAGCACGGCCAACAGCAGCGCTATCGGCCACTGCGGTTTGAGGTAATTGATCAGCAGATTCCAGTATTGCCTGATCGGGATGTTCACACCTATTCCTTTCTTCCGGTCGAGACACAAAAAGCCGACCTGGCTCCGAAGAGGTGTTCGAGCGGGAGGTCGACCATGCTGCACCCATCATTATACCAGACAAAAGAAGCGGTGTCAATGTCTAGGGCAAGTTGGGGTAAAGGAATGTATCTTGTCAGTAGGTAGGGGCAATCCAAGCAGGGAACGGCGGTAGCGTTCACCGCAAACGGCGGTAGCGTTCACCGCAAACGGCGGTAGCGTTCACCGTACACTGCCGTGGTTGTCCTCACGAGCGAGTTTGCCGGGATGTGCTACCCTGATTCCAGGTCGGTGTATGCCGTCGCTTGTTCGCGAGCAAAATCCTGCGCCAATTGCTCCGGCGTTCTGTATGTTCGCGGGGAAGAGGGGATGCTGTCCTCTGACGGCCTATTCTCCTCGACCGGTTTATCCCCTTGGAGTTGGGCAATGTACCGGTCGATGGCGTCGCGCAGTACGTTCCAATCCGCCGGCTTGAGGTTCAGCTTGGCCTGCTGCGTGATCGGCAGTTCGCCGGCATCTGCCATTTTCATTTTGCCCTTGGCGATGCGCACGCGCCGCCGCCCGCCCTGCTCAACGATCCCCACGGCAAACATCCACCCCGCGCCGGCAGGGATCAGGGTCCACGTTTCCCACCTGGCCTGTTCGATCACGTCTTATCTCCTGTGTACAATACGCTTGTTTATATTATCCCTCAAGAATAGCGAATGTGCAAGTAAGGGGCAGGCTTGTGTTTTGTTCTCTTGTCTGTTTCGACTATAATCCTCTAGATGGAAATCCCAAATTCCGAGCTGTAATTCCGCAACGGTAATGATGCCGATCGATCCGACGGAGAAGGCAATATGGCAAAAAAGAAACGAGGCCCGCGCACCAACGCGATGCGCCTGCTCGACGCGCACAAGGTGGCCTATGAGGTATTCACCTTTTCGACCGACATTCACTCGGCGGTGGGGGTAGCCGAAACATTGGGCCAAGCGTCGGAAACAGTGTACAAGACCCTGGTCGTGCAGCCCGTACGGGGCAAGCCGCTGCTGGTGATGGTCGCCGGAGATGCACAGATCGATCTGGCGGTGCTGGCCGCGTCGGTGGGGGAGAAAAAATTGCACATGGCCAGCCAGCGTGACGCCGAATCACTGACCGGCCTGCAGGTAGGCGGTATTTCGGCGCTGGCGCTGCTGAACAAAGGGTTTGAGGTCTGTATCGACCGGGCGGCCCAGGCCCTGACGCAGGTGACGATCAGCGCGGGCAAGCGCGGGATCAATTTGCGGTTGGCTGTCGATGACTTGGTGCGCGTCACGGGCGCGCGGTGGGTGGACGCGACCGGGGCTGGCCAGGCCTAGCCGATGTCGTCCTCGATACGCTGTGCTTCTCGCTCGCCCAATTCCTGGTTCAGTTCATCCCATCTTGGCAGTGATGTCAGGCTTTCCAGGCCAAACTGCTCCAGGAAACTAAAGGTGATGCCGTAAAGGATGGGATGGCCTACCGTTTCGGCGCGACCGACCTGTTCGAGCAAGCCGCGCCGCACCAACGAGCGCAACACACTGTCCGAGTTGACGCCGCGAATGGCATCGACCTGGATGCGGGTGATCGGCTGCCGGTAGGCGACAATGGCTATCGTCTCCAGCGCGGCAGGGGAAAGTTTGCCCGATATCTCTAGCCCCAGGAAGCGCTCGATGACCGGGCCGGCCTCCGGTGGGGAGACGAGCTGGAGCCGTTCCCCTTTGCGCTGCAGGCAAATGCCGCGATCCTGGTAGGTCGTTTTCAGGCCTTCGAGCGCGTTTTCAATCTCGTCTTGATCGATTTCCAGCGTTGTCGCAAGCTCTTGAACCGTCACCGTGCGGTCGGCGACAAAGAGCAAGCTTTCGATAAGTGCTTCCAAGTGCACGGATCTCTCCCACGATGCTGCTCGCCGCAGCGGGCGCATAGATGGCGTTTGACGTCTGCGGCGGGCGCATATATAATCGAGCGTCGGGCGTCAAGCGTGGTTGGGTGACGTTTGATGCATCACATTGACGGTCTGGAGACTGGTTTATGCTTTCGACGTTGCCAACTCGATTATTCCCTCGCCGGGGCCTGGCGGCCCTGATCTCGGTCGTCGTTCTCGCGCAAATGCCGTCGTGCTGCTGCCTGTTGGGCGGCGCCACCACGCCGCCGATGACGCCCTTTGCGATCGAACCCGATTTGGCCGCTGCGATGCGCGAGCGGGTGATAGAAGTGACGTCGACCACCGGCCCGTTCGAGATCGTCATCACCGATCGAGAATTGACCTCTTATTTGGTAGGGTTGGCGCAGTCCGGCGCGGGCGAGTTTCCGGCCAGGGATATGAAACTCGCCTTTAGCGATGGGTACGTCGAGATCTGGGCCACATTCGTCGAGATCGCCCCTTCGGACTTGCCGATCTATATCAAGGCCACGGTGAGCGCCGTCGATGGTAAGGTTGTTTTTTTTATCGTGCAGGCTCACGCCGGGCCGTTTCCTATCCCCGGCGCGATGCGCGAATTGATCTCGCAGTCGCTGGGTGAAACGTTGGCCGAACTCCAATTTGACCTGGATGTTGCGCAGGTCGAAATCCGCCGAGGCGAAATGGTGCTCAGCGGCACGGTCAGCGGCGAGATTCCCGATCTGCCAATCTATGTCGTAAACTGAGTTATTCTTCAGCCGGTTCTTCGGCTGACGGCGCTTTAACCTCGATGAGTTCGCTTGCTGGCTCTTCAGGTTCCGGTGCTTCGAGCGGTGGTGTATAGTCTTCCCATGCCGTTTCTCTGGCCGGTTCGGGCATAGCGGCAGGGCGCGCCGCTTGTAGCGGTGCTTGTTTCGGCCCTCGCTTTCTGGACATCTCGTTCTTGGGATACACCGGCCTGATCGTGACCTTGACCTCGCCCTTGAGCTGCAGCCCCAATTCTTCCTCGATCACCCGTCGCACCGTTTCCTTGATCTCGGACGTCTTGGCCGGGATGTTGATCCCCGGTGCCGTCTCGACATACACCTGGGCCTCGATGCTCTTGCCCTTGCTGGTTACCGTGGGTCTGACGCGCAGCACGTCGGACAGCAGGTCCACATAGTAGGCCACGTGGCCGGAAATGCCGTCCATCATCAGTTCGCCGCTGCCATCTTTGAGACGAACCGTCTTGCGCCGGATGCGGACCACCTCTAACCCCAAAAAGAGCAGGCCGATGATAAAGACGAACAGACCCGCTCCGCCCAGCAGCACGCGCACGCCAATTTCTGCCGCTGGTGACAGGCCGTTCAGCCACACCAGGTTGGCCTCGACGATGTCGGCCGCGTAGCGCAGTGCGCTTTCGGCCTGTTCTGGAAAGATCAGGAGTAGCGGAATGAGCAGCATCGCTGCCAGGATAAGCAAAATAATCGCGATGCGGTTGACTAGATTCATCGTTTCACCTCCCCAATTATGTTGTGTATGTATTATACAACAGGGTGGAAAAAGATCAAATAGGTGCAGGCGCGCAGGCGCGGCGCGAGTACAGCGAGCGTGCGGATGATCGTGTGAGTGGATCAGCGCATCTGGCCGATCACACCTTCTCTGCGCGCTCGCCTGTTAACAACCAGACCAACTAACAGCGCGGCGCATGCTATCAAGCTGATCGTGAACCCAATAGTATAGCTGGCTGGCTTGTACGCCAGCTCGACGTGGTGTGTGCCCCCTTCCAGGGCCACGGCGCGAAAATGGACGTTGGCGCGCAAAATCTCGGACGGGATGCCGTCGACCGTGGCCTGCCAGCCCGGATAGTTGGTCTCGCTCAAGACCAGGTAGCCCGGCGCCGGCAGCGTGACCTCGAGCGCGATCCGTTCTGGTTCGTAGGTCTCTATCGTCACCTGCGATAAACCTGGCAGGTCTTCAAATCCTGTCAGGTTTGGTTCAGGGCCAGCGTGCAGGATGACCTTCTGTGCCGGATCGAAGGTCAGATCGGCCATCGCCGCCAGCGCCGCTGCGTTATCCTCGATCACGATCGCCTCGTGCACCACGTAGGCGCGCGGCAGCGCGTCCGGCAGTTCGTATACCTTGACGTCGCCAGAATGGACAAGCCGGACCCGTCCATCGCCGGAAAGCAGTACGGGCACGCTGCTGCCGTCGCGTTCGTCGATCAGGGTCAATCCCTGGACGTGCAGCGTGCCGCCAGCGGCTGTCATCTCAATCTCGAGTCGGTCGATTTCCAGGGCGTGGTCCCAGCGCAAGCGCGCGGCTCTGTGTTCTGTGGGGCTGTTTGTCACCATCTCGGTGGTCAGTGCCAAAGTGATAGGTGTCGATTGGCCTGCGGGCAAGATCTGAATTTCGGCGACCGTGCTGCCTGTTTTTGTCTCGCCAGGGATGAGTTCAGTGGCGTAAGCGACGATGCCCAGCGCGTTTGCCGCCAGGGTAGGCAGGTCGGTCGTGGTTATGCCGGGTTTTTCGCCCTGGTTCAGCACAGCCTCAAAGGCCAGATCGTAAAATACGTCGTCGATCCACACGTCGTGCACCTTGTCGGTGATCACATAGCGCACGCCCAACAGCGACAGCAGGCGAAAGGGAGGTATGTGCTTCAGATTTTCGCGTAGTCTACCATCAGGTGACAATTCGTCTGCCGGGAGAAAAAGCGTTTGCAGGTCGACGTAGCGCTGCAGCGGCAGCACACCGCCGTCATAACCGTCGATGGCATAGATCCGCCAGGCGAGCGGCAGGTTGGGCGCCAGGATCTCTTTGCGTTTGGCGCTAACCACGACATCGTAAATGGCCTTGTCGTCCAACTGCCCGGCAAACATGTGCGTCATCTCGCGCTGGTCGCCGGGATCGAACAGAATGTCCGATATGCTCAAAAAGCGCCCGGGTAGTGGCTCCTGGCTCTGTGCGGCAAGGATGTGTGCCGGCGCGGTACGCAGCGACGAAAAAGCTTCCGGCGCGGTGGGGTGGGCCAGAGGCATTGCCTCGGAAGCGATAAACAGCTCGACGACGGTCAGGGCGACGATCAACATAGCGGTGAGTAGCAGCACGCCCCCTCTTCCCTTCCCCCCCACCGGGGTGGACTGAGGGGGGGCTGCTGCGTATCGATCCCACAGACGCTGTAGCCCCACACCGGACAGCATGGCCGCTCCAAAGGCATAGAGGAACAACCATCGCGCCGGGACACGGAACAGGCCAAATCCTGGTACCAGCTTGTACAACACCCAATAAAGCGGATTGTAGCCACCGACCGCCAGGAAAACACCCAATCCAGCCAGGATGAGCAGGCGAATTTCCGGTTTTCCAACATCTATTTCGCGTAGCGAATGGATGCCTTTCTTCCTCCACGCCACTACCATTTTAATCACCCAACCGACCAGCCACCCAACCGCCAGCAGCATCGGGATCATCCCGATGTAAGCCACGTACTCGGTAAAAAAGTCGCCGCCAAAGACGTTGGCCAGGTTTATGTTCAGGGGTGGCAAAAAAGTGTAGCGCAGCAGCCGGGGTAACGGCTTGAGCGAAAAGGCCACGGCTTCGCGGTAGCCCAAGCCGCCGCTGCGGATCGATCGCGCCGACAGTTCGATGGTCGGCACGAGCTGCGCCGCGGCCAGTAACGCGCCGGCGAGGGCAACCAGCCCGAGCTGCCACAGAACATGCCACAGGCGTATGGCAACGACGCCAAAAAAGTGTTTGTGTTCCTGGCGATCGCGCCGTTCATGGTGTGGCCGGAAGGAAAACGTTGCCAGCACCGCGTACCCGCCCAGCCCAAAGAGGCAAATGTACGACGACTGAGTGTGGCCGGCCAGCAGGCCGGTGCCGATCAAGATGCTCAATGGGATCAGAAACCGGGTTTTTCTCAAAAACCCGGTTTCTCTCGCCGCGGTTTCTTTTTGAGCCAATTCCCAAAGCAATAGCAGCAGCGGAAACCACGCCGACACGTTGAGCTGGTTGATGTGCTCGACCATACCGCTCAAGAATCCGCCGCAGGCAAATGCACACGCTGCCAACAGGGCGGGGAGGAGAGACAGGCGCAGGATGAGCCGCGCATAGAGGTAGGCCGAGATCGCAGCCAGGGTGACGTGGATGACGATCGACCACGTGACCAGGCGCGGGCCATTGAGCCAGCACAGGGCCAGGTTAAGCGGATAAAACACGGCGGTCTGCGCGTTGCCGACAAAGGGCACGCCCATGAACAGGTACGGGTTCCACAACGGCACATGTCCGCTGCGGATCACCTCAGCCGCATATTGGCGGTAGGGATAAAAGTAAGTAAAGGCATCGCCCCCTGCCAGGATACCGTTGCCGAGCGCAATTTGGCGGTAAAACGCCAGCACCAGCAGGCAGAGCAGGAGAATGGCCATGCCATCTGCAACGGACCACGCTTTGTGCGATTTTTCCATCTGCTTTGCAGTTTCCAAGTGTCTGCCCTGGATGCGTTACGATCGAGTACGATTTTTTGCGATGGTGCTGCCGCCTCCCATGATTACAGCACAGCGTGACTTGAATCAATGAGATTATACGTTTATGGTGCCAAATGGACAAGTGTGCTTGAGCTCAATCGTCCCACGGATCGAGTTCGACGCGACACAGGAGCAGCGACGTGCTGCCATCCCTGCGGCGCGTTTCCAGGAGGGGCACAAAGCGCACGCCGTCAATGCTGGGATCGAGCGGCCGCCAGGCGGGCAGGACGATGTACTGCTCCCGGTTTGGGCTCTTGCGCGCCTCCTGGCGTAAATGTGCGCCATCCTGCCACCAGCGTAGCTCAAGATCGGTGCCGTGCAGATAAAACGTGTAATGCCAGCGTAGCCAGTGGTGATAGAGCACTGCGTTGGACGCGGCGCTTTCCTTCAGGTAATCTGTGACCTCGTCAACTCCCTGGTAGGCCCAGTGCTCGCCGCCGATCGGGTAGGCGTTGATCGCCGCCCGGATGCCAAAGGCCAGAACGACGCCTGCCACCAGATAAGGAACGCCGCCTCGCGCGATGTTCAGCACCTTGTAGGTCACGCTTGCAGCAGGACGTATTCGCTGTGCCCTTTCGCCAGCCTCGCTGTAGGGAGGGCTCGTTGCGTGACGCAGTCGTTGCGTCATTCTGCCAAGCGCGCGATCCGCAGATGTGACGATCCGTGCCGACAGCAATGCCACCGGCACGGCCAGTGGCAGCAAGTAGCGATCCCAGATGCTAAAGGCCAGCACAGAGTGGAACACGAGATAGGCGAGGATGGCCGCTGACCACAGCGTGTCGAGCCACGTTTCTCGTGTCCGGGGACGACGTCGCCACGACCAGACCAGCAGGGTGACGACGCCGGCCGCAAAGGCCACACTTGTGATCGTTGAACCCGCCAGGTAACGTGCCCAGCCCAACCACTCGACAAAGCGTGGACTCCACTCACCGGCCGGCGCCCAGACCAGGCCGCCATAGCTCAACGCGCTTTGATCCCAATAGCCAGGCCGGATCTGCCACCGCACCGAGTCCCACCAGGTGACGATGCCCCATGGTACGAAGAACCCGAGCGCGCTGGAGAGGATTGAATGGACAAAAACGCGATACCCATCTTGGAGTCGAGGCTGAAGGCTCGACCATCCTTGTAAGGCGACGATCAAAGGGATCAAGACGACTGCGTGCTGCTTGGTGGCAAAGGCCAGTCCGGTCAGGATGCCGGCCCGGAATCTGTGGCCGTGGACCGTGGCGCACAATGCGGCCAGGACCCACATAACAAGCATCGCGTCGGTAAAGGTGGTGCGGGCAAAGAGGATGTCGAACGGCGAGAGGGCGAAAAAGAACGTCGCCCACAGTGCCGGGCGCGAGGATGGGGCCGTTCCAGCCGTTTGCCGGCCTGTACTAGAGGACAAACTGGCCCGGGCCAGGCGATAGATCAAGGCGATGCTCACCATGCTGCAGGTCAGGCTGATCCATCGCCCTGCAACCTCACTCGGACCAAACAACGTGAACGCTCCGGCCAGGGTGTACAGAAAAAGCGGCGGTTTGTCGACGGGTACGCCGAGCAGCAGCGGATCGCCGTCGAGTAAACGCAGCGCCCAGCCGGCGTACAGCGCCTCGTCGGCGTGGAAGCGATCCTCGGTCAGGTAAAAAACACGCAGGCCAAAGGCCAGCAGCAGGATCAGGATGGTGATATGTCGTACTTGATCTTTCAACATGGCGGCTATTATAGCCATGCGGTGGGGGTTTGACAAAAATTTCGGCTGCAAAAAAAGGTGCGACGCGCCGATGCGTCGCACCCAGGGCTGAGAGTGTGAGGAGGATGTCTCAGCGATCCAACATGTTCAAAAAACCATCATAGCCGCGCAGTCGGGCCTGCCGGGCCGGATCGGAGCGCCGCCACCAGGAGAGCCAGCGCAGCTTGCGCATTTGAACGCGGACGCGCCTTGATGGTTCGATCCGGCCATTGCGACCCAATACCAGCCCGGTGATTTCCGGCCGTTCTGCGGCACGCTGGATCCGCCAACTCTTGCGCGGCTGCATCCGGTAGCCGGCAGCGAGCAGTTCGCGCTGTACGACGGCCGAAAAATAGGCTGGCACGTCTTCCGTGGGCCAGGAAAAACACAGGTCGTCGCCGTAGCGGGTATAGGTTGCTCCCGAGCGTTGCGCCAGGTCGTCGAGCGCGGCGTCTATGCCGGCGTTGACCAGGTTGCTCAGGATGGGGCTGGTTGGCGCGCCCTGCGGCAGGCCGTTGCGGTAGACACACAGTCGCATCAACGCCGACAGTGCCTGGTCGCGCCAGCCCTGGCGCACGAAAAAGTCTCGGACCCGGTCGGCAGATGTGGACGCGAAAAAATCGGCCAGATCGGCGGTGGCAACAACCGCCTGCCCGGCGTGGCGCTGCGCGTTGTGCACGATCGACGCGCCGGGCATAAATGCCGTCGCCGCTGGGTGAACGGGCAAAAAGACCAGGTGGCGGCGCAGCAGTCGCTGCTGCAGCTCTTTCAGCGCCGGGGAAGGGGCGAGGATCTGCCGCGCGCGCCCATCCTTCTTGGGGATCGAAAAAGGGCGATAGTGATAGACGCGCCCCATTTTTACATTCGGCAGCTCGCTTACCGGAATCTTGAGCACGTGCGCCAGCTTGATCGCGCCCGGCGAATGTGCCCTTGTATCGGTAGGTGGGGCGAACAGGATTCGCATCAGCCGTGGCAGTTGGATCATAGGTTCCCCTCCTTTCCCGGCCCCGGCGCCCATGCGCCGGGGCCGGGGAGCGGCCAGTCGCTTTCAGGCCTCGTCTGCAACAGGCACAGCTTTGGAAAGCAGCGTGTTGAGACCGGGGATGACCAGGACGTTGCCCGACTTGGACGCCAGCGAGGCCAGCGTTTCCAGCTCTTGCAGGCGCATGGCGTTGGGGGTTTCGTGCAAAAGCTTGGCCGTGTTGGCCTTTGCACGTGCGGCGGCGGTCTCGTGGCGTGCGGCGATGAGTTCGGCGCGACCGCGGCGATCGGCTTCGACCTCCTGCAAAAAGACGTGGCGCACGGTGCCGGGTAGGACCACGTCCTTGACGCCGACGCGGTTGACGGTTACCCCGTAGGTTTCGGCGCGTGGCGCCACGTCCTCGAGCAGGTGAGTCGACAGCGCTTCGCGGTCTTGCAGCACCTCTTCGACCGGGCGCCCGGTGATGCTTTCGCGCAGGGTCAGCTGCAGATCCTGGTAGAGCTGGTTGGTGTGATTTTCAACGGTATGTGTTGCTGCCACCGGATCGCTCACCTTGTACTGGGCGATCAGCGTCACCCGTACGCCGACCTTGTCGCTGGTCAAGATCTCTTGTCCCTGTACGGTCTGGCTGGTCTCTCGCATATCTACTTTTCGGACGTGGCGGTGCTGCCAGGGCCAGAGCACGTAGCGCCCCGGCTCCA
>JAFGEY010000307.1 GCA_016931365.1 Anaerolineae bacterium
ATCGGCCTCTTTGGCGGGGCCGGCGTGGGCAAGACGACGCTGATGATTGAGCTAATGCGCCACACCATTCGCGAACATTCCGGCATCGTTCTCTTTGCCGGCGTCGGCGAGCGCAGCCGCGAAGGTAACGAGTTGTGGCTGCAAATGCAGCGCAGCGGGGTGCTGGAAAACACCGTGCTGGTTTTCGGCCAGATGAACGAACCGCCCGGCGCGCGCCTGCGCGTTCCGCTCACGGCCCTGACGATGGCCGAGTATTTCCGCGAGTTGGAGCAGCGGCAGGTGCTTCTCTTCCTGGACAACATCTTTCGCTATATCCAGGCCGGCGCCGAAGTCTCCGCCTTGCTTGGCCGTTTGCCCAGTGTGGTCGGCTATCAGCCAACGCTTGACAGTGAGATGGGCAAACTTCAGGAGCGGATCACCACCACCACCTATGGCAGCATAACCTCAATTCAGGCCGTCTATGTGCCCGCCGATGACTTGACCGACCCTGCCGTCATCGCCACCTTTGCTCACTTGGACGCGACTACGGTTCTCTCGCGCAAACTGGCCAGCCAGGGCTTTTATCCTGCCATCGAACCGTTGGAATCGACCAGTTCACTGCTCACGTCTCGAGGCGTCGGACGAGAGCATTACGTAACGGCGACGGGCATCCGCGCTCTGCTGGCACGGTATCGCGAGCTTCAAGACGTGATCGCCATTCTGGGCATAGAGGAATTGAGCGAGCAAGACCGGCTGATCGTCAACCGGGCGCGCAAAGCACAGCGTTTTCTGAGCCAGCCCTTCTTTTCCACCGAACAATTCATCGGCCTTGCCGGGCAGCACGTGCCGTTGGAAGAGACGCTGCGCGGCTTTCGCGAGATATTGGACGGCAAACACGATGACGTTCCAGAGCAGGCTTTTTATATGGTCGGCACGATCGATGAGGTGCTGAAAAATGCGGAGCGAATGGCCGCCGAGGAGAGGTTGGGTGGCTGAGTCGCTGCGACTGATCGTCTGGATGCCGGGTGAAACCGTGCTCGATGTCGAGTCAGCGACCTGGGTGCACGTCGAACTGGCAAACGGCAAAGGAGTTACTTTCTATCCCGGACACGCACCCTTGCTGGCCGAGACCGCCGCCGATCAGGTGCGCTACGAGAGCGCCAGCGCGCAGCATCGCGTCGATCTGCCTTCCGGCGTGCTGTCTGTGCGCAACGATGTGGTCACTCTCTTTTTGGCCCAAACGACGGACACGATGACCGAGGTGGAGGGTGAGCCGTCCAAGCGGCGCATTTTCGAGCGGCTGGCGCAAACGTTGCTGGCCGACCTGCCGCCGGCCCACCGTTGACGGCGCCGCGATGGCTGTATTGTGGTTTTTTGTAGGGGGACTGGCCGAATGGGTCAACATGCTCATTCGCCGATGGACAGTGTGGCAGGCGCCCAAACTCGAACCGGGCTGGGCCGTCTTTTTGATTCTGTCCGGGTTCGTAGTCCGGCTGGCGTGGATGGTATTGATTTTGGGACTGGCACTGGCCCAAGATCCTGCTTTTGGCATAGCCGCGTTTGCAGGCTACTGGGTATCGAGGTGGGTATCGATCGGGCGAATAATGCGCAAGACAATGTGAGGAGCTCTGGATGGATACGGTTTTTTCCGTGGTGGCGTTTCGTATACCGTGGCTCGAAATCCCAGTGCGGAATTCGGTTGTTGCTACCTGGATCATGATGGCAATGGTCGTGCTCGGAGTGATCCTTTTGCAAAAAAAATTGCCGTTCGTGCTCGAAATGCTGTTCGATTTCATCACCGATCTGGTCGGCAGTTTTATCCCCGGATCACCATCACCCTATGTTCCCTACCTGGGTTCCTTGTTCGTTTTTATCGCCGTGGCCAACTTTTTGGGCAATGTGCCGATGCTGTTCACGCCCACACGCGACATCAACACGCCACTGGCCCTGGCCCTGGTGTCGCTGATCATGTCAATTGTTTTTGGCCTCCGGGTCAAGGGGATCAAGTTTTTTTTGCATCCGTTGGTCATTTTTGATGTGATCGGCTATGTCAGCCGCACCATGTCGCTGACCCTGCGTTTGTTCGGCAACATCATTGCCGGTGAGGTCATTGTTGCCGTCATTTCGGACTTGGTGCCCGTCGGCGCGCCGTTGGTGATGGTCGCCCTGACCGCCATTGGCACCTTGATGCAGGCGTATGTGTTTACCGTGCTGAATGCATCCTATATCGCCAATGCGGTTGGTGATTAAATACGTTGCGACGATCCAATCGTGGCAGATAAAATGCAAAAACATGGAGGTATAGACAATGTTTGAACTGGAATCGGGAACGTTGATCACCGTGATCAC
Organism: Anaerolineae bacterium; assembly: GCA_016931365.1. The sequence goes on from JAFGEY010000307.1 coordinate 2,329, forward strand.
CATCTTGACTGCGGCCATAGCGATGGTGCTGGGCGCAATCGCGCCGGCGGTGGTCGAGGGGCTGGCTGTGCTCAAAGCGTTGGATGGGATGACCCGCCAGCCAGAAGCGGCCAATACCCTGCGCGGCACACTGATTATTGCGATGGCTTTGCTTGAATCGACGGCGATTTACGTGCTGCTGATCTGCCTGATTTTGCTTTTCGCTAACCCCTTGCTCGATCGATTCTTTCCTACAGGCTGACGGGCCAGGTCGGATGTATGGCTGTTTGATGAGTATCTATCCTGTGAGATTTTTTCTTGTGCGATGGAACCTGTTGTCTGCACGAGGATTTTCCGGACGGCAAGACCCCGTTCAGTCGGCACACATGCTGGTCCGACTGATTCGGGATAGGGCCTATCTCCCAAGATTCTTGTCTTTTGTGCAAGGATCTTTCCGAGCAACAACGCTCTGTTCAGTTCCGATTGATTCGGGATAGGACAAGTTTATGCTAAAACTGGATTTCTGGACCGTCGTCTTTCAGGTCGTCAATTTTACTGCCCTGGCCTTGCTGCTCTATTGGCTCCTCTTCAAGCCGATGTCCAGGATGATCAGGGCGCGGCAGGAAGAAAAAGAGCGCCTGGTACGTGAGTTGGAACACGAACGCCAGATGCTGTCCGTGCAGCGTGCCAACCTTGACGAGCGGCTGTCCAGGCTTGATGAGGAGACAGCCAATATTCTGATGCTGGCCCGTGAGCAGGCCGAGGCCGATCGCGCCGAGTTGCTCCAGGAAGCGCGCGCCGAAGTGGAACAAATCCTTGCTGAGGCGCACACCGATGCCTACCGCATTCGCAAGCAGGCAGTGGACACTTTTCATGGCGATTTGATCAACGCGCTTCTTGACGTGAGCGGCATTGTCATTGGCAATGTGGTGTCACCACAGGTGCACGACGCAATGGTGAGGCAGTTGACCGATCACATCTGGGAAATGGGGCGCACCGAGATTCAGCGTGTGGAGGCATTTCGCCAGTCGCTGGGTAGCCGCGAGCCAACCGCCCATATCACCACAGCCAAGCCGCTGACGCAGGATCACCAGGGCTTGCTGGCGCGCACCTTCACCGCGCTGGCCGATCGCCACATCAACCTCGAAGTGCGCATCGATCACAAGATGGTGGCCGGCGTGCGCGTGCGCATTGGCGATTTGATGGTCGACAGCTCGATTATGGGGCAATTGGAAGAATTGCGCGAACAGGCGGCGCAGAGCCTGGAGGAAATAATCACTTATGAGTGACTCCGTTCTGCGACCCGATGTGGTGTCAGTCTTGCAAGCGCTCCGCCAACGCGCAAAAGAACTCTCGCCGGTGCAGTTGCACGACGTAACCATGATCAAGCAAATCAGCGATCAGGCTGCCGACATCCTGGGCACCAAGTCCATCCAGCCCATGATCAAACCGGTGCTGGATACGCTGACGGCGCAGGCACGCCAGGTGCAAAACAGGGTGCGTTTTACCGATGTGGGCACCGTGCAGCGTATCGGCGATGGCGTGGCCAAGCTCTCAGGTCTGCCCAATGCGCGCACCGACGAGCTGGTCAACTTTGCCACCGGTGTGGAGGGAATGATCCTCAACCTGGAACGATCGGCCATCGACGTAATTCTGCTCGGCTCGGACGAAGGCATCCAGGGCGGCGATCTAGTCACGGGAACCGGACATCGCTTGCAGGTTCCGGTGGGGCGCACGCTGTTAGGACGGGTGATCGACCCGCTCGGCGACCCGCTGGATGGTTACGGCCCGGTGGACGCGATCGAGATGGCGTTCTTGGAACGCAACGCGCCGGGGATCATCGAGCGGCAGCCGGTGCACGATCCGCTGTCGACCGGAGTAAAGGTGATCGATGCGCTGGTGCCGATTGGCCGCGGCCAGCGCGAACTGATCGTCGGCGATCGGCAGACGGGCAAGACCACCATTGCCGTGGATACTATCCTTAATCAAAAGGAAAGCGGCGTGCTGTGCATTTATGTGGCGATCGGCCAGAAAAAATCGACCACCCTGGCAGTGATCGAAACTTTGCGCGAACGCGGCGCGCTCGACTATACCATCGTCGTCGTCTCCAGCTCTGACGACCCGCCCGCACTGCGCTATCTGGCTCCTTATGCCGGATGCACGATGGCCGAGGCGCTGATGTATGATGGCAACGACGTGCTTGTCGTCTATGATGACCTTTCCAAGCATGCCGACGCCTACCGCGAGTTGAGCCTGCTCTTGCGCCGCCCACCGGGCCGTGAAGCCTATCCTGGTGACATTTTTTACCTGCACGCGCGCCTGTTGGAGCGGGCCTGCAAATTGGCCGAGGATTTAGGCGGTGGATCGATCACGGCGTTACCCATTGCCGAAACCCAGCGCGGCGACATCGCGGCCTACATTCCCACCAACCTGATCTCGATCACCGACGGGCAGATCGTGCTCGACGCCGACATTTTCAACCGCAACCTGCACCCGGCAGTCAACGTCGGTACGTCCGTGTCGCGTGTCGGCGGCGCGGCGCAGACCAAAGCGATGCGCGATGTGGCGAGTAAACTCAAGCTCGACCTGGCCCAGTATGAAGAAGTCGCCCGTTTTGCCCGTTTTGGCACCGAAGTTGACGAGGCGACACAGCGCCAGATTCAACGCGGCATGCGCCTGCAAGCAGCCCTCAAACAGGACGAGCATCACCCACTGGCTCCGGCCGATCAGGTGATCGTGCTCTCGGCGGCGGTCGGCGGCCACCTGGATGAGGTCAATCCCGAAGACGTGCCCGAATTTGAGCGGCAGTTGTTGTCGGCATTTGCGTCAAAGCACGGCGAGACCTGGCAAAGGATGAATCAGGCGGGCACGTTGAGCGCCGAGACGCGCGAGGTGATGGCCCAGACGCTGACCGAATTCCGCACCTCCTGGGCACAAAGGAGCCGTATGGGATGAAAATGGTGATGGCTATTGTCCAACGTGACGAGACAGCGCATGTCATGGAGGCCTTGATCGCCGCCGGGCACACAGCGACGTTCAACGAAAGCCGGGGCGGAGTGCTGCGCCAGGCCAGCAATACGCTCTTTATCGCCACCCAAGCCGATCGATTGCAAGAAGTCCTGGATATTATCAGGGAAAACTGTCGCTCTTCCGTCTCGATGGATTCGACCCAGGCCGATGAAGCCGCGTCGCCGCTGTCCACACACTCCTGGGCCCAGGTCGGCGGCGCGGTGGTGATAGTCTGGAGTATCGATCAATTTGATGTTTATTAGCGGGGTATATGGCTGATCAAGACCGCATTCAAACCCGATTACAGAATATTCGCGCCGTTGAGCCGATTTTCGGCGCTATGCGCACGATCTCGCTTGGAAACTGGCAGGGCGCGATCAGCCGCCAGGGACGCATCCAGCCGTTCGGCGAGCGGCTGATCGATCTGCTGCCGGCGGTGCTCACCCATCTCGCGCGCCAGCGGCGCCGGCAAAAAAGTATCGGGGCCAGCCGGATCGCTGTTCTAGTGATCGGCAGCGAGCGCGGGCTGTGTGGTGCGTTCAATATGAATCTGTCCGTCTATGTACAGGCACAGTTGGCGCAATACCGAGCTGCCGATGTCGAGGTCGAGTTGTACACGCTTGGGCGGCGTATTCAACGCATTCTGAAACGGCGAGGGATTTCGATTGCCGAATCTCGCCCGCTCCCCACCACCTCGCTTCCGGGCCGCGATCTCGCCACCGAATTAATCGACTGCTGGCTGGCTGATTACGAAGCGTACAAGATCGATGCGGTGGACGTGATCTATAATGCATACCGAAACTCGACGCTGTACGAGCAAACCACACTTCGCCTGCTTCCACCCCGGCTGCCAGCATTGGACGTGAACGCACAGTCCTGGCCGCCGCCCTATATCGACACCGACGCCGTCGCCCTCTATACACACATCATCCAGTTGTGGACGGCAACCGAGATGTACCGCATTTTGCTCGATTCAGCAGCGGCCGAACATGCGGCGCGGTTCCAGTTGATGGAAGCAGCCACGCAGAACGCCGAAAGGCTGATTGTGGAATTGACCCAGCTCGTCCAATCGGCGCGCAAGCAAGCCATTACCCAGGAGACACAAGAACTGGCGGTGAGTGCGGGACTGATCGGCACTGTCCCCGACCGATAACTCGCCTGGGGTCTGGCCTACAGATCGTCATTTTGGGTAAATCTATGATTTGAGGCGTAATACGCCGCTATGGAAAGGAGTGGGATATGTCAAACCACAACGTTCATTTTACAGTCATCGGCGCCGGGCACGGCGGCAAGGCGATGGCCGCTCATCTGGCATTGATGGGTTTTCCGGTCACACTCTACAACCGCACCGACGCGCACATTGCCGCCATCCGCGCACGCGGCGGCATCCAACTGACCTTTGCCGACGGGCAGGGCGTAGACGGGTTTGCCGCTTTGCAGAATGCGACCTCGGACCTGGCGGAGGCCCTGGCCGAAGCCCGGGTAGTAATGGTGGTCATTCCGGCCTCCGCCCACCGCGACCTGGCCTGTAAAATCGCGCCCCATCTACAAGACGGGCAGATTGTGGTGCTCAACCCCGGCCGTACCTGTGGGGCGATCGAGTTTGCCTACGTGTTGCGTGCGCAAGGCTGCACCGCCGACGTCACCCTGGCCGAAGCGGAAACCCTGATCTATGCCAGCCGTTCCGACGGCCCGGCCCAGGCGCGCATTTTTCGCATCAAGGATGCCGTGCCGCTGGCCGCGCTGCCGGCGATACGGACGGGGCGGGTGCTCAAAGCGCTGGCTCCGGCTTACCCGCAATTCATCGACGGGGAGAACGTGCTCAACACCAGCCTGAACAATATGGGCGCCATTTTTCACCCGGCGCTGACCCTGCTCAACGCCGGGCGTATCGAATCGACACATGGCGATTACCAGTTTTATATCGAAGGCGTCACTGCTTCGGTGGCGCGCGTGCTGGAGGCAATGGATCGCGAGCGAGTGACAGTGGCCGCCTCGCTGGGCATTCGCGCTCGCACAGCGATCGAATGGCTGCAACTGGCCTACGACGCGCGCGGCTCCAGCCTCAATGAGGCGATCCACAACAACCCCGGTTATTATGGGATCAAAGGCCCGGCCAATCTGGAGCACCGCTACATTTTTGAGGACGTGCCGATGAGCCTGGTGCCGATCGCCGCCCTGGGGCGGCAGTACGGCGTGCAGGTGGCAGCGATGGACGCCATCGTCCGCCTGGCCTGCATCGTCCACCAGACCGATTACTGGCGCACCGGACGCACGCTAGACAAACTGGGACTGCAGGGTTTGAGCGTGAGCGAGTTGACCACCTATGTCAATGAGGGGAATTTGCCCTAAATGAAAGACCTCTGGTTTTTGACAAAAACCAGGGGGCGGAGGGAGAAATGGATGCTCGACAAAAAACCATCCTTGGCGCGGCGTTGGGTGAATGTGTGCACGTGGCCGGCGTACTCAACTTTTTGCGGCTGGCCGAGGTTGAGGGCTACCGTACCCGCTTCACCGGCCCGGCCACACCCATTGCCGACCTGCTGGCCGCCATCCGCCGCGAGCAGCCCGACATCGTCGCCGTCAGCTACCGGCTGACGCCGGAAAACGCGCGCTCGCTGTTGATGGAACTGGGTGAGACGATCTCACAGGAAGAACTGGGTGAGCACACGCGATTTATCTTTGGCGGCACGCCGCCGGTTGCGGCCGTGGCCCGCGAGTTGAGTCTGTTTGAGGCCGTGTTCAGCGGCCAGGAACCGCCCGAAGCGGTAGTGGCCTATTTGCGCGGCCAGCCGTGGGAGCGGATGCAGACATCCGATTATCCCGCCGGGTTGATTGGACGCATGCGTTGGAAATCGCCCTACCCCATACTGCGCCACCATTTTGGCCTACCCGCGCTCACCATCGAGCCGACGGTGGCCGGCATTGCTCAAATCGCCGAAGCGCAAATATTGGACGTGATCTCGCTCGGCCCCGACCAGGATGCACAAGAAAATTTCTTTCATCCCGAACGGATCGATCCCCGGCGTCTCGGCGCGGGTGGGGTGCCTTTTCGCACCGAGGCCGATCTAACGCGACTCTATGCGGCCAGCCGGTGTGGCAACTATCCACTGATGCGTTCTTATTCAGGGACATCGGATTTGTTGCGTTACGCTGAAATGCTACAACGGGTCATCAACAATGCCTGGTGCGCCACTTCGCTCTTTTGGTTCAATGTACTGGATGGCAGAGGCCCGCTCTCCCTACGCGAAAGCATCGCCGACCACATAACGTTGATGTGTTGGCATGGCGAACGCGACATCCCGGTGGAAGGCAACGAGCCGCATCACTGGGAGCTGCGCGACGGGCACGATGCCGTGTCCTGCGCGACAGCCTACCTTTACGCGTACATTGCCAGAGCGATGGGCGTGCGCGATTACATTGCCACCTATATGTTTGAGACACCGCCGCACCTATCCAACCGGATGGACCTGGCCAAGCAGTTGGCTAAAGCCGAACTGGCCGAAGAACTGTCGACGGACACCTTTCGCGTCTGGCGGCAGACGCGCACTGGCCTGATGAGCTATCCGGTAGACTCAGACGCAGCGCGGGGGCATCTGGGCGCGTCGGTCTACTTGCAAATGGCGCTGAAACCGCACATCGTCCATGTGGTGGGTTATTGCGAGGCCGATCACGCCGCCCGGCCCGAAGAGGTGATCGCAAGCTGCAAAATGGCTCGCCGGGTTGTCGAAAATGCCCTGCGCGGCGCGCCCGAGATGGCCGCCGATCCCTGTGTAAAAAAGCGCAAGGAAACGCTCCAACATGAGGCAATGATGATTATCAAAGCAATACGGAATTTGAATAAAAATGAGGTTGACGATCCCTTGCTTGATGTGGAAACGCTGGCGTATGCCGTGGAGATTGGTCTACTGGACGCACCTCATCTGCGCGGCAATCCATATACCGGCGGTGGAGTTCACCGCAGCCAGATACGCACGCAGGCCATCGACGGAGCCATTTTTGCCGTAAATGAGGCCGGACAACCGCTGTCCGAGGAAGAGCGGATAGACACAATTCTATCGACAATGCGCTTTTGGGCCGAGTGATGGCTCGCCATTCGGTCAACAGGTCAAAAAGCCAATACAGAGTCCGAAAACCAGGATCGTGCCCATCACCTTGCACAGATGCCAGATCAACGCGATCTGACAATGTCCAGAAAGGAAGACAATTGTGGACGCGACCGAAGATATAGGTTGCGACGATCATCCATCTAGCCAGAATAGTTTCGATTTTTATAAACAGGTATGTGTGCCGACATCTCGACGAATGTATTATCGGCGGGATGTCGCGCTTGCCAATGCCTCCTATCATCAAAAGATGAGCAGGACGAACTGAGGGCCTCCTTGTTCGCATAAGGGCCGCAGTTTGTTCTGCGGCCTTTATTATTTGTCCGTTGTAGACCTAGTGCGAAACAAGGAGGGTGTGATGTTGTACGTTAGCCAGTTAAAAGGAAAACAAATCTGGGATGCTTGGGGTGCGCCAGTGGGGCACTGCACCGACGTACTGATCGGCAGTCCGGATCGCGCATTTCCTCCCATCTGCGCGCTGGCCTTGCATGACGCAGGGTTGCAGTTCGTCGCCGCCGAACAAATCAGCGGGCTGTATCCCAGCATCATCCTCACCGTACCCCGTGAGGAGATCAAACCGTACACGCCGCAAGGTGACGAGCTGTGGCTGATCGACCGCGTACTTGATCGCCAGATCGTGGACACTGAAGGCCGGCGCGTGGTGCGCGTCAACGACCTGCAGATCGCCAAAGTGCGCGGTCGCTTCTGTCTGACCGGCGTCGACGTGGGCGGGCTGGGCTTGCTGCGCCGCCTGGGCGTGGAACGGCCGGCCGGCTCACTCTTGCGTCTTTTCAAGCGCCCGTTGCCCGAGGGCGTCATTCCCTGGGAAGATGTCGCCCCATTGCACCGCGAGGATCCGCTGCGGCTGCGTATCTCGCGCGACCGGATCAGCCAGCTTCCTCCAGCAGACATCGCGGCCATTTTCAATGACCTGGACCAGCAAACCGGTCAGGCGTTGATCGCGTCACTAGACGACGAAACCCTGGCCGATACACTGGAAGAGGTGCCCTCCGATCTCCAGGTCGCCATGCTGGCCCATCTGGAGCCGGAACGCGCGGCCGACATCCTGGAAGAGATGCCTCCGGACGAGGCGGCCGACCTGCTGGCCGACCTGCCCGCGCAAACCAGCGATCAACTTCTCCAATTGATGGAGGAGCAAGATGCCCAGGACGTTCGCGCCTTGCTGGTCTATCCTGAGGACTCGGCCGGCGGGATTATGAACACTGAATTTGCCGTAGTACCGGTCGGGATGCGCGCCGGCGAGGCGCTCGATTATCTGCGCAAGTCCGAGCAGGCACGCGAAGACGAGGCGATGTACTATATATATGTGATAAATGAGGAAAAACATCTATACGGTGTAATCAGCCTGCGTGACTTGGTGATGGCGCCGCCCGACTCTGCCTTGAGCAAATTGGTCGAACAAGACCCCATCGTCGTGGAAGCGCACACCTCGCAAGAAGAGGTGGCCTACCTGGTGGCCAAGTATGATCTGCTGGCCGTGCCGGTCGTGGACCAGTCCAGGACGCTGCTAGGCATCGTCACCGTCGACGATGCGATCGATGCTGTGCTGCCCACAGCCTGGAAAAAGCGCATCCCGCGCTTCTTTTGAGTCAGGGAGTCGGCAATGAAGAAATTATTCCAGCCTTTCCAAAATCTGTTTCGCCGGTTGTGGTTCTATCTGGCCCTCTTTGGCCCCGGCCTGATCACCGCCAACGCTGGCAACGACGCACCGGGCATCGCCACCTACTCGATGGCCGGTTCAACCTACGGCTATCGTTTCCTGTGGCTGATCTTGTTCGTCACTGTGGGCGGGGTGGTAGTGCAAGAGATGGCAGCGCGGATGGGCGCTGTGACCGGCAAGGGCGCCACCGACCTGATCCGCGAGCGTTTTGGTGTGCGCGTGACGGCTTTTGCCATGCTCTGTCTGCTGTTGGCCAACCTGGGCACCACCATCGCCGAGTTTGCCGGTATCGCCGCCGGGGCCGAACTGTTGGGCGTGAGCCGCTATCTGGCCGTGCCGCTGCTGGCTCTGCTGGTGGGGTTCGTCGTCTTGCGCAGCTCTCGACGGTATGTGGAAAAGGTGCTGCTGGTGCTCTGCCTGTCAGCCCTGAGCTACGTGATCACCGTTTTTTTGCTGCGCCCGCCGTGGGGCGAAATTGCGCGGCAGGCGGTCACCCCCTCTTTTCAGGGCAACACCGATTACGTCCTGGCCGTGCTGGCCACGATCGGTACGACAATCACCCCCTGGGGCATCGTTTACCTCCAGGCTTCGGTGGCCGACAAAAGGGTGTCGTTGGATGAATACCGCTACACCCGTATGGATGTGGTCAGTGGCGCGGCGTGGGGTAATGTCGTCTCTGCGTTCATCGTCATCTGCACGGCGGCCACGCTGTTTGTAGCCAAAATGCCCGTAGAGACAGCCGAGCAGGCTGCACAGGCTCTCGAACCACTGGCCGGGGCCGGTGCGCGCTATTTGTTCTCGATAGGGCTGCTAGGGGCGTCCCTTCTGGCTGCCATAGTGCTGCCCCTGTCCACAACTTATGCGGTTTGCGAAGCGTTCGGCTGGGAACGCGGATTGGATCGCTCAAGGCGGGAAGCGCCGATCTTTTATAGCCTGTACGTGATTATGATCGTCATCGGTGTGCTGGTGGTGCTCATCCCCGGCATCCCGCTTTTTCCGTTAATGTGGCTGTCCCAGTCACTCAACGCCATCCTGCTTCCGGTGCTGCTAGTCCTGATGCTGCGTCTGGTCAACAGTCGCCGGGTCATGGGCGACTGGGTGAACAAAAGGTGGCAGAACGTGCTGGCCTGGGCGCTAACCGGGGCAATTGCCTGCGTTACGTTGGTGCTGCTCGCCTCGCCCTGGCTGCGTTGATCGCGATCTGGTTTGGAGGTACAATCACGGGGATCAGCCGCACGTTCAGCTATCACCTGAACGTACGCGCGTTTTCCGGCGAAAGCACCACCACCTGGCAAGGACACTAGGCGCGCGTCGACACCGATGTCGCCTGGGCGCGTGGAAACCAGGTGTGGTTCAAGCTGGATCGAGAGACATTGGGCAATCCAGACTGGCTGGCCGTCATCGCCGAGACGCGGCAGGGAATCACGCTCGATCACATGGCCTGGCACTTGATCCGCCTCCAAGCCTGGCCGTGGGAAAAAGCCGGTGCAACGGCATTGCACCGGACTGGCAGGCATCTCCTTTGCAACCAAATGGCGCGGGACGATCGACTGGGGGAAATCCCCTAATCCATTTGAGGGTAAACTCTGATGGAGAAAGGGGGACAAAGGGTTGTTTCCAATGAAATTTTATGGTTTCATGTAAAATATTTATCGTGATTGGCCGTTATGAATGGTCAGGAATTTCTCAAAGGAGGTGAATCGAGAAAAAAGAGATAAAGCCTAGAGTGCAGAAAAACATCCGATTGTTGTTCTTGAGCCCATTCTACAAGTTAAGGAGAAAAATGATGTCGAAAAAGAATTTATCTTTGGCGTTGATGACCATCCTAATCGCCGCCGCTATGCTACTCCCGGCCTGTACAAAAACCAAGGAAGCCAAGCTGGCCGTGGGCATTGTACTGCCGACCAAGGACGAGCCGCGTTGGATTCAAGACGAGACACGTTTCCGCGACGCGCTCAACAAGGCCGGTTATGAGGTTGAGATCCTCTTCAGCCAGGGCTCTTCGGCCAAAGAAAAAGAGAATGTCGAAGCTTTGATCACCAAGGGTGTCCAGGTCATCATCATCTGCCCGCAAGACGGCACGGCTGCCGCTGCGGCGGCTCAAGCCGCCCGCGACGCCAAGGTCAAGGTCATTTCTTACGACCGCCTGATCCGTGATACGGACGCAGTGGACTATTACGTGACCTTTGACAGCATCGCCGTCGGCGCGGCCTGGAGCCAGTACTTGATCGACCACGCCACCGGCACGGGCAACCCGCTGTATCTGTACGCTGGTGCGGCGTCTGACAACAATGCCTTTATCTTTTTCCAGGGTGCCTGGGAGAGAATCCAGCCCAAGATCGCTGACGGTACGTTTGTGATCAAGAACTCGAGCGAAGCGATCGCACTTCAGGGCAAGAATTCGCTGACCCGCGACGAAATGGCCAAGATCATCGGCCAAGTCACCACGGAGTGGAAGTTCGATGTCGCCAAGAACCTGGCGGAGGCCAATCTGACCGCCGCCGCCGCCGCTGACAAGGGCACGGTCTACATCCTCGCCCCCAACGACGGCACGGCACGCGCAATCGCCGATGCTTTTGCCGCTGACAAGGACGTCACCAAGTACTATGTGTCCGGTCAGGATGCCGAGAAAGCCTCGGTGCAGTACATCATTGATGGCAAGCAGTCAATGACCGTCTTTAAGGACGTGCGTATGCTGGTCGATGATGCCATCGCCGCCGCCATCGCCTTGCTCAAAAATGAGCCCCCCGCTTCCAAGGGCTCTTACAACAACGGTAAAATCGACGTTCCGGCCATCCAGTCTGCGGTGATCACGGTTGACAAGGACAACGTCAAAGCCGCACTGATTGACTCGGGGTACTATAAGGCCGAAGACTTTACCAATCTGCCCTAGGAAAAAACACCAGTTGACCACTGTAGTGCAAAGAATTAGTCTGCACGCAGCCGCAAAAAAGCTATACTGTTCGCCGTGGTCAACGAACAACCCGTGCAGGGATAGTGATGGCCTGGCCGTTGCTGTTCCTGCACGCTTTGTATCACCTTTCAATAACCGGAGGCGCGATGAGTGTTCCCCTGTTAGAGATGAGAAACATAACCAAAGAATTTCCCGGCGTCAAAGCGCTGGACAATGTCAGCTTTGGCGTGAGCGAGGGCGAAATTCATGGCCTGGTTGGAGAAAATGGCGCGGGCAAATCAACGCTGATGAAAGTATTGAGTGGGGTCTATCCACATGGAACCTACAGCGGCGACATTCTGCTGCGTGGGGAGATGCAAACATTCAGAGGGATTGGCGACAGTGAACGAGCCGGCATCGCTATCATTTATCAAGAGCTGGCGCTTATCCCTGAAATGACGGTTTATGAGAACATTTTTCTCGGCCATGAGATTCGCCATGGCCTGGTAATCGACTGGAATGAGACGATCAAGCGCGCAAACGAAATGCTCAAAAGAGTCAGGCTCGACGTCAACCCCGAGACCAGGGTCAAAGATTTGGGTGTGGGCAAACAGCAGTTGATTGAAATTGCCAAGGCACTGAACCGCGATGTCAAACTGTTGATCCTGGATGAGCCGACGGCGGCTTTGAATGAGGATGACTGCGCCAACCTGTTGAATTTGCTACGCGAACAGCGCGCCCATGGGGTGACGTGCGTTTTGATCTCGCACAAGTTGAGAGAAGTGGTTGCCATTGCCGATTCGATCACCGTTTTGCGCGATGGAAAAACCATTTGCACCCTGGATGCCCACAAGGGAGAGGTGTCTGAACCGGTGCTGATCAAGCATATGGTTGGGCGCGAGATCAGCAACATCTACCCACCAAAAGACCACCGGCCATCCAAAGAGGTCGTGTTCGAAGTGAGAGACTGGAACGCATACAATCCTCAACTCGGCCGAAAAGTCCTCAAGGATATTCGCTTTAATGTTAAAAAGGGTGAGATCGTCGGCCTTGCTGGTCTGATGGGATCGGGGCGTACAGAGCTTGCTTTGAGCCTATTTGGCAACCCCGATGGGTATCACATCAGCGGCGAGGTTTTTGTGCATGGCACCAAGATGCATTTTGGACATCCCCAAGATGCGATTAAGGCTGGTGTTGCTTATCTGAGCGAAGACAGAAAAGGCAGTGGCCTGATTCTGATCCAGGACGTCAAGCAAAACATCACGCTTGCCAACCTGCGGGAAATTGCGCGTCATGGTGTGGTTGATAACAATGCCGAGATTCGAATTGCCACCCAATACAAGGACTCGCTCAACATCAGAACGCCCAGCATTGAGCAGACAGTTGGAAATTTGAGCGGCGGCAACCAGCAAAAGGTCTACCTTGGAAAATGGTTGTTCGTCAAACCAGATGTGCTGATCCTGGACGAGCCAACACGCGGCATTGATGTCGGTGCAAAATATGAGATTTATACGATTATGAACCGACTGATCAAGGAGGGTATGAGCATCATCATGATCTCATCCGAATTGCCCGAGATATTGGGGATGAGCGATCGGGTGTATGTCGTTTCTGCCGGCAAAATTGCTGGTGAACTACCCATTGAGAAAGCCACGCAAGAAATCATTATGGCTCTAGCAACTGACTACTGAGGAGGCTCCATGTTTCTCAAAGACTTGGCCCAAGTTTTTTGGAAGAATATCCGCGAGTACGGCATGTACATCGCCCTGTTCGTGATTATGGCGTTCTTTACGGCCACGACAGGCGGCATCTTTATTTCTTCGCGGAATATCAGCAACCTAGTAAATCAGACGGGCTACATCGCCGTCCTGGCGGTAGGTATGACGCTGGTCATTGTCATCCGGCATATTGACCTGTCGGTCGGTTATCTGGCCGGCTTTCTCGGTGCAATTGCTGTCATTGCGTTGGAGTTTTGGCACCTGCCGGTGTATGTGGTTATCCCCATAACCCTGGCCGTCGGCGCGCTGGCCGGACTGGTCACGGCTTTTCCGGTGGCGCAGTTGGGCATTCCCTCTTTTGTGGCTTCGCTGGCCGGATGGTTGATTTACCGGGGTGCTTTGCTTCTGGTAACGGCCGGCACGGGCACCATCATCGTCGATGATGCGTCATTTAACGCCATTGGCAATGGTTACATTCCCGATATTTTCCCTGACAACGGCTTTTTGCCCGGGGTGCATAAATTGACGCTGATCATTGGGCTTGTGGCCATCATACTGTTCATCATAAGCGGGATCAGCAGCCGCAGGAAAAAACAAGCTTACAATTTTGAAGTGCTGCCGATGAATATATTTGTCCTCCAACTGGTCTTTGTGTCCGTCTTGATTGGCCTCATCACCTGGGTGCTATCAGGGTACAATGGCCTTTCGTGGACGCTGGTGATCGTCTTAATTGTGGTCGCCATCTATCATTTTGTCACCACGCAAACTGTCCTCGGGCGACACATCTATGCCATCGGCGGCAATCCAGAAGCAGCCGAATTGAGCGGCATCAGCGTCAAAAACCTGACTTATGTCGTCTTTGGTTCGATGGGTATGCTTTCCGCTTTGTCGGGCATCCTTTATGCTTCGCGCTTACGATCGGCCACGACGACGGCCGGCCAGCTCTTTGAAATGGATGCCATTGCGGCCGCTTATATCGGCGGCGTATCGGCAGCTGGCGGCGTCGGCAAGGTGACAGGATCGCTTATTGGCGCTTTGGTAGGTATGTCACTGACCAGTGGTATGAACCTGATGAACGTTGACATTGCTTACCAGTATATCGTCAGAGGCGCCGTGCTTGTGGCCGCTGTTGTCTTTGATGTGGCCACCCGGAACCGTGGAAAATAAGGGGCCGCTGTCCAGTTTAATTGACCCCAGGACATTCGCTGTGCAGGCATCCCACCAGGTTGATCGCTCCGCGTTGGACGCCTGCACAGTGCTTTAGGAGTCCAGAAGACGAGATCGGGTTTGACAAGATGGAATTGTTGAGCGTTCACAACCTTGCTCACTATTTCGGCACAGTGCCGGCCTTGATGGATGTGGATTTCGCCATCGAACCAGGCGAAATGATCGGCGTGGTTGGCCAACGTGGCACGGGCAAATCAACGCTGTTTCGACTGCTCAGCGGAGCTTTTAGCCCGTCGAGTGGGGAAGTCGTGGTTGACGGCAGGCCTGTAGTGCTCAAAACGGTCTCCCAGGCACAGCAACTGGGCATTGTAGCCGTGCACCAACAGCTTCAACTGGTTGATGATCTGAATGTGCTGCGCAATATATTCCTGGGTCGGGAGATATGCAGCCCAAGCTGGTTCCCGGTACTACCTCAAGAAGGCCAGATGATGCAGGTAGCGCGGACATTGCTGGCCTCGTTTGATTTGCCTTCCGACCTGATCGAGCAAAACGCCGCTGCCCTGTCCAACGAACAAAGACAGATTGTCGCCCTGGCGCGGGCGCTCTGCCGTCCATGTCGATTATTGCTGCTTGACGACGTTCTGGCGGCGCTGAGCTTTACGCGCCAACAGATACTGCTCAAGCGGATCAAAGAACTCGCTGCCCAGAATGTCGCCATCATTCTGGGCAGCGACGATTTGAAATCGATCTTTGCCGTCACCGACCGCATCCTGGTGCTATACCAGGGGCGTCAGGTCGCCCTCCGGCACACCAATGAATCTACACCGCGCGAAATTGTGGAACTCATTGTGGGGTCCAACCGGCAAGATCAAGTAACGCCGGTGATCTGGGCTTTTGAGAACTATTATGCCGCCCAGCAACAAGCCGAAGAATTACGGAAGGCGCAGTTTGAACTGCGCCAAAACCTGAAAGAACAGGATTCGCTGAACCGCCAGCTGATCGATCGACTGCACAATCAGGTGGCCGCGCTTGACCGCTTGAATCTGGCGTTGCAGCAACTCAGCCGCCGATTGATCACCGAACGAGAAGCCGAGCGCAAAGCGCTGGCGCGCGAGCTGCACGATCAAATCATTCAGGATATGTTGAGTTATACCTATCAGTTAGAAGAAGCGGAGAGTGAAACCGACGAAGAAAGCATGCGCGGGCAACTGGCCCAAATTCGTGAGGGCATCCGGCAAATGGTGGGCAGTCTGCGTCTGTTATGCAGCGACTTGCGCCCGCCCACAATTGACCACCACGGCCTTTCGGCGGCCATCCGCTCGTTGATGAGTCAGTGGTCCGAACAGACCGGCATCCAGGTACAACTCGAGATCGATCCGGCATTGGGACGGTTGCCGGAAACCATCGAGCTTTCGGTCTTTCGGATCATCCAGGAGGGATTGAGCAATGTGCGCAAGCATGCCGCGGCCACACGGGTGAATCTCTCCTTGTGGCGAACCCCCACCGCCAGTCTGATTGTGCGCCTGGCCGACAATGGTCGCGGTATGGCGGAGCCGCTGAACCTGGCTGCCCTGGCGGAGCAAAAGCATTTTGGATTGGTAGGCGTCAGCGAGCGCGTATCATTGCTGGACGGCACTTTGCAGGTCATGTCGTCGCCAGACGGCGGACTGGAATTGCGGATCGAGATTCCCAGCCCCTATCCCTTCAGTTATCAGTGAGCGAGTCGGCTGTTCAGCACGTCGTCCACCACTTGTCGGACAGTGGCGGCGCCAAGGTCTTGCTTGTCTAGAAATGCAATTGCGCCAGCGTCGAGTCCCAGGCGGCGAAATTCTCGATCGGGATAGGCGCTGATCAAAATGAGGCGAGTTGCAGGTGAGACATTCTTGATCTGGTGCGTACACCAGATGCCCCCTTCTTCCGGCAAGACCACGTCAACAAAAACCAACTGCGGCTGCACGCGTTGGGCCAAATGCAGTGCTTCGGCGCAATCACTGGCTTCGTAGAGAGAAACCGCAGGATAGGCTTTGCCAATCAGCTTGCCGAGTTGCGTTCGATATCGTGCATTATCGTCTACGATCAACACGGCCAGACTTGGTTCTCCTTGCATAATCGCCTCAGTGTATGCCATTTCATATCCCGGCCTGGCCAGCACTTCTGGGTGGTGCATGGCATAGTTGTTTGCTTCAAGTCGGCTTTCCACATCAATGATCCGGTAAAGCGCCGTGAGATGATTTTCCACCGTCTTGACGCTCAGTTCCAGTTCGCGCGCTATTCGCTGATTGCTATACCCAAGCGTCAGCAAGCGCAGCAACTCGCGTTGCCGCTGAGTAAGCATGGCCGCTGGCGTGTTGGTGATGACCGGGTGTTGATCGATTAGCCGACCTATCAACGGGCCAGAAATCCAGCGGTCCCCGCTCAAAATCTTGCGCACCGCAAATTGTAGATCGGAAAGCGGCTGATCTTTGAGGTGATATCCATCCACGCCGGCCGAAAGCAGGCCCACCACATAGGCTTGATCGTCATAGGCACTCACCACCAGGATTTTGAGATGCGGGTATTCGGAGCAGATCCGGCGCGTCATCGCCACCGGCTCAAACTCGGGCATATTAACGTCGACAACCAAAAAATCTGGGTGGAGTGTTTCAAGCGCCTGCATCAGTTCACGACCACTGCCCGCTTCACCCACAATTTCCAACTCGGGCAAATTAGCCAACGCATTGCGCAGCCCTGCTCGCATAATCGCGTGGTCATCGGCTAACAAGACTCGGATGGATTCCATACTTTCCTCGTGAATGTCTCAGATCACGCACCAGGGCTTTTCAATATCAGGCCGGCGAAAGCAAGGCCCTGTGCTATAAGGGCTTGGTGTTCAAAGGCCAACGGCCCTTTGCAAGAGCCAGCACAGCGCAAAGGTAAATGTTGCGCACAGTGCACTTGCAGGATATTGTAGCACGGAACGAGAGGTGACACAACAGAAGGTCAGCCAAAGAGCCATCTCAGTTGCCCGGAGCGGCAACGCATGCTATACTCACGACATCCGGGTGCTTGGTATGCCTTTAATAGACAAAGGCCCAAAGTGTGACCAACTTGATCTTTGCTTCCGCAACCTGGCTGGCTCAGGCCATTCGTAGCAGGCAGGTCTCGTCTGATCGCCCATCCGTGGCGTGACGATGTTGCGCTGGCCGTAGCACAGCAGATCGAACAAAACCTGGGCGGTTGGCAGCCGCTGTCCACCTGGAACACAAGAGGCAAGAGGAGCGATAACAATGAGAATCAGCGGGACTTTTCTCGACGAAATCACCCACGATATCCCCTCTAACAACTGGGGACGGCTGGAATGGGCACAAGAGTTCAAGGTGATGCGCTCGATCGGCATCGATACGGTGATCATGATCCGTGCCGGGTGGGGTCGAAAAGCGGCCTGCCCCTCCATAGTGCTGGAAGAACGCGCCGGCATCTTTCCGGTTTACGAAGACCTGGCAGCGATGTTCCTCGACCTAGCCCAAGAGAATGGCATGGCCTTCTTTTTCGGCACCTTCGACTCGGCCACTCGCCCGGCGAAATCTTGGACATTGGAAGAAGAACTTGACCTGGGCAAAGCGTTCATCGACGAGATGTGGGAAAAATACGGCACATGCAAAGCATTCAAAGGCTGGTATCTGACCTTTGAGATCGGCAAGATGGAAAAACGGCGCGTGGCCTGCCTGCGCGAACTGGGCGCACACTGCAAGCAACTGTCGCCCAATCTGCCCACACTGATCTCGCCCTATCTCTATGGAGCCAAGCTGGTCGACGATCCGGTCACCCTGGAACGGCACTATGCCGACTGGGATCAGATTTTGGCTGAACTGGAAGGCATCGTCGACATCGTCGCCTTTCAAGATGGGCAGGTCGATTACGACGTGCTGCCCGATTTCTTGCAGGCCAACAGTGAGTTGATCCAGAAACATGACATGCGCGCCTGGTCGAATGTGGAGAGCTTGGACCGCGACATGCCGTTCAACTTTCCGCCCATCGACTGGCGCAAACTGTGGTGGAAGATGCAAGCCGCCGAACGGGCCGGGGTGGAAAAGCTGATCACGTTCGAGTTTTCACACTTTATGAGCCCCAACTCGTGCTGGCCGGCGGCGAAAAATCTGTTCAACCGCTACAGCGAGTATCTCCTCAAACAAGCATAAAACACCCCCCGCAGCTCCTGTAGCCCAGGCAACGCAAAGCGCGTTGTCTGTTGCCGGTTTTCGGGGAGGTTGTGCGATCTTGGTCACAGCAGTATCGACACGATCAGCGCTCCCAACGCAATCAACACGAGCCCGCCAACAGCGATGAGCATGCCAATCAGGATTTTACGCTCGCGGGCCCGTTTTTCGGCCAGACGCGCCGCCACGAGTCGTTGATGCTCACGTTCTTCCTCCCAATAGGCATCCATACGTCGTTTTGACGCCTCTTCTTCCTCAACTTTCTGTTGCCTGGCCGTCTCAAGCCGTTCGGCCTGCCAATCCTGCCGGGTCCTGGTGCGCGCGCTGATCACCGCAGTGGCAAGATCGGCCTTGTTTAGTTTGGCGCTACAATGCGCACAGGTCACAGCCTCGGCGCGGTTCAGATGCCCGCAAGCCCGGCACAAGTCCTCTCGAATGTCAAACTCGTGTTCACAGGCTGTGCAGATCAGCATGTTTTTGTCAGGACGGCGATATTCTGCGCCGCCACAGTAGGGACAGGGAGGTGTTTGAGCCATCGCACTCACTCCTCGCCGATATTCGGCGCTTCGATCATTTGGCGCAGTGCAGCCTCGTCGATGAGCGGCACGTTCAACTGCTGCGCTTTGGCCAGTTTGGAGCCGGGGCTTTCGCCGCAGAGCAGATAATCGGTCTTGGACGACACCAAGCCAGTTACTTGGCCGCCATAGCGCTGAATGAGCGCCGACGCGTCGTCCCGACTGAGGGTAGGCAGCGTGCCAGTGATTACAAAGGTCTTTCCCGCCAATGGCCGTTCATCCGGCCCAATGGGCACAGTTATTTCAACCTTCATCTGCAACCCCGCCCCTTTAAGCTTGTCGATCAAGGCCCGATTTTGTTCATTGGCAAACCACTGCACGATGCTGCGCGCAGTATGTTCGCCCATCCCATGGATCGCTTCGATCTTTTCCCGCGTCGCCGCTGCCAGTGCGTCGATGGATGGAAAATGGACGACCAACAATTCGGCAATGGTTCCCCCTACCCCTTGGATGCCCAATGCGGCCAGGACGCGACTAAAGGGCCGTGTTTTGGAAGCGGCAATTGCGTCGACCAGGTTTCGCGCTTTCTTTTCGGCAAAGCCTTCCAGCAGCAGCAAATCGCCGACCGCTATCTCGTATAGATCGGCCACGTCGCGCACCAGCCCAACGTCGACCAACTGCTGCACAATGCGCGTGCCCAGGCCGATAATGTCCATCATGCTACGCGAAACCCAGTACTCGACGCGGCGCACGGTCTGCGCCGGGCAGGCCGGGTTGTGACAGTAGATCGCCACTTGGTCCTCGGCTTGGACCGCCGGCTCTCCACACGAGGGACATCTGGCGGGCCTCTCGATCGGACGTTCCTCACCGGTGCGCAGATCGACGATGGGGCCGATGACGTAAGGGATCACATCGCCCGCGCGCTTGATGTGCACCATGTCGCCAATGCGGATATCCTTGCGCTCAATATCCTCAAAATTGTGCAAAGTTGCATTTTGCACCGTGATGCCGCCCAACTCGACCGGTTCCAATATCGCGGTGGGAG
Source organism: Anaerolineae bacterium (assembly GCA_016931365.1). Next base: position 22,638 of record JAFGEY010000307.1, read on the forward strand.
CCAGGATGCCCGTGCGTCCGACGTTGATCGCCACGTCGAGCAGACGCGTGGTGGCTTCGCGGGCCGGAAATTTGAAAGCCAGCGCGCCGCGCGGATCCTTGCCGACCACACCCAATGCCTCGCGCGTCGCCAGATCGTCGATCTTGATCACGACACCGTCCGCTTCATAATTGAGCATGTCGCGCTTTTCCATCCATTCCTGGCAATATTTGATCACCTCGTCAATCGTCTCCAGGCGCGCAATGTCATCGCTGACCGGAAAGCCTATCGACTTTAAATAGTGCAATGATTCCCACTGCGTGCCCAAGGACACGCCTGCGGCGTCAACGACAGCGTAACAATAAATAGCCAACGGCCGCCGGGCCGTGATCCGGGGATCGAGCTGGCGCAGCGAGCCAGCGGCGGCATTGCGCGGGTTGGCAAAAGCTTTCTCTCCGGCCTCTTCCAACTGTCGGTTAAAGGCCCCAAACCGATCCAGTGGCATATAGGCTTCCCCACGCACGGCCAGGCTCGACGGCGCAGGCGGGCCATCTTTTTCCACCGGGATGCGCAGCGGCACGCCAGGGATAGTACGTAGATTGGCGGTGATGTCCTCGCCGACCTCGCCGTCACCGCGCGTGGCTCCGCGCACCAGCAGGCCGTTTTGGTAGTGCAGCACTACGGTCAGGCCATCAAACTTGGGTTCGACGGTAAAAACCAGATCGTCGACGGCCGTGCCTTCCGGCAGCAGTTTGGCGATCCGTTCGACCCAGGCACGTACGCCGTCGGTGTCGACGACGCTGGCCAGGCTGAGGATAGGCCGCGGATGCTGTACCTTTTCAAAGCCCGCCAGCGGCTCCCCACCAACGCGCTGCGTGGGCGAGTCGGACAGAATCCAATCCGGATGTGCGGCCTCAATCGCCTGGAGCTCGCGCAGCAGCTCGTCATACTGGCGGTCGCTGATCACGGGGCTGTCGAGGATGTGGTAACGGTAATTGTGATACTGTACCTGCTCAATCAGTTCGTGCATTCGCTGGCGTTTGTCTCGATGTTCGTCGCTCATAAACTTGCTCCCGTTTGGTCCGGTGTAGTGACCCTTTCAAGCCAGGTCAGGTAGCGCAAAGCATCTTCTGTCGTTTCACCGCACATCTCGACGCTGGGTCGCAGATCAATGCACACCTGCGGACGCTCCGGTTTGCCGAACAACCGGCACAGGTTATCGTCGGTGAGCTGCACGCAGCGTACGCCGGCGGGCTTGCCGCTCGGCATTCCCAGAATCGGCGACGAGATGGACAGAGCAATGCAACATGCACCGCATCCCGGCCGACACTCGATCGCACCATTCCTGACAGTCACTTGGGGTAAACGACGAATTTGCGCGGCCAGTGCGTCGAGTTCGGTGCGCGATGGACGCTGCCCATACTGCGGCCCAAAGCGAAAACCGAACCCGTCGCCTTGGAAACGCGGGATCACGTGCAGATGGACGTGAAATACTTCCTGCCCGGCGGTCTCACCGTCGGCCAAAAAGAGATTGACGCCCTGACAACGCACGCCACTCCGATACAATGTCTCGGTCAACTGCTGCGCCACGCGAAACATCTGCGCACCGGTCTCTGCCGGGAGCTGCGCCAGATAGGTTGCGTGCACGTTGGGAATCACCAACAGATGTCCGGGGTTGACCGGCTGGATGTCCATAAAGGCACTGCACAACTCGTCTTGATAGACCACACTCGCTGGGGCACATCCGGCCAGGATGTCACAGAAAACGCACGCGGTCATCGTCTCGCCTTTCAAACCTGGTAACTGCTCAGCCAAGAGGAGCGGCGCTGGTCGACCAGCGTAGGATAAGCAATTATATTATTTTAACATACTTGGGTTGGGCAGGCAAAGAAAAAGCCTCGAACTGACGATCGAGGCTGGTCGTGCTTGAGTTGAAACGCTTGAACGTTCAGGCCATTTTGCCCCGCAACTCGCGCATACCCGATAAAATCGCCTTGCGCGCCCAACCGAGCTCCTGCTCGGCTTTCTGCGTCCCCCCCTCACCCAACGCCTCAACGGCGCGAGCCATAAAGAGCAACCGGGCTTTGCCTTTCAGCGTCCTGGCTGTCTCGGTGAACAACGCCTTGATCTCCGGCGTCAGCGGCATCGTTGAAGTGAGAAGCGGCGTGGGCTGTGCCGGTTGCTCGCGCAAAGCCGCGCGTCCCGTACTTGAGCGGCGTCGATAATACGGAGAACGGCTCAACACCCATTGACGAACCAGGGGGCGGAAAAGACGGATCAGCAAGATGCGGAATCCGAGCAGCGTCTTCATTTCCCTCACGTAATCGTCGATATCGCGGGTCTGGTAACGCAGCAGTTTTTGGCTGATTGTCGTGTCAACCCAATCGGTGCAAAAAGGCAATGTGCTAAATGCTTCTTCCGGGAGCATACCCAGGCCCATCGCGCCAAGGATGCGCTCGACGATCTCGCGAAAGCGGTACTGGCAGCGTGCTCCGCCGCCGATCAACAGCAGGCGGCCCCACACGGCGTCCGTTTCCAGCGCATTGGCGATCGCCAGGGCCACGTCGCGCGAGTGGACAAACTCCATGCGATTGTCAAGAGGCACATCAAACATGCCGGGATCGAGCTTGATCGCAAAGGGCATCGCAGCCGAGAGCCGGAAAATAGCCCAATCCGACTTGAGCGCCTGCACCATCCGCTCGCACTCGATCTTGTGACGGGTATAATGCTCGACCGGATCGACCGGGTCCAGGACAGTACGCGGTGGTGGCAGGTGCTGCGTGCGGCCAAAGACGTGATAGGAAGAGGCAAAGATAATCTTGGGCGGATCGGACTGAGCCTCGATGGCCTGGAGCAGATTGTGCGTGCCGCCGACGTTGATCTCGCGCGCCCAATCAGGCGCTTGCTCCGATTCGACACCCGTGACCGACATCTTGGGGATGATAAAAGCCAGATGCACCACGACCTGCTGATTTTGCACGGCGCCGACCAGGTCTTGCGCGCGGCGCAAATCGCCCCACACCACTTCGATCTGGTCGCCAAACTGTGCCTGATAACGCTGCGCAAAGCGTTCGTTGGCACGCGTAGCGATGTCAAAACAGCGCACCGTGTGGCCGCGTCTGAGCAGCTCGACTAGCGTACTCTTGCCGATGTTTCCAAACGCCCCCGTCAGCAACACATTCATCTCACTCGCTCCTCTCAATCCCTGCAATAAACATCTCGATGCTCTGGCGGGCGACAACCGCCCAATCGATACTTTCCGAATCGATCAACCCTTGAAGCAGCAACCCAATGGCAAGCGAGACGAGCATCTGTGCGCCCAAATTGGCGTCAATAGGCTTGAATGAGCCGTCAGCAATGCCCACGCGAAACATTTCGGAAAAATAGTCGCGGTACCGGCGGTACGGTGCTATCGCCGCCGACCAAACCGTCGAGTCATGCGCGGCCTGGATCCAAAATTCGAGGATGATCGGCAACTGCCCATACTGCTCTTGAAAGATCGGAGCTACACCGTCGACCATCCGCAGCAGCGCTCCCGGGATAGTGGCCGCCTCTGCGCGGACGGCCTCAAAATAAGTGTCCAGCCCTGCCAGCCAGCGGTTCAGCAACGCCAAAAAGAGCGCCTGCTTGCTGTCAAAGTGATGGTAAAACGCGCCCTTGCTCACGCCTGCCTGGCGGCAAATCTCGGCGATCCCGGTTGTATCGTAGCCTTGACGAGAAAAACAGACTTGGGCTACGTCCATCAGTCTGGTACGCGTCTCTTCACCGCGCTGTTGGTGGGCCATCTTGCCTCCAAAACATACCATTCGGTCGGTTTTATTATATCACGACGCGGAGATGATCTGTCAAGTGACAGGAATCACAAAAAAAGCTCTGTCCAATTACAGTGGACAGAGCCCACGAAAGAGACAACCAAATTTATGGCTCGGAAGAGATGCGGAAGCGTTGAAATCGCCAGGCGGAAAAAAGGGCCAACAGCACACCCAGGCCCACTGAAAAAAGCCGAGGACGTGCCACCGCCAGCCAAAACAGGTTGACCGGGATCGCGGGCGAGCCCAGTTGCTCGATGGTCGTAAAAACCAAGTCGAGATATCCCTGTAAATACCAGACGCCAAAAGTATCCAGGCCGAGATCTGCGGTTAGCCAGACCTGAAAGAGCGGATGGCGGGGATGATCCAGGTTGGTCATCGCCGCCAGCGCAAATGGCCCCAGGTTCAGCAAGATGATCAGCACCCCATAAGAGATCGCGCGCGCGATCTGATGCACGTTGAGCACATCCAGCACAAGTGGCAGCGCAGCCAGCAAAAACGCACTGCCAAGGGGAAAAAGCAGGCCCGGCCACAGGAATTCAACCATAGAGAACGCATCCAGACCACGAAACGGGATAGCGATCAAAGCGACAGTATAGGCGATGACCGTGCCTACGAGCAACGCAAGCACATTGCTCAAGTATTGAATAGATACAAAGACCCACCCCGGCATCGGCGAGATGGCAAGGACCTCATCCAGATTGTTCTCGCGCTCGCGGTCCAGGCTGTTGATAAACAACCACACACACAGCACGGTCATCCATCCACTGGCCACCTGACCAGCACCCAGGCCGGCCAGCCGCGCATCGGACAAAGGCGGATAACCAAGCTCCTGTTGGCGGACTAGGAACTCCGCCTTACTCACGCCGATGCGGGGCACCGCAATCGCCCAGATGACCAGCACGCCCAGTAGCGCCAAACCCACCGGACGGAAAAAGTAGAGCCGGAGATTGAGAACGATCGTGTGAATCAACTGGCTCCAGATCATTGTCGCCCTCCAATCCAGCCATAGTAGGCGTCGGTGAGCGTGGGATCGGACTGCACTGCAGATGGGAGAGGCTGAACGTCGGAAATGATGCGCAGTCTGACAAGATTTTGCTCGCGTTCCAGCCCGCTGATCAGATACCGCGATCTGAGTTCGCTAAAAATCGTCTGATCGACCTCGACCTGCCATACCCGGCTACGAGCCCGGCGCAGCATCTCATCCGCTGTCGTTTGTGCGATCACCTGACCTTCGGCGAGCAGCAGGAAGGCCGATGCCAGATCGGCGATTTGGGCGATGTCATTGGTGGCAATCAGGACAAGACAACGGTTAGCATTGAGCACTTTAGTTGCCCGGAACAACCAAGTCTGCGCGGTGGTCCAATCACGTGGGGACAGGCCGGCTCCCGGCTCGTCAATCAGCAGGACCAGCGGATCGGCCAAAAGTGCCTGCGCCAACCCGACGCGCCGTCGCATCTCTGGGGAAAACCGGCTCAACACCTGCCCGGCGCATTCGGATAGACCCAGGTCGGACAGGATTTGATCGACGCGCTGGCAGATTTGTCTGCCGGCAAGTCCTTTCGTTGCCGCAAGATAGGCCAGGAATTGTCGGGCCGGCACACTCGTATAAACGCCAAAATCCTGAGGCAGATATCCCAGATTGCGCCGCACGTGCCCGAGTTGTCGACGAACGTCCGTGCCATCCCAAAGCGCCTGCCCTTCAGTCGGCAGCATCACCGTTGCCAGTAAACGCAACAATGTCGTTTTGCCCGAACCGACCGGTCCGACGACGCCGACCACACCGCCGTCGAACGCAAACGAACAGCCGCGCAGTCCCCACTGCCCCGATTTGAACTGCTTGCCCAGGTTTTGCACATCCAGTCTCATATACCCCATTCCTTGTACAACAAGCATATTTTGCAATTATGTTTGACGATCCAGAACACGCTTGTAAAAGGCCAGCATCCGGTCGATCATCGCCGCCTGGGAAAATTCGGTCAGAGCACGCCGGCGACCTGCCTCACCCATCCGGCGACGCAGGTCGGGGGCGGCGAGGAGCGTGTTGAGCGCACCGGCCAAAGCGACGGCATTGTTGGGCGAGACGACCAGCCCGGTCACGCCATCCTGGTTGACGTAAGAGGTGCCGGTGCCCAGCTCAGTGCAGACGACGGGCAAACCGCAGGCCATCGCCTCCGTCTGCACGATGCCCCACGACTCGGCGCGGTTGGTCGATGGCAGCACAAAGAGATCGGCGGCCAGGTAAAGCGCGACGAGGTCGGCCTCGGAAATGCGCCCCAAAAAGAGAACGCGGTCGGCCAGGCCCTCATCTTGAGCCTTTTGCCGCCAGGCCGGCCCCATAGGGCCATCGCCGGAAACGAGCGCGCACGCATCGACCTGATGCATGGCCTCGATCAGCACGTCGATGCCTTTATAGTGTCGCAGTTTGCCCACGCTGAGGATCAGAGGGGGGGAATACTGTGCTCGCAGTTCAGCCACACGCCGCTCGATTTCAGGCGTGCGCGCAAAGCGACTCAGATCGATGCCGTAATGGATGATCTCACACTTGTCGGCTCGGGGGCGCAAAAAGCGCGAGGTCTGGATGTAAACCGGGTTAGAGACAACAATCCGTTCGGCCCGCCGGAGCACCCAACGCAGAAAAGGGGTGTAAAAAAAGCCCATCACTTTTTGGCGCACGATGTCGCTGTGGTAGGTGAGCACAAAAGGCCGCCGTCCCAGGAACAATTGGCCGATCTCGCCGGGCGGGTAAGGTGCGTGCAAGTGGACCAGATCGGCCCAGTGATTGAGGCGGATCAATTCGGGGTAAAACCCCGGACTGATCGGCGCGGAAGAGATGTTCAACAGCCGTCCGGTCTTGGTCACGGGCACACCGTCGATCGTTTCGCCCACAGTCTGCCGGGTAGTGTTTGTGACCAGAACGCGCGCGTCGACGCCACGCGCGCGCAGGCCTTGGGCCAAAAGGCGGATATGATTTTCGATCCCGCCGAGAACAGGGAAATAGTCTTTGTAGAGGTGGAGGATGTTCAT
>JAFGEY010000041.1 GCA_016931365.1 Anaerolineae bacterium
GGCGGCGGCCGATCTGGAACAACACCGGTGACACGGCGAATCTGCAAGACCAGAATGGCAACCCGATCAACACGTATAGCTATTAGCAAAGAGTATATTTGGTGAGCGTAATGTATCAACTTGCCAAGTAAATATTGGTATGGAAAGGGAAGCCTGTTTAAAACGGGTTTCCCTTTCTGTTGTTCAGTGTGTTTCAATAGTGAAAAGGAGAGGATCATCAATGAAAGATTGGATTGTTGCTTGTAGTACCATCACCTGGGGCCGAGATACGCCCCGTGAGCAGATGCTGTCCGAGATTGCCGAGGCCGGTTACGAGGGCGCGCCGGCCGGGGCATACCTGGGTACGCCGGGAGAAGTGCTGGCTCTGTACGGCAAATACGGTCTAAAGCCGGGGCCCGGCTACCTGGGCGCCGACTTTGAAAAGCCAGAGCAGGAAGCGGCGATTTTGGAGCGGGCCAGGTCGATGGCCCTTTTCTCGCGCGAGATCGGCTGTACCGAGCTGTACGTCGCCGCCGGCGGATTTGACAGTTACGTGACCCGACGCGGCCTCACCCGCCGCCGCATTTCGGCCAAGGTCAAGCCGGAAGATATGATGAGCGACGCCGAGTTCCAGCAGTTTGCCAAGACATTGAACAAGGCCGGCGAGATCACCCTCAAAGAGGGCGTCAAGAGCTGTTTTCACAACCACGTCGGCAGCACGATCGAGACCCGGGTTGAGATCGACAAACTCTTTGCTCTGGTCGATCCCGCGCTGGTGTTCCAAGGGCCTGACATCGGTCACCTGGCCTGGGCCGGTGAGGACCCGGTGCAGTTCTGTCGCGATTACGCCAGCCAGATCGTATCGTTGCACGTCAAGGACATTGACCCCAAGGTGTTAAAACAAGGTCTTGCGGAAGACTGGGGCTATGGTGAGTTCTCCGACAATGGCATCTTTGCCGAGCTGGGCGAAGGGATGGTCGATTTCCCGGCCATGTTTGAGGTGCTCAAGCAGGCGGGCTATAAGGGATGGATCATCATCGAGACCGACTGCACGACCAAGCCAACCCCGCTGGATAGCGCCAAGATCAGCCGGGCCTATTTGAGGAGCATTGGTCTATAGCACAGCAGCCGGGATAACAGCATAGTTTCGAGCGCCTAAACCGGAGCGATCAGTCCATAGTGTCGCCCGGTACGGGGGACCCAGCATCGGGGCGAATCACAATCTGTCCAAGTTCAGCATTGAACTTGTTCGGCCAGTGTAGGGCGAACCTTTTCCGTCCAAGCCCGTCAGCTAACCTCGTCGGCGTTGAAAAAGGACACCGATTTCCTGGCGCGTGTCTTTTTTGTTTTTTGTGGAGACCCTAAAGGTTTCCCCAAAACCTTTAGGGTCTTGTTTTATGAAAGGAAGGATTCAGTGACGACATTTCGCGTTGGTGTTATTGGCTGCGGCAAGCCGTGGGGTGTGCCCGGCGCGACGGGGATGGGACAGGGGTATATCCACGCTTTGGGCTACATCGCTTCACCGGATTGCGAGTTGGTCGCCGCCGCAGACATTCAAAAAGACAATCTGGATGCATTTACGCAGCGATACGGCGTCCCGCACGGCTATCTCGATTATCGGGAGATGCTCGACAAAGAGAAACTGGATATGGTCAGCGTGTGCCTGTGGCCGCACCTGCACGCACCGGTGACGCTGGCTGCTGCCGAGGCGGGCGTCAAGGCCGTTCACTGCGAAAAGCCGATGGCTCCCACCTGGGGCGAGGCGCTCAAGATGGTTCAGGTCTGCGCCGAAAAAGGCGTGCAGTTGACTTTTAACCACCAGCGGCGTTTCGGCAAGTCGTTCTATACCGCCCAAAAGCTGCTCGACGAAGGCAAGATCGGCCAACTTGAGCGGCTGGAGGGCTTTACTGCCAACCTGTACGACTGGGGCACGCACTGGTTCGACATGATGTTCTTTTTCAACGACGAGCAGCCGGTCGAGTGGGTGTTGGGCCAGATCGACGCACGCGGCAGTCACAAGGTTTTTGACGTGCTCATCGAGGGGCAGGGCCTCAGTACCTTTAAATGGAAAAACGGTGTCTATGGCCTGATGAGCACCGGCGGCGATCAGCGGTTCGACTGCGCCATCCGCCTGGTGGGGAGCGAGGGGGTGATCGAGCTGTGGGTGCGCGACGGCCCCGCGCTGCGGATGAGAAACGTCGAAACAAAAGGACAATGGAAGGAATTTGACGTTGGTGTGAACGATGCCTATATCAAAACTACTGTCGATGCCGTGCTCGATTCGGTGAACGCGCTCCGCGAGGGTCGCGAGCCGATGCTCTCGGCGCGCAAGGCCTTGCAGGCGACCGAGGTCATTTTTGCCACCTATGAATCGTGCCGTCGACGCGGGCGGGTGGACCTGCCGCTCCAGATCACGGACTCGCCGCTTCAGGCGATGCACCAATCGGGCCAGATTTCGGTGGTCGATGAAAAGCCGGTTCAAGATGTATCGACCCTGGCGGGTTCGTCCTGGGTGCAGGGCGATGTTTTTGCCAACCGGCTGAAAATCCACTACTATCGCACCGGCGGCGACAAACCGCCCTTTGTGCTCTTGCACGGCTTTTCCGACAACGGTCTGTGCTGGATTCGCGCCGCCAAAGCGCTCGAAGCCGACTATGACCTGCTTATGCCCGACGCGCGCGGCCACGGTCTGACCAGCGCGCCGGAGAGCGGCTATGACGACCCGATGCGCGCCGCCGACGTGGCCGAGTTTGTCAAGATGCTGGCACTCAAGAAACCGGCCTTGATGGGCCACTCGATGGGCGCGGCGTCGACGGCAATGGCGGCGGCCAACTATCCCGATCTGTGGAGCTGCATCGTGCTCGAAGACCCGCCCTGGTTCGGGGCCAACTCGCCGTGGGCTGCGCGGTGGCAGAGCTCGTCTGAATCTGAAGCGCAGCTGCGTATGCTCGAACATCGCATCCAGATCGAAAAGCAGCGAGATACGGCCATCGAAGAGATTATCGCCAAAGGGCGAGAAGGATCGCCAGCCTGGGAAGAGATCGAGTGGCAGGTGTGGGGCGAATCGAAAAAACAGCTCAGCCCGAATGCGGCGGTGCGCATGGGCGGGCCGCGGCCCGACTGGCGCGAACTGGTGCGCCGGATCGCCGTGCCCACCTTGCTAATCGTCGGCGACCCCGAGCTGCATGCCATCGTCACCCTGGAAGTGGCTCAAGAGGCTGCCGCCCTCAACCCGCTGATCGAGGTCGTGCAGCTCAAGGCCGGACACAACATCCGCCGCGAGCAGTTTGAGGCGTTCATCGCAGCGGTGCAGGCGTTCCTGAAAAAGCATTACAAAATTTGAGATTCTTATGACCAGGTCGAAACCATCCAGACCCACACGCCGGACAACCCAACCGCCGACTGATGATACGATGCGACAGTTTACGGTGAAAAGCTGGGCGGTGACGGCGGGTGTGCTCAAGTCGCGGCGCGATGTGGATGTCGTGCTGGACTTGCTTGGCTTTTTCGACTGGCTGGGCGATCAGAACATGCAGTCGATGCGGCGAACGCTGCCCACCCCGGCCTGCCGCGCTGGATGCGCGTTTTGCTGCTATGTCGGCGCCGACCGGCCCGACCTGCTGCCGGTGGAGGTGCTGCGCATCGCCAGGTATCTCGAAGCTCGCCCGGAAGAAAAAAAGCCAATCGCGGCGCGGCTGCTGGAAGAGACGGCGGGTTTCGCGGAGAAACCCGATGTCTTGACCAAGACGCCTTGTCTGTTCTTGCGCCAAGATCGCTGCACGGTTTACCCCGTCCGCCCGCTGCGCTGCCGGGCGCAGACCTCGCCCGACGCCGTGCTGTGCGAGCAGAACTATCGCGGCCGGCGCGAGACGATGCCCTTGCTCAAAGAGCCGGCCCTGCTCTACCGCAGTTTGCAGATGGGGCTGCGGATGGGGCTGCGCGATCTCGGCGTGCAGGACATGCCGCTGCGCATGACATCGGCTGTGCGGCTGGCGTGGGATGCGTCGCCGGCCTGGCGGCGGTGGCTGGATGGCGAAGCGGTGTTCGCGCCGGCCGTCTTTCCCGAACCGGCAGAAGAAGCGCAGACGATCGCCCAGTTTATGAGACAAAACCGCGTCCAGTTGGGCGTGGAGCGGGAAACGATGCAGCGTATCATCACTGCTTGTGTGAATGCACCGGGCACCTGGGCGCGGTATGTTGATAAGTGATGGGTAAATAACGCTCGATTTTTCCATGTCGAGCCACAGACGACCCGTAGGGGCGCGTGCAACACTGCGTGTTGCCTGCTGCGCTCTCTACTACAAAGGAGCAAACAATGAGTAAAGTGAAAATCGGTTGTGGACAAATCACCTGGATCGAATTTACGCCAGAGGGCATCAAATTCAAGGCAACAGAGGATGAGATGCTGCGCCAGATCAGCGCCGCTGGGTATGAGGGCGTTCCGGCCAGCCCGCGCGACGATCAACCGGCGCAAACCGTGATCGATCAGCTTGCCGGGTACGGCCTCAAACCGGCGCCAAGCTACCTGGGCGCCGCGTTCTGGGACAAAGCGCAGGAGGCGTCGATCCTGGAGCAGGCGCGCAAGCTGGCCGCATTTATGCGTGACTGCGGCTGCACCGAGGTGTACGTCGCGGCCAATGGGTTCGACCAATACGTTACGGCCAGCGGCAAGACACGCAACCAGGTCGCCGGGCATGTCAGCGTTCAAGATATGATGACCGACGCCGAGTTTGACCAGTTCGCCAAAACGCTGAACAAGGTCGGCGAGATCACGCTGGCGCAGGGTGTGAAAAGTTGTTTTCACAATCACGTCGGCAGTATGATCGAGACCCGCGCCGAGATCGACCGGCTCTTTTCGATGGTCGATCCCGACGTCGTCTTTCACGGGCCGGACATCGGTCACCTGGCCTGGGCCGGTGTCGATGCGGTGCAATATTGCCGCGATTATGCCGGCCAGATCAAGACCATGCACGTCAAAGATGTCAACGGCGACGTGCTGGCGGCTGGGCAGGGGCAGGATTGGGACTATGCCACGTATTCGAAAAAGGGCATCTGGACCGAGTTGGGGCAAGGGTGCCTGGACATCGCAGCCATCGTCGACATTCTCAAGGGCGCGGGTTTTGCGGGCTGGCTGATCGTCGAGACGGACGTCACTCAACTGCCCACCGCGTTTGAAAGCGCCGTGGTCAGCCGCAACTATTTGAAAAGCATCGACCTGTAAATGAGCAAGGGCGGAGCATCCTCGTCGCCCAACCGGGTTTCGATTGGGGATGCCTCGCCCTTACCACCTGTTGAAAACAGCAAAGGAGCGAACTATGTTCAAAAATCTGAACGCCGGTGCGATTGGCATCCGTGGCCTCGATCTGGCCCAGACCATCGACCTGGCCAAAAAGATCAACTTTGGCGGCATCGATTTCGACATTCACGAGGCGGCGCAGTTGGCCGGCGCGCACGGCGTCGACTATGTGCGCAAGCTGTTCGCCGACGCGGGCGTCAAGCCGGGCCAGTGGGGACTGCCCGTGGCCTGGAACAAGGACGACCAGTGGGAGCAAGACCTGGAAAAACTGCCCAAGCTGGCCGCGCTGGGCAAATCGCTTGGCTGCACGCGCACGGCGACCTGGTGTCTGTCCGGCTCGAACGAGCGCGCGTTTGATCCAAACTGGACCTGGCACGTGGCACGTTTCCGCCCCATTGCCCAGGTGCTCAAGGAGCAGGGCTGCGTACTGGGCATCGAGTTCCTTGGCCCCAAGACAATCCGTGATCGGTTCACCTACCCGTTCGTCTATACGCTGGGCGGGATGATGGACTTGGCTCATGAGATCGGCACGGGAAATGTCGGCCTGCTGCTCGACGCCTGGCACCTGTTCACCTCCGGCGATGGGCTGGATGTGCTCGACACGATCGCGGCCCAGGATGTGGTCACGGTGCACGTCAACGACGCGCCGGAAGGGCTGACCCTGGAAACCTATGTCGATAACGACCGCCGCCTGCCGATGGAGACCGGGGTGATCGACCTGCCGGGGTTCATCAAAAAACTCCATGAAATGGGCTATGATGGGCCGGTGACGCCGGAGCCGTTCAGCAAGCGGATCAACGAACTCGCCGCCCAGGACACGCTGGCTGCCGGCAAACTGATCGCCGAGTGTATGGACAAGATGTGGAAAGCGGCGGGGTTGGAATAGATGGTCAGGTGGTTGATCCGCGACAGTGTCTTTTCAACCACCAAACCACCTAACAACCAATCTACCCAAATATTTTGATCAAAGGAGATTTTAAAATGACGCTTAAAATAGGTTTGATCGGCTGCGGTGGGATCATGCACGCCCACGTTGAAGGCTGGAAAAAGGTTGCCGGGCGCGCCGATATCGTCGCCATGGCCGACATTTCAGAGGAAAATGCGCGCGTTCGGATGAAGCAGTACGGCCGGGATGTGGCTTACTATGCCGATTACCACGACCTGCTGGCCGACCCGTCGATCGATGCGGTGGACATTGCCCTGCCGCACTTTTTGCACCGCGATTCCATCGTCGAGTCGGCGCAGGCGGGCAAGCATCTGATGACCGAAAAGCCGCTCTGTCTCAACCTCGCCGAGGCCGATGACATCGTCAACGCGGTCAAATCGAGCGGCATAACGATGATGGCCGGGCACAACCAGCTCTTTTTCCCCACCGTGCTCAAGGCCAAGCAAATGATCATGCTCGGCGACATCGGCAAGGTTTACTCGGTGAATACGATGGACGCCGGCGCGCGGCGCGGCGGGTTGAGCCTGGACAAATCCAGTTGGGGCAAGGCTGCGGCGCGGCGGGCCACCTGGCGCTCCGATCCGGCCAAGATGGGCGGCGGCGAGCTGATCGACACCGGCTACCATCCCGCCTACCGGCTGCTCTTTCTCGCCGGGCAGATGCCGGTCGAGGTCTCGGCGACGCTGGGCAACTATCGCATCCCGATGGACGAAGAAGACACCGCGCAGCTCTCAGTCAAGTTTGCCGACGGCGCGATGGGCAGCATCTTTACCAGTTGGGCGATCGCCGCGCCGGGCTGCGGGCCGACGCTGTTCAGCATCCAGGCTGAAGCCGGGCAGCTATGGGGCGAAAGCAACAAGCTCTACTACCAGCCGGTTGGATTCCAGACCCCGGCAGTGACCGAGTATCCGGGCTGGGATTACGACCGCACCTTTGCCGCCGAAATCGCCCACTTGATCGACGCCATCGAGGGCGGGTTTGAGCCGCTGCATTCGGCGCAAGAAGCAGCAGACACGCTGCGGCTGATCTTGGCCGGGTATAAATCGGCCCAAGAGGGGATCATCGTCAAGTTGTAGGGCGCTATGCAGACCGCTGACGACTGACCGCTGTCGTGGTCGGTGGTCAAAAGGACAAGAGATGCAAGAGCTTTACCCGCTCCGTTTCAAAGAAATCTTGCGCAACTATGGCTTTGGCGATCGCTGGATCGTCGATGCCTTTGACAAGGACGGCCTGCCCGGCGATCACCGCATCGCCGAAACCTGGGAGGTCTGCGACCGGCCCGGCGAATCGAGTGAGGTGATCAACGGTGCGTTAACAGGAAAAACGCTGCACGAGATCATTGATCTGTACGGCGAGCCGTTCTTGGGACGCGACGTCGTTGCCCGCTGCGGCGTGCGCTTTCCGCTGCTGATCAAGTTCCTGGATGCGTCCAACGTGCTCGGTGAGCAGAGCCATCACTCGGACGAATTGGCGGCCCAACACGGCCTTACCGATCCGGGCAAAACCGAGGCCTGGTATATGCTCAAGACCCGTCCCGGCGCGACCATCCGTTGCGGTCACGTTGCGGGGACGACGCCGGAGCGGGTGCGCGCGGCGGTGCTCGACGGCACGATCAAGGAACTGATGCCTGAATACGCCATCCAGCCGGGCGACGCCTTTCTGCTCTACGCAGGCGCGATGCACTATTCGGCCGGCGGCGCGCTCTTGTACGAGATCATGCAAAACTCGGACGTCTATATCGGTTTGCGCCCGCCGCCCGAACACCTGACACCCGCCCAACGAGAGGCCTGGATCGCGCTGGCCGTCGCGGGAGTCAACCTTGAGGCGGGCTTTGATCCCAAGACCGTGCCGGTGACGGTGCAAGAGGGCGAGAACCGGCACACCTGGGTCCTGGCCTGCCCGTATTTTGCACTGGAACGGCTGGATTTGGTTGAGCCGTACACCATCGATTGCGACGGCGAGCGTTTTTATGTGCTCTCGCAGATCGAAGGCACATCGACGGTGGCGTGCGGTGCGCAGCGCGTGCCCTTGAAAGCGGGCCAGACCTGCCTGCTGCCTGCCGATCTGGGTGTGGCGCAGATTGTGCCTGGCGGTGCGTGTGCGCTGCTCAAGGCCTACGTGCCGGATTTGGGACGTAATGTGATCGAACCACTGCGCCGGGCGGGCGTGCCTCAAGAAGGCATTGCCGCCCTGGGTGGACAGACAACGCTCAACGCGCTGCATGGGGCGTGAGGCGTATTGCGTATTCCGTCACGCATCACGCAATACACAATATGCAGCACGGAACACGCAATACGAAATGTAAATCAAGGAGATTATAAAATGATGAAAGTAAAAATTGGGTTCGTTCCTTCCTACCGTTTTCGTTACACCGAGTGGTGCCAGAAAATGCGCGACGATTCGCTGGCAGTCTTTGCCCGCATCGACGGGCTGGAGGTGGTGGTGCCGCAGGCGGGCGAGCTGGACTCGGTCAAGGGGCTGACCCCGCACGGGATGGTGCACACCCTCGACGAGGCGGAAGCGGTGGCCGAGTATTTCCAGG
The DNA here is from genome assembly GCA_016931365.1 of Anaerolineae bacterium. The sequence continues at coordinate 8,764 of JAFGEY010000041.1, forward strand.
CCAACAAGGTCGATGCGCTGGTGCTCTGCCCGCTTGACTTTGGCGACGAGCGATCGGCGGCCAAGATCGCCGAAAAGCTCGGCCTGCCGGTCTTGTTGTACGCAACCAAAGAGCCGCCCGCGCCGGACGACCTGGGCCTGTCCCGCACCTCCGACTCTTACTGCGGCAACCTGTCGATGGCCTCCGGGCTGTATCGCCGCAAGATCCCCTTCTACTATGCCGGGCTGTTCTTCCCCGATGAGCCAGAATTCCAGGCCGAGGTGGAGACCTTTGTCCGCGCCGTGGGCGTGGTCAAGGCGCTCAAGGGGGCGCGTGTCGGCCAGGTCGGGGTGCGACCGGGTACGTTCGAGACAGTGGGTTATGATGAAGCGGCGATGATCCAAAAGTTCGGCCAGAACGTGATTTACGCCGACCTGAGCGACATCGTGGCCCAGGCCAAAGCGTTGGCCGACGATGACGCGCGCGTGCAAGAGATCATCTCTGATTACCGCGCCCGCTATCCTACGATCACCGTGAGTGACAGCTATCTGCTCAATGCGGCCAAGCTCGAAGCGGCGCTGATGGGATTTTGGACGAGCAACAGACTCTCCGGCATGGCGATGCAGTGCTGGCCCTCGATCGGGCGAGAGATGGGTCTCTCGGTCTGCACCACCTACGGCCGGCTGAC
>JAFGEY010000308.1 GCA_016931365.1 Anaerolineae bacterium
CGAGTTTTTTCCACTGGATCAAGGAATAGAGCGCCCCAGGCCACCGCCGTGGCGCGCCGATGTCGGATTCGAAAACGCGCTTTTGCAGCATGTATTCGGCGTTGTGATCGTCGAAAACGATGCATGGGCGCGGTGATTGGCCTTGCACCTGATCAAGAACGGCGGGCAGGTAGGGGATCATTTCGATGCCTTCGAACTCGATCACGTCAAAGCGGGATCGCGCAAGCACCTGGCGCAGTCGGGCTTTAAATTCCGGCAAAGCCAGTCGGTAGGCCATGTCGGGACGGGATGAAGTCAATGTCGTCCACAACCGCCGGCCCATCGATCGCGTTGGCTGCGGCGCGGCTGTGATGCTGGCGCAGCATTCTTGCAGCGGTGTGATTCCTTCCAGCGTGCGGCCGGGCGGCAAAAAGCAGCACAAATGAATCTCGTGGCGGCAGGAGAGGTGAGCGATCAGGTTGAAATTGCGCAGTGCTGTGCCCTGATGAGGTGGATAGGGCAATTGCGGGACGAGCATCAAGACGCGCAAACCGTCTTACCTCACTTTGACCAGTTTCTGGTAGACCTCGAGCGTTTCTTGGGCAGCGCGATCCCATGAAAAACGCTTGGCGCGCTTACGTCCTTTGTCCACCATATCGGCGCGCAGGTCGGTTTCGGAGAGCAGCCGGTTCATGGCCACAGCAAACCCTTCCACGTCTCCCGGCTCGACGCGCAGCGCGGCATCGCCGACCACTTCGGGCATCGCTGACGTGTTGGACACGATGACTGGGATGCCGCAAGCCATCGCCTCCAGCGGGGGCAGCCCGAATCCTTCATAGAACGAGGGCAGAACCAGCATTTGTGCGGCGTTGTAAAGCAAGGGCAGATCGGCGGTGGGCACGCGGCCCAAAAAATGAATCTTGTTTTGCAGGCCCAGTTCTTCAACTAACTGGTCTACGTCTTCATAAAGCCAGCCCGGCTTGCCAGCAATGACCAGATGCGCTTCGGCCTTGTAATTGGATCGCAGCATGTCGAAAGCGCGGACGAGCGTTTTCAGGTTTTTGCGCGGTTCGACGGTGCCCACAAAGAGGATGTATTGTTCGGGCAGACAATGTTTGTTGCAAATGTCGTCCAGTGCGTCTCGATCTTGAACCGGAAAATAGATCGATTCGGCGGCTTCGTAAATGACGGTGATCTTTTTAGGGGGCGTGCCGGTGAGGCGCACCAGGTCGCGTTTGGTCGCTTCGGAAACGGCAATGATGTGATCCGCCCGCCGTACGGCTTGATCGATCAGCCCGTAATACTTGGCGCTGTCACGGGTCAGAAAATGGGGGTAGAGCAAAAACGCCAGGTCGTGGACAGTGATCACGCTGGGGCGGCGATTGTAGAGCGGCGGAATAAAGTCGGTCCAATGGATGATGTCGATGTTTCTTTGGGCCAGCAATTCCATGCTGAGCAGGTATTGTTCGAGTGGGTGATGGGCCGGCGTCCACAGGTAGGTACGCCGGAAATTGTCTTGTGAGGCGATCTGTCGCTGGTCGGATCGGCGCTGAAAGATGGTGTATGAATTTTCGTGATCGACGGCGGCGAGCGCACGGATCAGATTCAGCGTATATTGAGTGATTCCACCCTGGAAGGAAAAGCTCAGACGAGCATCTATGGCAACGCGCATAACCAAAATTCTCTCCCGTATGGACCGAGGTCTATCGTACCTGAGTTCGACCCCCAAAAATGAGTGCGGCGCTTTCCGCGTTCCCCCGTCGTTGGAGGAGAGAACAATGCTATTATAACCGCTCTCCGGTCTTTGTCAAGTTGCTTTATTTAGTGGCGCTGTCGATAGAGCGATTGATCGACGGCCTGGGCCATTTGAACCGTATCCAGGCCAAGTCCCAGAAAGGCGTCGATCTCGCGCGCGTGCTGGAGCGGGGCTTTCAGGATTGAATTATAGTTGACATAGAGCACATCGATGTTGGGCTGCTGCACGAGCCATTGATGGACGGATTTGAGGTGCTTTTCGAACGCCGCGGCCAGCTTTTCATCGCTGACCTTGTCCGTCGGCTCGCCACGCCGGACGAGCATCTGTCTTTGCGAATCGAGAATTTCTTGCATCACTCTGTGCATAAAAATAACTTTGTATGTATAGGACGAAGGCAGTTTGGGCAGCAGCGCCGAGATCACCTTGACCGCCTGGCCTTGCGCCGCTTGCAGCCAGGCTTGATCGTCTTGTATCTGTTTGACGCGTTCAAGTTCGTAATACCCTTTGGGGTTGTCCTCATCGGCTTGGCGGACCTGGTCGGTCAGTATGGGCATTCCACCCGCCTGAAGCATTTTCATCATCATCGATGTGCCGGAGCGGGGCAGGCCCGAAACAATGGTGATGGGCTGGGTCATTGTTCGCCTTTCTGGGTTTGGTGTTGGGCAGTAACATAGGCCAGAGCCTGCTCTCGGTCGTGAATTTTGCCGGCGGCCTGCTCTTCGCGCAGACGCGACAGTAAAGCGCCCATCTGCGGGCCTGGCTCAATGCCGAGGGCGATCAAGTCGCTCCCTGTGAGCAGCAGGGGGGGGTTGACCATATCTTGATAGCGCAAGCAATATGCTTCGACGAGCCTGGCGACGGTGACCGTCCATTTCCGCCATTGTGCATCGTTGGGCTGCGCCGTGTATCGTGTTCGTTTGTTGGCCAGCGCGACCAGCGCCGCATCGATGCCATAGGCGCCGCTTTTCTGGTAAAAGCGGTATACGCGGCGGCGTGAAGGCCTGGCTTGGGCAACCAGCGCGGGCAGTTCGGCCTGGGCGGTGATTGCTGTGCGCAGCAACTCGATCTCGCGGTTGCTGCACCGCCATTCGCGCGCCAGCCCGGCGGCAATCTGCGCGGATCGGGCCGGGTCGGGATCGATCTGGTGCAAGAGTGCGGCGCATTTGAGCAGCATCAGGTGGCTGCGCTCGTCGCAGACCGTCGCCGCGTAACGCTGCACAAGATGGGAGGCAAAATCCTGGAGCGGCTGTAAAGCCGCAGCGTTCCTCTGCCTCGTCAGCGAATCCCAGACTTGCTCCAGCGCCTCGACGGTGGCGGCGGCGTGGTTGAAGGCTGGCCGCAGCGGATTGTCGATGGCAAAGTGAGGGATGATGGCGGGGAGCAACGTCAGATCGTCGAGGCGGCGGATGGCCTGCGCCGCACCCGGCAGGGCCAGGATTTTGAACCATTCATCGCGGATGCGCTCCGCCGAGACCTGTTTGAGCTGCGGGGCTGCCGCGCGCAACGAATGCTCTGTATCGGGGTATAGTGTGCAGTTGAATTGGGCGCACATGCGCACCGCGCGCATCGTCCGCAACGGGTCGTGGTCCAAGCTAGTGGCAGATGCCGCGCGCAAAATGCCTTGTTCCAGGTCAGTTTGGCCGCCGAGTGGATCGATCAGCTGCCAATTCCCGTCGCCGGTTCGCGCCAGGGCGATGGCATTGAGGGTGAAATCGCGATCGCGCAGATCGGCAAGCAGGTCGGCGCCGCGCAAGGCGGCGACGTCGATGTACATGTTGGAGTTTTTCAAGACCACGCGCCCGGTTCTGCGCTCGCGGTCGATGGGCACATAGGCGGCGTGAAGCGCGTTGGCGATGCGGCGTGCAAGGTTTAACCCGTCGCCGTCGACGGCAAAATCCAGATCGTGCGTCAGGCGGCCTAGCAGCAGGTCACGCACGCTGCCGCCGACCAGGTAAATTTCGACCTTGTACGCTTGCGCCAGGTCGAAAACCTGGGCGATCAGCGGGATCTTGGCCGTTTCCTGGGCGATCTGTCGCTCGACAGAGACAAAGAACACCTCCGGCGCTTCTTTGGGACGGTTGTGCAGCGCCAGTTGTCGCGCCTCGTCGGCCGTCTGCCCCACACCGACCACTCGCTCGCGCACGACAGCGACCCAGCGGCCAACGTATGGCGTCAGATTGAGCGTCGATCCCGGTTGGGATTCGATCATTGGTTCGTCTTTCTTGCTGAATGGGTTTGACACCCTGATTTTACCACATTCCGGCCCGAACCGAAATTTGAGTCCACTGAAAAAACTCAACGCAGAGGCGCTGAGACGCTGGCGATGGGTACATCGAGGCGCAGAGTTTTGACGTTGTTCAAGAA
>JAFGEY010000309.1 GCA_016931365.1 Anaerolineae bacterium
CCCATATTACAATCTTTTGAACGCCTCAAATGCTTCGGCAAAACAGGCGGCAGGCGCGCGCAGCACGCCGGCCCCCACCATCCCGATCCCCGGCTCTTTGTGAGCGATGCCCGTGTTCAGCCGGGGCAAAATGCCCGTTTCGGCCACGTAACGGATGTCGATGCCCAGCGGCGTGCCACGAAAACCGAGCGCGGGGATGGTAAACTGCCCATGTTCGGCAAAGCAGATGTGGTACATTTCCAGCGTGGCTTGCAAGGCGTCTTGCGCCGTCCCGCCCACAAAGCGGGCAATGGCCGGAGCGGAAGCCATCGCAAAACCGCCAAAACCCGCCGTCTCGGTGACCGTGCTGTCGCCGATATCCGGGTTGGCATCCTGGGCGGTGAATCCGGGCAGGTAAAGCCCTTCCACCACGCCTGCCGGAGCGACGAACCAGCGCTCTGGCAGGCCAGCGACACGAATGCCAAAATCGGTGCCGTTGCGAGCCATCACCGTCAGCACGCTCGCCCCCGCGATGCCCTCCGCCGGTTCGAGCATCGCCTTGCCGGCAGCCATCGAGAGGTTGAGGAAAAAGTGATCGTTGCGCTCGATAAACTCAAACACCTGCGCCGCGCGTCCAGAGTCGGGGCAGGTGCGGATCAGCGCCGGCGCGATCGCCCGCAACAAGAGCGACGTGCCGGCGCGGTTGCGGTTGTGGCACTCGTCGCCCATATGCAGCGCCTGGCTGATCAGCGCGCGCAGGTCGATGCCGCCATCGACTGCCCTAAGCGCCGCCTTGAGCGTCGGATAAAGCACTTGTTCCATCCAGCGCAGCCGCTCGTACACGTCGGGGCCGAACGCGCCGTAACGCAGTACCCGGCCCAGCCCTTCGTTCTGTGTGGCATAGGCCAGGTTGCCAAAAGCCTCGTTGCGGATGACAAACACCGGCATTGACGGCGAGATAATGCCGGCCATCGGCCCGACGGCATGGTAGTGGTGGCAGGGCGCAAATTCGACCTCGCCGCCGGCGGCCAGTCCGGCAGCCTGCTGCTCGTCCCGAGCCAGCCCTTCGTAGACCAGCGCGCCCATCACCGCGCCGCGCTGCGGCCCGCACATACGATCCCAGGCAATCGGCGGGCCGGCGTGGAGGAGCAGCCGGTCGTGGTAGCCGGGGATCGTCTCACGGGCGATGCCCATATCGATCAACACCGGGCGGCCGGCCATGATGCGTGCGGTCGCCTCGGCGTTGGCCGCGTCGATGTCGATCCCGGCGCGGGTAAAGTGGAGCTTGGGCGCGCGCGGCGGCTGCCAATCGACCTGCGCAACGGGCACGCCCTGCGCCTCCAGGCTGTCGGCAAAGGCGCGCAGACCCAGGTTGATCGCGTTGAGCGGCGCACCAAAAAGGGATTGAACGGGTTTCTCGGTCACGGCAACTCCTTTCCGGCCACAACGTACCCGGTCAGGCGGGCGGCGGCCGCATTGCACGAAGCGATGACTGTCCCGGCCTCCTCCAATGCCCGCACCTGGCGGCCGAGCTGCTGCGGATCGCCTTCCGTCCCTGTGATCGAGGCCACGACGATGAGCTCGCGTCCATCGCGCGCGGCGCGTTGGCGAGCCTCGCGGATCGCCGGGCCGAGTTCGCCCGCCGGGTCGGGATGGACGCCGTAACCCAGCACCACATCGAGCAGAATCACGGCAACCTCCGGATCGGCGGCCTCTTGCAGCAAGCGGCGGATGCGCAGGTCGTGATCGAGCATCGGGTGGGGCCGGCCCACGGTGAACTCGTCTTCGCCCAGATCGACAGCGCAGTGTCCACGACTGTGCGCCGCGTCGGCTAATTTAAAGCGGGGATCGAGCGGCACGTTTGACCAGACGCCGTCCAACATCTCTTGCCAGATCACCAGCGCCTCCGAGGCCAGCGTGCCGCCGCTGAACAGGCCGCGCAGGTAGCGCTGCCCCGTTTTGAGTCGGCCGCGTAACATCTCGGCCTGCGCTTTGAGTTCCGCGCGCTCGCGCTCAAGCATCTGATCAAGCGAAGACAGATCATGCCCGATCTCGGCGGCGGCAAGGTAGGCTGCTTCCTGCAAGGTGCGCGCCGGGATCGCCCCGGCCTGGACAATGGGCGAGGGATCGCCGCCCAAAAAGCAGACCACTGCCGGTTTGTCGCTCTGTCGAACCTGCGCCAGCACCCGCTCGGCGACGGCCTGGGCGGGCGGCTTGGAGATCAACACCAACACCCGCGTGCCCGGATCGGCCTGCAGCGCCTTGAGGCCCTGGATCATGGTCAGGCCGCCGACTGCTTCTTTGAGGTCGCGTCCGCCGGTGCCGATGCCCTGGCTGACGCCGACGCCCAGCCTGGCGAGCAGCGTGCTTACCTCTTGCAGCCCGGTGCCCGAGGCGGCGACGAGGCCCACCGACCCGCGCGGCACGGCATTGGCGAAACAGAGGGCCACCCCGTTGAGGATCGCCGTGCCGCAGTCGGCGCCCATCATCAACAGCCCATGTTCGACGGCGTACCGTTTCAGGGCGATCTCGTCCTCGATGGACACATTGTCGCTGAACAGCAAAACGTGCAGCCCATTTTTCAGCGCCTCCCACGCCTCGGCGGCGGCGTACTGCCCGGCGACGGAGACGATCGCCAGGTTGGCCCCGCGCGCGGCGGCGCGAATCGTGCGCAATTGACAGCTAGATCCGGTTTTGTGCGGCTCGTCGCGGGCTGCCAGACGCGCTTCGGCGGCGTACAGGGCGCGCTCGGCATGGTCATCCGAATCGGCCAGGACGGCGACGACGAGGTCGTTGGGCGTTGCCGCGTCGATCTCAGGCCGCAGCAGCCCGGCCTGGCGCAAAATGGCGCGGTTGGCCTCGGTGGCCATCACCACCGCCACATCGACAACGCCCGGCAATTGCACCAACTCGCGGGCTATCTGCATCAGGGTGATCGAATCGTGGTATTCGCTGGTCTTGATCAGGCATTGGGTGGACAAAAGAGCCTCCTTGAACGGGCGATATGCAAAAAACCGAGCAGACTGTCTGCGCCGGAGGTCGCGCCGCAATCCAGGAGTCGCTGTACGGCAAGTGCAATTTTGCCTTCATGGCCGCAGCTCAACGCGTCAAATAAACAGTGCCACGGCGCGCTGCACTCGCCGCGCGCCCCGGCGCGCAAAAAAGCGGCCGACAGGGTGGTGGTGCGCGGCGCGGCGATGTCGACCACGTCGGTGCAAAAGGTTTGGGGATCAGGGTGAAAGAGCCAGGCATACAGGAGCAGTCCGAGCAGAAAATCGTCGCCGGCAGGGGTGAGGCCCTTTCCCAGACCGGCCAGCGCAGCGGCGCCGCGCTGCAAAGCGGGGCGATCTCCGTTCCAACCCTGGCGTATCGCTTCCACCGCACTCTGGGCGCAGGAAAAACCATGTTGATCGATGCGATCAAGGAGTCCATCGGCGTGCAGCAAGGGGAAGAAGAGACTGTCTCGCATCTGGCGTATCGCCATTCTCGAACAAAAAGTATATAAATAAGACAACGTATGGTCGATAGTCTGCCGTCGCGCGCGCAGGGTACCCCAGGACGGGCAGGGCTCCCACCGGCGAGCGCCGCGCAGGTCGATTTGAAGGCCAGCGAGCCAAAGGGCATCCCGGCCCAACAGAGCGGGTATGTCGCGGCGAAGGGCGCGGAAAATACCCGGAGCAGCATCGACGACAATGTGGAACGGACCGTCATCCAGGGAGGTGGCGACCAGGGCGATCACGCTGCCGTCCGGGGCGATCAGATCGCAAGCGTGTTCGAAAACGGCCAGCACGCGAGCCGGGCGGCTCTCGCGTTGCAGTTGCTCCCAGGTCGGTCTGCTGAGAGAACGAGCCGTGATGCGTCTTGTCGAGTTGTGTGCCCGGCGTTCCGTAAACATGCGCATTGATCCCCTTTGATCGAAACGATGTCTTGGGTAGATCGTCTACGTCGCAGTGCCGCCGTAAAGCTCAACCTGCTTTTTCATCTCTTTGCGGCGTGTCATCAGCGCATCGAACAGGAATTGCAACACCTCACGCATCTGCTTTTCATCGGCGTGATAGTCAGGCTGGTAAGCAAAGTCTCGGATCGCCTGCCCCAGGCTGCGGCCGACCACGTCCAATTCGCGCCACTGCTGTTCCATTTCGTCGCGCAGGGCAGCGACGGTCACCAGTTGCTCGACCGCCTCTGCGTTAGCCTGCTCCAGGCGGCGGGTAAAGGCCAATGCCTGATCGCGGGCGATCTTGGGCGCGGTCTGGGCGATGATGTCCATAAAAGACTGCCACTGCTCGATGATTACCTGGCGCTCGGCGCGGATTTGCAGCACTTCCAGCGGAATGTCGACCAACGGCGCAGTGCCGCGAGACTTGACCACAATGCCCAGGCGGCGCTGTACTTCGTACAGCTTTTTTCTGGCCCAGTGATTGTCTGGATTGATTTGCAAGACCTTTTCCAGGCACTGCACCTTTTCCTGATCGTCGACCACCGCGCTGAGCCACAACCAGCCCGGCTCGTACAACTCATCGAGGGCAACGGCACGGCGCAGCACGCTCAGCGCGCCGCGCTTGAGCCGGGCGCGCACCAACTGCGCGCCACGGGCCACCATTTCCGAGACGGCAAGTTTGCTGGACGGATCGACCGCCTCAAAGCGGCAGCGGCAAAAGGCAGAAGTACATTCGGGGATGGGAATACGAGGCGCTTGATCCGGGGGATAGAGTCGATCTTTGTGCGCTGTGCAGGCCGGACAGGCGTCATCTTGTACAACCAGACGCACCCATACCCCGGCGCGGGCCAAACGCAAGATCGTATCGCGACTGTATTGGCTCTCTTCCCTGGTCATATCGACAGATCCCCCAGAAAGAAACGCTTGATTTGATTATATCACATTCAAGCGATAAAAAAAAGCAACCATACCCTGATATAGGTATGGTTGCTGGATCATCTGTTTGAACAGGTCAAACAATGATCGGGTCAGCACTTACCCGGCGTGGAAAATCATCTCTACCTCGCCAAATTCGATCTTGGCTCCATCTTGGATCGGCACGCGCGTCTTGGGGGCGATCTCTTGGCCGTCGACACAAGTGCCATTCGTGCTGTCCAGATCGAACACAAACCAGGCCCCGCTCTCGTAAAACAGCTGCGCGTGACGGCGCGAAATGCCGCCGTCCAGCCCGCCGTGCGGAGTCATGTCGACCTCTGGCTCGATGCCGCTGACCTCGTCCAGACGACCAACGAGCAGTTCGGGCTGCAAGACCAGGGGAATATGCGCGCCGCTCGTCACTACCTCAAGATAAGGCCCGGTCGATACGACCACCATCTCCGGCTCAACCTCGGCCATACTCTCGAGCGCGGCCGGCGATTCAACGGTGGCAGAAACTGCCGCTTGGGGAACCGCCAGCGTCGCTCCACAACCGCCGCAGAAGCGCTGCCCAGGAGTGATACTCGCGCCACAAACCGGACAGCCCGGCGCAGCCTCGACCACCGCTTCGACGACTGGCTCTTCGATCACCACCTCTTCGACAATCTCTTCGACGACAAAGGACTCATCGATCGGTTCCTCAATCACCACTTCTTCAATGACCTCGTCGACGATAGGTTCCTGGATGATCGGCTCTTCGAACAACGGTTCTTCGATCACCTCTTCTTCGACTGCCGCGTCGCCCAATGCGGCCCCGCAACTGCCGCAAAACGTGTCGCCGGCGTTGACGGGCGAGCCGCATACCGCGCAAAATATTCCGCCGACAGCGGGTACTTTTTCGATCACTTGTTCGGGAACTAGTTCTTCAGCCAATGTTACATCCGTCGGCAGATCTTCGATCACTTGTTCAATCACCGCTTCGACGATCACCTCTTCGACCGCCGCAACGGCCGCCACCGGTTCGGGCGCGGTCAACGGCTCGCCGCAGACGTCACAGAACACCTCACCGGGCACGTTCTCGGCTCCGCACGACGGGCAGAGGATGATCCCTTCAGGAATGCCGCCGGTTGGCGCTTCGAGTACCGGTTCAACAATCGACGGTTCGAACGCTGACGGTTCAACGACGGGGGCCGCTTCGGGCAGCCGCGTGCCGCATTGATCGCAGAATATGGCATTGTCGGCGGCCTGATTTCCACAACTGGGACACAGTTTCATTTCAAACCTCCATTTTCTCTGACTTAATCACTCTGATCCGATTCGGCGGCACCGCCGTCGGTTGGTTCTGTCTCCGTTGCTGCCGGTTTGCGGCTGAGCTTGCGCGTGGCATAGCGCAGCTTTTTAGCCCCGCCCGATGACATTTGGCCCTGCTCTTCCAGGTTTTTCGCTTCCTCCAACGCGGCTTCAGCCAACTGCTTTTCACCGACCTGCAACAGGCGCGTCGCTGCCGCGCGAAGCTGCTGGCTGGCCCC